>JBFFXF010000047.1:0-33815 GCA_041569895.1 Planctomycetota bacterium | reverse complement strand
TGCTCCTTGAGCTTGTAGCGGCACGTCCCGATGGCGCCCGCCGCCGGCGTCGTGCGCAGCAGCGCGATCTCCTCCTCGTCCTGCGCGGAGAGATCGAGGAGCTCCTCGCGAAGCACGCCCTCGATGCCGTGCCAGCCGCCGTAGACGGTGCCGAAGGTGTCGGGGAACATCCGGCACGTCTCGACGACGCCCCGGAGCGAGCTGTTGATCACCGGCGATGGTCCGCCCGACTGGGCGACGACGACGTTCCTGGCTGATGGCATGGCGCGTTATGGACGATTCAGGACGGCAGAACTCGCAGTCGTCTCCGCCGCTTGGGTTCCCGTCCCCGTTCCCGGTTCGACGTTTCGGGAACGGGAACGGGAACGGGTACGTGTACGGGCGGGGCCACTCGGAAGCATGTCCTTACAGGATCTCGTTTCCCCGACCGCCATATATATAAGAACCGCAACACGCATTCAACGCCTCGCCGAGAAGTAGAAACGCACCAGGTCCCGCGGCGGGCGCGGGGTCACCAGGCTGACCACGAACCCCGCGACGAACGACACGACGAGGCCCCACACCGCCGGCAGAAAGCCGCCGAGGTTGTAGGGGCCGATGCTCCCGGCGCGCACCCAGTTGATGGCGTAGAGCGCCATCAGCGCCACGAACCCGCCGACGATCGCCGCGATGATCCCCGCCGTGGTGGCGCGCTTCCAGTAGAGCGCGTAGACCATCGGCGCCAGGAAGCAGCTCGCCAGGCCGGCCGACGTGAAGACGATGATGTCCTGCAGGTACATCGGCGGGTTGAGGGCGCCCATGGTCACGACGACGCCGACGACCACGGTCGTCGTGTAGCTCAGGCGCCGGATGGTCGACTCGCTCGTCTTCGGGCGGATCGAGCGCTGGTAGATATCCCGCACGAGGCTCGAGCTGATCATCAGCAGGAAGCTGTCGACCGTCGACATCACCGCCGCGAACGGCGCCGCGAGCAGAATGCCGGCAAGCACCGCCGGCGCCACGGCGATCACCGTGCGGGCCATCGCCTGGTCGGGGTCGTCGAGCGCCGGCACGATCTTCCTCGCGCAGACGAAGATCGCCACCAGGGGCAGGTAGATCAGCGAGTAATAGAACGTCACCGTGAACATCGAGCGCTTGTAGACACGGGAGCTCTTGAACGCCATCAGCCGCACCAGCGTGTGCGGCTGCCCGGCGCCGGTGATCGCCCACATGACGAAGAACGAGATCGCCAGGCCGAGCGGCAGGAACCCGTCGAACTCGCCCGACCGCGGCCCGGGTCCCGTGACCAGACTGCGCGCCGGCGGCAGGCGGTACCCGTCGGGAAAGAGCCCGTCGCCGGAGGGCCAGCCATCGATGGCAATGGCCTCGCCCGCACCGTCGATCGCCGCCGAGGGCAGCGCGCCGGGCTGCTCGGCGCGCACCAGCAGGGTCCCCGGGGCGGTGCGGTCCGGGGCTGGCTCGGCGGCCATCTCGAGCGGCTCGACGGTGCGGAAGTCGTGGGCGACGCCGTCGATGGTGATGCGCACCGCGGTACCCGGCTCGATCACCGGCACACCCGGCCCCACCACGCGGAGCTCGATCCGTCCGAGCCGCTCCGACTCGACGCTGGTCAGATGCCGCGTCGCCTCGCCGAGCCCGCCGGCCTTGTAGATCGCCAGCGGGAGGAGAATCAGCACGCCGACGAACATCACGAGGCCCTGGAGGACGTCGGTCCAGACGACGGCGCGGAACCCGCCGTAGGCGGTGTAGAGCACGACGCCGCCGGCGAAGAGCAGCAGCCCGAGGCCGTACGTCGGCGACGGTGCGTCGGCCGGATCGCCGAGCAGGTAGAGCGAGCGGGGCAGCCACGCGATCGACTCGGCGATCTGCCGGAAGAACGGCTGGTCCTGGAGGAGCACCTGCAGGATGGTGCCGCCCGCCTTGAACTGCGCCACCAGGTTGATGGCGATGAAGAACGCCAGGATCGACGACAGCAGGATGCCGAGCGTCGGGCTGCGGAAGCGGTCGCGCAGCACGTCCGGCAGCGTGATGGCGCCCGTCATCCGCGCCACCTGGTTGAGGTGCTTGCCGAGCAGCCCGAGGCAGACGATCGGCACCACCATGTAGCTCGCGATCCAGAGCGCGAGGATCCAGCCGTGCTCGTAGATCTTCGCCGGGAAGCCGGTGAAGCTGCCGCCGCTGGCGCTGGTCGCGGCGTACGTCATGGCGAGCGCCCAGACCCCGAGTCCGCGGCTGCCGAGGAAGTACTCCTTGAGGAAGCTGCGTCCGCTGAGGAGGCGGTGCGAGAGGATGGCGAGCAGGAAGACGGCCGCCGTGTAGCCGAAGAACGTCACCACCGACCAGGTCGCCGAGGCACCGTCATTCATGCGGCGGCTCCTCCGGGTCCGAGCCGAGGTCGTCTTCGACGATGTACCGCAGGCTGAACCAGGCGCCGAAGGCCACGGCGAGCATCCACGGCACGATGACGCCGAGGACGACCCACGACGGGATCCCGAGGATGAGCGTCACCTCCTCCGGGTCGACGTCGTAGCCCAGCCACACCGAGACCGAGATGGTGACGATTCCGGCGACCAGCCAGGCGAGGAAAACGACCAGCGCCTCGCGCCGCGCGTGCACGTAGACGGGATCGTCGGGGAAGTCGCCGTCGTCGAGGTCCTCGTCGAGGCGGTCGTGCGGTGGTCTGTCGCCACTCATGAAGGCCCCTTGTCTTCTTCCCGGGAGACACATACTCTAAACGTCGAGCCGAGAACTTGAAACCCCGTACAGTGCCGGGAGCTACCGATGGAGTTCCGAGGATTCTTCTCCGGGATCGCCGACGAGGCGGCGAAGGACATCGACACCCAGATCCGCGCCCACCGCGAGCTCGGCTGGAAGCACATCGAGATGCGCAACATCGACGGCGTCAACCTGACGGACGTCGACGACGCGAAGTTCGAGGAGATCAGGTCGAAGCTCGACGACGCGGGCCTCCGGGTCTCCTGCTTCGCCTCGCAGCTCTGCAACTGGGCGCGGCCGATCAGCGGCGACCTCGAGATCGACGTCAAGGAGCTCGAGCGCGCCATCCCGCGCATGAAGACGCTCGACGCGCCGTTCATCCGCTGCATGAGCTACCCGAACGCCGATCCTCCGTGGAAGGAGAAGGACTGGCGCGCGGAGGTGATCCGACGCCTGCGCGTGCTCGCGGGCATCGCCGAGGAGGGAGGCGTCACACTGGTGCACGAGAACTGCAACGGCTGGGGCGGGCTCGGACCGCGTCAGACGATGGAGTTGCTCGAGGAGGTCGGCTCGCCGCGCCTGCAACTCGTCTTCGACACCGGCAACCCGTGTCACTACGGACAGGACGCGTGGGAGTACTACGAGGGCGTGCGCGACCGGATAGTCTACGTGCACATCAAGGACTACTTCCAGCCGGAACGGAAGGGCGACGAGCGCGCCTGCTTCGCCGGCGAGGGCGTCGGCCACGTGCGGCGCATCCTCGGGGATCTCATCTCGCGCGGCTACGACGGCGGCGTCTCGATCGAGCCCCACCTCGCGTCGGTGATCCACCTGAAGCAGGACATCGAGGACCCCGAGAAGGCGTTCAGCACCTACGTCGAGTACGGGCGGCGCCTCGAGAGGCTCGTCGCCGAGCTCTGAGACGCGCCGGCCGCGCACATTTCGCTTGCGACGCGGGACCGCGAGCGGATACAAAGAGTGTCAGGGTGAAGCGGTTTCGGGTCGCTCCGCCGCGAATTCGTTCCGACAGTCGGTACCAGTCCGATCCAGTCTGCAACAGTCTGGGAGAGGTCTCCATGCGCGAGGAAAAACACAACACACCACGGGGAGGCTCCGGACAGGAATCGCCCGGCGAACTGAGCCGGCGCGGGTTCCTGAAGGGCGTGGCGCTCTCCGCCGGCGCCGCCGCCGTCTCCGAGAACGGCGTTCTCGGGGCGTCGCCGCCCGCCGCCCAGAGCGGCGCCCCGGTCGGTCCGGGACCGGTGGAAATCGTCCTCAACGTCAACGGCCAGGAGAAGCGCCTCAGGGTCGAGCCGCGCGTGACGCTCCTCAACGCGCTCCGCGACCACATCGAGCAGAAGGCGAACGCGCCCGTCGACCTCACCGGCTCGAAGCGAGTCTGCGATCGGGGGAGCTGCGGCGCGTGCACCGTCATCATCGACGACAAGACGGTCTACAGCTGCTCGATGCTGGCGATCGAGGCGCAGGGCAAGAAGATCACCACCGTCGAGGGACTCGCGACCGGTGACGAGCCACATCCGGTGCAGGAAGCGTTCGTCGAGTGCGACGGCCTGATGTGCGGCTTCTGCACTCCGGGCTTCGTGGTCTCGAGCAAGAACCTCCTCGACCGCCACGCGCACCCGAGCCTCGAGGCGATCAAGCGGGCGCTGAACGGCAACATCTGCCGTTGCGGCACCTACGGCGGAGTCTTCAAGGCGGTGCAGCTGGCCTCTGTCAGGATGAAGGGAGGTTAGCGCCATGCCCAGTTGGCCAGAGCAACGACAGATCATCGGAGCGAACGTGCCCCGGCTCGACGGCCTGGAGAAGGTGTCGGGACAGGCGAAGTACTCCTTCGACGTCAACCTCCCCGGGCTGCTCCACGGCAAGATCGTCCGCAGTCCGCACGCGAAGGCGAAGGTGGTGTCGATCGACACCGGCCCGGCGGAGCGCATGCCCGGCGTGCGCGCCGTCATCAATCTCAAGACTCCGGGCGAGCAGGGCAAGGACACCGTCGAGTACGCCGGTGACGAGGTCGTCGCGCTCGCCGCGGCGACTCCGGAGCTCGCCGAGGACGCCGCCCGCGCCGTCCGCATCGAGTACGAGGTCCTGCCGCACGTCGCGAGCGAGGCCGCGGCCTTCCAGGCCGGTCCGCCCGCGGTGCGCGTCGGCAACAAGGACGAGCGCGGCGAGGACGTCGACGCGGTCCTCGCCAGGGCCGCGGCGACCCACGAGGGGACGTACGGCTGCGAGGTGGTCACGCACGTCTGCCTCGAGACCCACGGGCTGGTCGCCAAGTGGGACGGCGACAACCTGACGGTGTGGGCGTCGACGCAGGCGGTCCACGCCACCAAGAACGCGCTCGTCAACCACTTCAACACGCCGAACGTGACGTGCGTGACGCACTACATGGGCGGCGGCTTCGGCAGCAAGTTCGGGCCCGACGTGCAGGGGATCGCCGCCGCCGAGCTCGCCAGGAAGGCGGGCGCGCCGGTGAAGCTGATGCTCGACCGCGCCGAGGAGCACGTCGCCGGCGGCAACCGCCCGTCCGGCTACGGCAAGGTGAAGGCCGGAGTCGACGCCAACGGCAAGCTGATCGCGTTCGACGCCTCGACCTGGGGCACCGGAGGCCACTCGCGCGGCGCCGGCTTCCCGCTGCCCTACATCTACGAGGTCGAGAACCGCCGCCGGCAGCACACCGACCTCTTCATCAACGCCGGCGACGCCAGGGCGATGCGAGCTCCCGGGCACCCGCAGGGCTGCCTGATCATGGAAGCGCTGATGGACGACCTCTGCCATCGGTTCGACCCGAACCTCGACCCGGTGGAGTTCCGGATTCGCAACCTTCCGAACAGCAACCTGCAGCCGATCTGGATCAAGGAACTGCGGCTGGGAGCGGCGCGCATCGGCTGGAACGAGAAGTGGCACCCCCGCGACGCCTCGCAGCCCGGTCCGTGGAAGCACGGCGTCGGCTGCGCGATCGGCACCTGGGGAGGCCGCGCCGGCAGCGCCCAGGCCACCTGCACGATCCAGCCCACGGGCCACGTCACCGTCGAGTGCGGCACGCAGGACCTCGGCACCGGCACGACGACGCTGGTGCCGATGGTGGCCGCGGAGATCCTCGGGCTCCGGGTCGAGGAGGTCAACGGCCGCATCGGGAGCTCGGACTACCCGCCCGCCGGAGGCAGCGGCGGCAGCACCACGTGCGGTGGCGTCAGCCTCGCGGTCGCGGTGGCGAGCATGCAGGCCCGCGATGAGCTCTTCACGAAAGTCGCGCCGAAGCTGGGCGTCCAGCCCGACGCGCTGGAGGCCGAGGGCGGCCGCGTCTACGTCAAGGGTGACGTCGAGCGCGGCTACACGTGGCGCCAGGCGTGCGCGCTGATCGGCCAGGAGCCGATCCGGCAGAGCGCCAGCAGGAACGACGGCCGCGGCATGTCGTCGAGCGGCGTCGGCGGCGCGCAGTTCGCCGACGTCTCGGTCGACGTCGAGACCGGACGCGTGCGACTGAACAAGGTGGTGGCGGTCGCCGACTGCGGCCTGGTGATGAACCGCCTCCTGTGCGAGAGCC
This sequence comes from Planctomycetota bacterium, assembly GCA_041569895.1. Classification (GTDB taxonomy): domain Bacteria; phylum Planctomycetota; class UBA8108; order UBA8108; family JACQVS01; genus JBFFXF01. Next base: position 27,535 of record JBFFXF010000047.1, on the reverse strand, counting down.
AGGTGTACGGCGGCGTCATCGGGGGGATCAACTATGGCCTCTTCGAGCTCCGTCGCATGGACGAGAAGTACGGCCAGCACATCAACGCCGACATGGAGCTCTATCTGCTCGCCAGCGCCGGCGACATCCCCGAGATCGACGTCGTCCTGCTCGACTATCCGGAGCGGGGTACGATCGGCATCGGCGAGCCGCCGACGATCCCGACCGCGGCCGCGATCTCCAACGCCGTCGCCAACGCGATCGGTGTCCGCGTGCCCACCATACCGATCACACCGCGCCGGGTCATCGAAGCGCTGGAAGGGAGGGCTTGACCATGAAGACTTTCGCTTATATCCACGCTGACTCGATCTCGACCGCGGTCAAGAACCTCGGCAAGGACTCCCTGGCGCTCGCCGGCGGGACGGACCTGATCAACCTGATGAAGGACCACATCCTCGAGCCGGGGACGCTGGTCAACATCAAGGGGATCGGAGAGCTCGACGGCATCTCGGCGGCCGGTGATTCGCTGCGCATCGGCGCCAACGTCACGATCACCGAGATCCTCGACAGCGCCGAGGTGGCGTCGCGATTCCCGGCGCTGCAGGAGGCCCTGTACGACGTCGCCACGCCGCAGATCCGCAACATGAGCACGCTCGGCGGCAACCTCTGCGCGCGTCCGCGTTGCTGGTACTACCGCAACGAGAACACGCCGTGTCGCAAGCGCGGCGACTCGATCTGCGCCGCGGTCGACGGTGACAACGAGCTGCACGCGATCTACGGCACCGACCAGCCGTGCGTCATGGTGCACCCCTCGAGCGCCGCGCCGCCGCTCATCGCGTACCGCGCCCGGGCGGGTGTCGCGGGCAAGGACGGCCCGCGAGAGATTCCGCTCGAGCGGTTCTTCACCATGCCGTCGGTCGACATGTCCCGCGAGAACGTCCTCAAGCCCGACGACGTCCTGACGCACGTCGTCATTCCGCCGTGCACGGGGCGCAGCGCCACCTACGAGGTGCGGCACAAGGAGTCGCACGACTGGCCGCTGGCGCTCGCGTCCGTCGTTCTCGAGATGGACGGACGGCGCGTCCGCCAGGCGCGCATCGTTCTCGGTGGCGTCGCGCCGGTGCCGTGGCGCGCCGCGTCCGCGGAGGCGAGCCTCGCCGGCAAGGAGATCTCCGAGCTCACCGCCACCGACGCGGCGGCCCGGGCCGTCGAGGACGCGCGACCGCTCTCCGGCAACAAGTTCAAGGTCCAGCTGACCCGGACGGCGGTGAAGCGCGCGCTGCTGGCCGCCGCCACCGGCAGGAGGATTTGACCATGGCATTCAAGTACGAGCCCGAGAAGGTCTGCCAGAAGCTCCGCTGCAAGGAGATGCTGATCCACGTCGACAACCCCGACGCCGGCGAGGGCGAGGAGTCGCTCTTCGATCCCTACGACGCCGTCTCCTTCTGGTGCGAGTGCACGCACAAGGGGCGCGGCCCCGACGGCGAGCGGGTCCACATCGAGTGCTGCTCGGTCGGCACGTCGCGGCGCTGCTTCGTGGGCATCGACTCGCTGGTCTGAGCCCCGACCGCCGACCCGGTCGACCGGTTTTGTACAGCCGTTTTCCGGGGGGCCGGGGCCTCCCCGATCGGGCAAGCGCTCCGATCGGTCGGTCCCGCCCCCGGCGATCGTCCCTCCGGGCGGACAGCCTCCGCCCGATCCCCCCTCGCGCCCCCTCTCCCCCGGCACCGATCGCGGGTCTCCGGCTCACGGTTGATGTCGGGGCGAAAGCCGCACACAATAGTCGCTCGAGGCGTCCCGCGAGGCCGCACGGAGCGCTTTCGTGGCCCGGGCGCCCTGGTCCAGAATGGAGGCTTGTCCAATGTCCACGACACTGTCCGGGAAACTGCACGGATTGGCACGAATCTCACTCTCTGTCTGCTCGATCGCCGCTTTCTTCCTCGCCTCGGGCGTCCGGGCGGACACCCCGGTCTGTCACACGAGCGCCGGCGACGTCTGCCACGACGGCAAGGTCGGGGTGCCCAAGAAGGACGCCGTCGTCCTCGGCGAGTACGTCGAGGCGCGCACTTGCGACGTGTGGACGGGCCCGTGCTTCTCGAACGCCGAGCTCAACACCACCGGCGAGTTCGCGGTGCTCGGCTGGTCGGTGGCGAAGGGCAGCTGGCTCGGCCAGGACCTCGCCGGGCTCAAGCTCACGGCAGCCGTGCGCGCCGAGGGAACGCTGATGAGCCGGGGCGAGGGCGCGGTCAAGACCATCGTCTTCGTCGACCGCAGGGCGACGGACGAGCAGGCCAGGGCGCTCATCGCGCTCGGCAAGAAGCTGGCGGGCAAGTACTTCACCAATGTCCTCGACGTCCGGCGCGCGGATATTTCCTACACGCGCGATGACGTCGAGGTGACCCTCGAGGTCAAGGACACGCTGAAGGTCAAGACGACGGCGCTCAGCCGCCTCGGCGACGCCCACTGTGGCAACGAGGAGGTGGCGTACCCGTCGCTCGCGTCGACCGACGCCTTCCGCTGCGCGAAGACGATCGTCCATTACTACCGTGGCAAGGGGCTGAACGCGCGATGGAGCGATCCGTTCAAGCGCAGCGCCATGGTCGGGACGTTCTCTCTCTGACGCTGACCGCCTGACGCTGACCGCCTGACGCAATAGGGAGCACGATGTCGAACTCGCCCTACTCGAGAGCGAGCGCGGGACCGCTGTCGGTCTTTCCCGCGCTCCTGGCGCTGGGCCTGTCACTGACGGGCGCGCCGACCGTTGCCGAGGACTACACGGTCGGGACCCTCAAGGAGGGACCGCCGAAGGAGGCCGCGGCGGCGCTCTCGGCCGCGGTGGCGCGCGAGGGCGTCCGCGTCGTCGACTCGAAGAAGCGCCCGGTCCTCGACCTCTGGTTCCGGACCGACATGCCCCCCGTCGATCCCAAGGGCGTCAAGGTGCTCCAGGGAGTCTCCTTTCTGAAGAGCTTCGCCGAGGGAACGCTGCTCGGCGTCGCGCGCTACCACCGGGACCACCACGATATCCGTGACCAGAAGATCGGCCCCGGCGTGTACACCATCCGCTACGCCATCCAGCCCCAGGACGGCGATCACCTCGGCGTCTCCGACACGCGGGACTTCGTGCTGCTCTCGCCGGCCAAGAAGGACACCAAGCTCGAGCCGCTGCCGACGCGCAAGATCGTCGACATCAGCACGGACGTCTCGGGCACGAGCCACCCGGCAACCCTCTACCTGATCTCGACGGAGAAGCACAAGAAGCCCGACACCCTGCCGGCGATCTTCCACGACGAGGAGTGGGGCTGGCACATCGTCGACTTCGAGCTACCCCTCGAAAAGACCAAGGCCAGCGCCGTCCGCCTCGGCCTGGTGGTCGCGGGAAAGATCGAGGAGTTCTGAAGCGGGCGAACGCGGCTCACCGCGTCAGTTTCCAGAGCACCGCTTGGAGCTGGTCGATTTGCCGCTGCGCTTCCACGGTCTGCCGCTCGGCGAGGTATCCCCACGCCAGCGCCACACGCAAGGCCGTGCGAACTTCCTCGGCGCTCCCCGAAGCGATCCTCCAGAGGTGAATCCGATCCCGGCCCGCACGCCGATTCCCCTCGCCCAGGTTGAGAGCAATCGACGACGCCGCGTCACGTATGTGAGTCGCCAGTCGCGGATCACGCCGGCGAATCGACGGGACCAGCGGACGCAAAGAACGAACGGCAGACAGAGCGAGTTCGAGAGCTTCGAAGCGTTTCATTCGACCTCCGATCGACAAAGGGAAGAGTACCGTGGCCGCCGACCCGTTGCGGCGGCGCTTTCCCTCCGCGCAACCGGAGCGCAGGGCGTGTCAAGAGCGACGAAGTCGCCGAGCGAAGCGAGGGCACTCTTGACTCGACCGAGCACCGGTTACAATTCACCAGGCGACGCCGCCGCCCCCCGCCGGTCTGAGTACCCGCGCGTCGACTCTGCCCTCTGTCTCTGTCTCCGTCCTCTGTCTCCGTCTCTGACTCTGACTCTGTCTCCGAATCGGTCTCGCCCTCGGACGAATCCGACTCCGGCACCAAAAACCCCACAGAATCGTCCCAAACCCAGACACCCCCCACCCGCCTCCCCCCAGCGGCTGAATAATCCCCCCGGCCGACCGTCCATCCCTGCAGCAACCACGATGCCCTGCCTCACGCAGGGCCGAGAGCTTTGCAGAGGAGGCCCACAATGACGTCGCGCACACTCGAAACCGAGCCCGGGATGATCGCGGGCCGGATGACGGCGGGCCGGATCTCGACTCGCCGCGTCCCGCGCACCCTGATGCGGGCGCTGGTGATCTCAGCCGTCGCGGTCGCCGCGTTCGTCGGATTCACGCCGCGCGCCGAGGCGCGTGACCGCTGGGGTGTCCATGTCGGCGTGGGCAGCGACGGTTTCTCGATCGGCGTCGGCTACGGCAATCGCCGCCATGGAGCGTACGTCAACTACCACCACCGCTACCGCGATTCGCACTGGCGCGGCCATCACGGATACCGGCGATACGGCCACCACGGCGCCTACCACCGGCGGCACCGCCACGTGCGCGCGCCGATCTACGCGCGCGTGTGGATCGCGCCGGTCTACCACAGCGTCTTCATCGGATACGACCACTACGGTCGCGCGCGCTACCGACGCGTGCTGGTCACCGCGGGACACTACCGCAACGTCCTGCGCGGCTACCGCTGCTCGACGTGCGGCGCGGGGTGCTGACCGCTCTTCGCCTCCGTCCCCGTCCCCGTCCCCGTCCCCGTCCCCGTCCCCGTCCCCGGTCCCGGTCCCGTGCCCGAAGTCGCCCTCGTCCTCGAAGAACCGAACCACGCGGAGTTCTCGTTCTCCCGGTGAGCGACGGGGACGGGCCCACCTCAGTGGTGAAACAACAAGTAGTACAAATACGCCACCGCCTCGCGGCACAGGAAGTAGACCTCGCGCCGGAACGGCCGTGACGGCCTGGCGGGCACCGTGTAGCAGCGCACCCCCGAGCGCTCGAAGATCAGCTTGACGCGGGCGTTGTGGAAGTACTGGCTGACGACGATCAGCGCATCGAAGCCCTCGTCCCTGGCGATGCTGGCGCAGTTGCGCGCCGAGTCGTAGGTCGTGTTTCCCCCCAGATCGAAGATCAGCGCGCCCGGCGGCACGCTCCGCCGCATGGCGTGGGTCGCCATCGCCATCGGCTCGCTCGTGCCGCTCGCATCGGTGCCGCCGCTGAGGATCAGGAAGCGCACCACCCCGTCCTTGAAGAGCTCGACGCCGCGATCGACCCGGTCCCGGAGCGCCGTCGACAGGGTCCCGTCGCGGTACACCCGCGCGCCGAGAATCACGGCGGCCTGCACGCCGCGCGCGTTCTGCGAGTAGTCGGTCATCCCGAAGGTGTATATGTGCGCGAGGATCAGTACGAAACACGCCAGTCCGACCAGCGCGGTGCCGAAGAATCGCTTCGCCGGCGCGGGCAGCGGCAGGCGCGCTGGACGCCAGGCCAGCACGCGGGCGAGCTCCATGGCGAGAATCAGCGCCACCACGAGGCTGAAGGGGAACTTCGCGTGGGTCGAGATGTCTCCCGAGAACAGCTTGTGGTAGTAGGCGAACGCGTTGCTCAGGACCAGCAGGAGGAAGCCGAGAATGATTCCGGCGGCGAGGAGCCGCAGCCAGCGCCGCTCCCCGAGCTTGTGCGGCGCGAGCAAGGCCACACCGAGGATCGACGCGAAGAGCGACCGCCACGGCTCGGAGAGCGGCACGCCGAGCCAGACGTTGGTGGCCGAGAGGATCGGCTCCTTGAGGGCGAGGAACAGGTTGAGCGCGATGAAGAGGCCGAGGCTGATCCCGAACGGCCGGCTCAGGAAGAGCACCCAGTGAAGCATCGAGCCGGTCCGACGACCCGCGTCGCCGCCCGCCTCCCCCACCTCGCAGTTTCTCTTCGACTCCGTCCGGGTGGTCACGCTCGCCGCTCCGTGCCGCGCCGATTATAGACGGCGACCGCGGGCGGGCAATGGCGTTCTTCGCTGGAATGTGGCGGCGCGATTCCCGCACGCCGCCCGGCTATAATCGCTGACGGTCATGGAGGTGAGCGATGGCGCGGAAGTTCCTGATCGTCGGCGGCGCCGGGATCGGTATCGGGATCCTGGTCTACTGGTTCGCCGTGACGCTGGCGTCCGACGAGACGAAGATCCGGTGGATGCTCGAGTCGCTCGAGGAGGCGTTCAACGACGGCAGCGCGCGACGGATCGGCGGCGCCCTCGCCGAGGACTTCCGTGAGATCGATTCCGGCCTGGACCGCCAGCAGACGATCCTCGCCTTCATGGGATTCGTGCGCCGGAACCTCGACGCGGAGAGCGAGTTCCTCTACCGGTGCGAGCTGGCCGAGCTCGACGACGACTCCATCTCGATCGCCGACGGCGAGGAGAAGACGGCGACGGTCCGCGTGATCGTCTCGTTTCACCGTCGCGCCGCCTCGAGCGGCAAGGACGGGGACGACGGCTCGCCGCGGGAGAAGCGAGTGAGCACGATCGCGTTCACGGGCGACCTGATCGTCGAGGAGGGACGGTGGAAGATCCTGCGCGCGGCGCACGAGCTGATCGACGGACGACGGCCGTTTTGAGTCTCGCTGAACGCGATGATGTCAAGAAATGAAAGTCAAGAGTCGCGGCGGAATTCCGGCGGCGCTCTGTTTCGGAGTGAATCGAGGTCGGACCTTTGGTAGAATCGAAAATGTGAAGAGGAGAGTCGCGAACGGACTCGCGCACAGACGCGCGAAAACGCGCGCGAAATCAGGCGTGCGAAGACAGACGTGCGAATTACGGTCGCGAGCGCTCTCGAACGGGACTGTGAAGCCCGCAGACTTCGGAGGCGCTGACGAGAAGACGCGCGAGCGCCTTCCCCGGCGAGCCCGGAAGACAGCTGCCCGCAGGGCAACGTCATGAAGAAGCACGACTCGATCAACGACATCTCTCCGATCCTCAGGGGCTGGGAGTACGAGGAGGAGGACTCCGAGAAGAACATCCGCCGCGTGCGGATGCCGAACGGCCGCGAGGTGCTCCAGGTGCGGCTCCCACTCGGGATCGAGCAGTACGAGGTGCACGGGCGGCCCGACGGGCTGCGTCCCGAGGGGTTCGACTCCTGGCTCGATCACTACAGCCACCTCGCGCACGTGTACGGACGCGAGTTCGTCCTCGATGACGAGTCCTGCGAGCGCCTGCACGCCGAGGGGATCCTCTTCTACTACCGCTATCTGCGATTCTTCCAGCTCCAGGACTATCGCCTCTGCATGCGCGACACCGGTCGCAATCTGCGGCTGCTCGAGTTCGTGCGGTGCCACGCCGGGAAGCAGGAGCACGTCGAGATGCTCGACCAGTACCGGCCGTACATCCTGCGGATGCAGGTGATGTCCAAGGCGCTGCTGCAGCTCAAGGAGCGCGAGGATTACCGCGGCGCGCTGAGGATCCTCAAGAACGGCCTCAAGGAGATCGAGAACCTCGAGGAGATCCCGAACAACGAGATCTTCGAGTTCGAGCGCAACCGGTCGGTGCAGAGCCTGCAGGACCTGATCGATCAGATCGACAGGCAGGCCCAGATCCAGGCGCCGCCGAGCAAGCGCGAGAAGCTTGAGCGCGAGCTGGAAAAGGCAGTGGAGAAGGAGAACTACGAGCGCGCCGCCGTGCTGCGCGACATGCTCCGCCGCCTCGACCGCAAGGAAGCGTAGCGTACTCCCCTCGCGTCACTCGCCGCCCCGGACGTCCGACCCCTCGCCCAGCACCCAGCGTTCCACCGCCTCGGCCACCGCGCCCTCGTTGTTGGTGCGCGAGGTCACATGGTCGGCGATGTCGAGCACCTCCTGGCGCGAGTTTTTCACCGCGACGCCGACCCCGGCGATCTCGATCATGCGACGGTCGTTGTGTCCGTCGCCGATCGCCATCACCTGGTCGAGGCCGATCCCGTAGTGCCGGGCGAGCGCCGGCAGCGCAGTCGACTTGTCGACGTCGGCGCGCATGATCTCGAGATACTCGGGATCGGTGATCAGCACGTTCGCCCTGCCGTCGAGCATGCCCGAGAAGTGGCCGTGGAGCCGCGAGACCTCCTCCGCCTCGGCGAGGAGGATCAGCTTGGTGGTCTCGCGGCCGGCAATCCATTCCGCATCGACGAAGTTGTAGACGGAGCCGGTGCGCCGGCTGTAGACCTCGACGAGGGGATTGCGCTCCTGCACCGAGTCGGCGTAGAGCCGGTCGTCGATGTAGAAGTTGAGCAGGTACCGCTCGCTCCGCGCGAACTCGCGCAGCGGCTCGGAGACGTCGAGAGGCAGCGGGTTGTGCTCGAGCACACGCCGCCCCTCACCCAGCGGCGTCAGCACCTTGCCCCCGTTGTAGGCGATCAGCGCGCAGTCGAGACCGAGACGCCGCTCCATGATCTCGATGCTCGAGATCATCCGGCCCGAGGCGATGGCGACGTGCACACCGCGATCCACGGCAGCGCGCAGAGCGCGGATGTTGGCGGCGGGAATCTCCTTGCGGTCGTCGACCAGCGTGCCGTCGACGTCGATTGCCAGCAGGCGTATGTCGGGCCGTGCCATGGAACGTGAGCTCGTGCGGTTCTCCCTCGCGGACCGTGAGACGCCGCGTCCGGTCCACCGGCACTTGTAGCCCAAACGGGAGCAAAGGGGAACCGCGGATTTTCGCGGCAGCGACCCTCGAACGGGGAGCCCCCCGCTCCGGCGACGTTTCGCCGGAGCGGGGGCGATTCCGAGCGTCAGTCGGCGTCGCGATCGTCGCGGTCACGGCCATCGCACGACTTGTGCTCGTCGTCGCGGCAGCCGACCGGGAAGCTCAGGTTCGTGGCGCCCTCGCACTTCGGGAACGGCGCCTCCGGAGGCGGCCCACCACGGAACTGGTAATTGAGCTGGAAGACGGCATCGCCGACGTTGATCGCGCCGTCGGAGTTGCAGTCGGCCTCCTCGCAGCGGGTCCTGCCGCCGCGGATGAAGAGACCGGCCAGGATGAACATCGAGTCCGCGATGTTGACCCGCCCGTCGTCGTTCGGATCACAGCGCCGAGACGACCGCCCCCGCGTGCGCCCGATTGTACGCGCCGATGGTCAGGAGGGCATGAAATATCAGTGAATTTCACAACACCATCCGTCCGCGATCGCGGACGGACCGGGCCGGGACGCGCAGAGTGCACCCTCGAGGTTGAGCCCGCCGCCCGCCTCTGCTATACTCCCGATCGATCTTCGAGAGGTCCGGTGGGCGATTAGCTCAGTTGGTTAGAGCGCCATCCTCACACGGTGGAAGTCACTGGTTCGAATCCAGTATCGCCCACCATTCTTAAGACCCGCCGGACTCGATTCGTCGAGTCACCCGCCAGCGTGGCGGTGCGGCCGTGAGGGAAGTTCGATTTCTGGTACGCGCCTGGTACGCAGACGCGAACCGGAAAGGAGACGGCCGTGCCCGACACTCTTCCGCCGTACAAGCGACATCGACGCTCGAGCGGGGATCGTGGAGCCGACAGAGCGTACGTCTTCCTCGACGGCCAACGCGTCTATCTCGGACGGTACGACAGCGTCGAGAGCCACAAGCGGTACGCTCAGGTCCTCGCCGAGTGGGAAGCCAACCAGCGGCTCTCCGCGGTCTCGCCCGAGGAGATCACGATCGCGGAGCTCCTGGATCGGTACTGGACGCACGTCTGGGAGTACTACCGCCACCCCGACGGGTCCCCCACCGCCACGCAGGACAACATCCGGCACGCCCTGAAGCCGCTTCGAGAGCTCTACGAGAACACGCGCGTGGCCGAGTTCAGTCCGAAGTCGCTGAAGGCCGTTCGTCAGCGCCTCATCGCGCGCAAACTCTCGAGAACGTACGTGAACGGATGCGTCGACCGAATCAAGCGCGCCTTCAAGTGGGGCGTCACCGAGGAGCTCGTCGACGTCGAGGTCTTCCAGCGTCTCCAGACGCTCGAGGGACTCCGCGCCGGGCGCTCCTCGGCGCGCGAGACCGACCCCGTGAAGCCGGTCCCCGACTCGCACGTCGATGCCGTCAGGCCGCACGTCTCCCGGCAGATCTGGGCGATGATCGAGCTCCAGCGGCTCACCGGCGCCCGCTCCGGCGAGGTCCTCGCGATGCGAGCCGTCGACCTCGACACCTCCGGCCCCGTGTGGGAGTATCGGCCCGGTGCCCACAAGACGGCTCACCACGGCCACGAGCGCCTGGTCTGGCTCGGCCCTCGTGCGCAGCGCGTCGTCAGGCCGTTCATGCGCGATCGAGCTCTCGACGCCTATCTTTTCTCCCCGCGCGACGCCGACGAGGAGCGCCGCGCCGCGCGCGAGGCGGTGCGGAAGACGCCGCTCTCCTGCGGCAACCGACGCGGGACCAACCGAGTCGCGAAGCCGAAGCGTCGCGCCGGCGAGAGGTACACTCGCCAGAGCTACCTCACAGCCATTCGTCGCGCGTGCAAGCGCGCCGGGTCCCCCACTGGCACCCCCACCAACTTCGCCACAACGCGGCCACCGCTCTGCGGAGGGAGTTCGGCCTCGAGACGGCGAAGGTGCTCGGCCACCGGATCGTGACCGTGACTCAGGTCTACGCAGAGCAGGATCGGGAGAAGGCGATCGCGGCGATGGAGCGGATGGGGTAGGGCTCAGATAACGGGGAGACTGAGGTCGGCGGATAGTTCGTGTCCGTTCTCGACGCTCGCCCTTTCGATGTCGAACTCGTCGATCCAGTCGAGCCTCTTCTCGCCCGCGGACCGAATCCGGGAAAGCTCCGCGATGGTGAGGAAGTAGAGCAGGTTGCGCTTCGGCGCGAGGTCGAGCAACCGCGACAGCCAGTGATCGGCTTCCGCGTCACGGCCCCACAGGACCACAGGACGATGAGGCCGTCGTAGTTCTTGAGCGACACCCAGTCGCCGCTCTGCGTGGCCGCGGCGAGGTCCGCCGGAACGAACGTCATGCTCTCCACTCCGCTTTCTCACCTGAAAGAAGCCCGCCAGATCGGGCTCCCGCTCCATCACCCGCCGCGCGTAGAGCGCGCGGTAGTCGTTGTTCAGTTTGTAGTCACGGCGAGGCTCAACGATCAGATCGGAAAGCTCTCGCAGCGTCTTGGCGTGCGCCCGAGAGAAGAAGTGAAACGGGCCGCCCCGGCGGGCGTTGAGCTCGCCGGGGGGTGCGGCTCTTGGAGGGAGCGGGTCTTCATTGCGATTTCCCTATCTTCGTGGGCTCACGAAGGGCAATCCTCGAGCTTTCAGGTCCCGCATCCGTTCGTCGATCGCGTCGATGATCCGGAAGTCTTCGCTGTCGAGCACTCCCGATTCGAGCTGGACGGGTCGGATCTCGATTCTCTCGCCGACCGCGTCGGCTCGCACCCAGACGCCTTCGATCTCGAGATGAGGCCATGCGAACTCGGCCGGGAGAAAGCCGGTCATCGCTGTCAGCTCCGGCGCCATCGGCGCACCATGCAGATAAACGGTAGAAGTGCCTCGGTTGCATTCCCACGAACGCCACATGCGCTCACGGTCGATCCTCACAGCGGTGTGGCTGACCGGCGGGCGATTGGGCTTGTTCCGTCGATCCAGCAGCGCGAATTGGAGATACAGGCCCACGAACGCCGTACGACTCGCGTTGTCGGCAAGGAACCGCGAGACCGACTCGGTGGCGATCGGGTCGTCCGGATCCAGCTGGAGAACGTACTCCGGATCCTCCCGGAGTCGGTACAAATGATAGCGGACCGCAATCTCGCGCGAGTTCACGAGTGCGGCGACGACGATCGCGACAAGGATCGCTCCGCAGGCGATCGCGACCTTCTTGCCTCTTCGCGGCACGGGCTTCTCTCCAGTCGAGGCGCCCAAAAAGAAAGTCCTCTACCGCCGGCGACGTCGTGGCGGCTCGGGTTCCACTCCGAGTGTTTCCAAGAGCTCCGTTATCTTTCGATCTCGTGGTTCTTGCTCAAAACGGAACTCGATAAGGAGTTCATCCCCCTTTACGCGCCCCGAGAGGCCTTCGATCTGCAGGTCACGCCATTCGAAATCGGCGGGAAGCAGTTGAACCATGGCCACGAGCGCAGGCGGCATTGTGACGTAAGCGTGAGGAGGTGTCCCCAGGGCGCGAAAGAAGGGGGGGTACTCGAGGACGAACAAACTATGGTGCGTCGCTATGTGCGTCGGTCGTGCGGCCGCGCCACGGACATAGCGGACGTCCGTGAATCGCCGCGGGGTGATCCCCTCGACCGGCCAATACACTCGACCGTGCCAAATTCTCAAATCGAGTTCGAGGTACAGCCTCACGAAGGCCGTCCGGCCCGCTTTGCCGGCGAGGACCCGCGAAACCGCGTCGGTCGCGATCGAATCGCCGGGGTCCAGTCGGAGAAGGTGCTCCGGATCACGATGGAGCTGGAACAGCTGATACTGAACCGCGATCTCGCGCCAGCTCGCAACCGCCGCGACGGCCAGCGCAACGACGATCGCTCCGCAGACGATCGCGACCTTCTTGCCTCCTCGCGCCACGGGCTTTCCTCCAGTCGATCTCCGCAAAGGGGTCCTACAGTCTCAGGAAGCGGATCGCAACCTTCCACGCGATCCCCGACGACGTAGCCGAGGATCCGACGCTGACCATCGAGCAGGCGCAGGCCGTGGCCGGGACGGGCGTGAAGCCGCTCGACTTCGAGAAGGTCTGAATCAGTTCGGCAGTCCCACCCACTCGATCTCCGTGCGTCCGTCTTCGTGCAGCGTCACGACGTGGAATCCGTGGTAGCTGTGCGCGTTGCCGATGTCGTCGAGCCGCAGCACGGTGGCGTTCTCGTCCGGCGCCAGGCGGAGGTTTCGCGCCCAGTGCGTCGGGTTGCCGTTGCGGTACTTGATGCCGACCATCGAGCCGAAGCCGCTCAGGATCGGCGAGGACATGACGGTGTCGTCCCAGTCGTTGTCCGCCGGCTCCCGGAAGACCGCCCCGCGTTGCTCCGGGTCGCCCCAGAGGTCCTGCGAGGGCACGTCGTTGTGGGCGAAGACGAGGTGGGAGATCCCCGCCTTCGGGTTCGGGCCCTCGCGGGCCAGGTTCGCGTTGATGATCTCGATCAGCTCCCGCGCGTTGTAGTGACTGTGATCGTAGAGAGGGATTCCCCAGGACGCCCGGTCCTCGAAGATGGGCAAGCTCCAGTCCGGTTTGCGCATCCACTCCTGCATCCACGTGCCGGTGTTCTCCCCCCACTCTCGCTCGAGCGTGCGCGCCAGGTTGCTGACGAGGACGGTGATGACGGGGAGATAGATACCGGTTTCCGGCGAGTTCCCGATGCCCGCGTGACCCAGCGTCAGCATGCTGATCGGCGAGTCGGTCGCGTCGTAGATTCCGTAGTCCGACTCGTCCAGGCGCGTCTTGAGCGGATGCGCGGCTCGCGGATCGTGGTGCATGAAGAGGAACTGCTTCTTGCCCGGGTCGGGTGAGAAGCGACCGACCATGTCCTCCATCCATTCCACGGCGCCGTCCTGGATACCGCCGCCGTAGTTGATGATGACCGCGCCGACGGAGCCGCGTTCCTTGGCGGTGAGGTCGTACGAGTTGAGGCCGATGAAGGAGTGCCCGCGGAACTTGAACGCCGTGTTGAGCGGGCCGAAGTAGTGCTGCCACTCTCCCAGGCCGTCGTAACGCGGCTTGCGGCTCAACAGTCGCCAGCCGATGCCGGTGGGGATGACGTTATTTGCGGACTTGATCCCGTTCTCGACGCTGCGGCCGGCGTCCTCGCCGAAGACCCCGACCACCAGCCCGAACAGCTCCCCGAGCTCGTCGACGGCGACGTTCAGGAGCCCGCCGTAGCCGGCATAGCCGTCGTGGTTTCCCGGCACGGCGAAGAACGGCTTCTGGAAGACGGCAAGCTGGTCGCGGAGCTGGGGCATCTCCGCGGCGCCGTCCTCGCCGTATGGTGAGGCCGGCGGCAGCACGCCGAGGAGGTTGAGCCCCAACTCCGTCATGCCGGCGCTGGCCGCGGCGGCATCCGCGAGGTCTCCCGCGAACAGCACGAAGTCGATGTCGGCGTGGGGAGGCGGGACTGCGGACGACGGGCCCGAGTCCGGCTGGCTGATGCCGGCATCGAACATCGACAGGAAGCGCTGCAGAGCGGTCAGATTGCCGTGGTACTGGATGTCTCCGGCCAGTGCGAAGCGCACGCAGCCCTGCCCGTCGCAGCCGCTGTCCGCCGGGTCCTTCAGTGCCACCGGCGCCAGCGAGTGACGAGAGCGCATCATGGCGCGCAGCGGCCGCTCGGCGCGCGCCAGCGCGGTCTCGAGATCGGCGCGCCAGCGTTCGTCGTCCGTTCCCTGTGAGGGACGCTCCTCGAGGACGTCGGCGATGGTCTCGTATCGCCGCGCGAGCGTGGCGAGGTCACGCGCGAAGTGCTTCGCCACGTGGTCCCAGACGCGCCCCGCGATCTCTCGAAGCTCCGTCGCGGCCGTCGAAGTGTCGAGGCTCTCCGCGGAGAGCGAACGAGCGAGGCCGAGCGCGAGGGGAACGTCCGCTTCGCGGAGCGCGGCGACGATGGCGGCGAGCGCGGGCGTCGCGATGTTCAGCCCCTCGAGCACGTAGAGCCTCGGGAAGACCTTGACGTCGTAGAAGCCGGGAGCGACGTGGCAGGGATCGCCCTGCGCGCGGCTCGGGATCTCGAAGACCAGACCGCGCAGGACCTCGCCGCGATCCTCGGCGAGCAGTCCCGGGCCCGCGTTGAACGGCTCCGCGTACAGCGGGCTGCCGCCCTCGCGAACGAGACACCCGGTGATATCGACCCACGACGGGTCCTGTTCACGGTATCGACCGTGACGCACGAGCCAGAAACCCAGGGCGCCCGGGACCTGGTCGGCTTCCAGCCCGCCGATCTGCTCGACATCGACGAGCAACGGGACGAACCAGCCGTCGCCTCGACGCGCGCCGCCGGGAGCGGCCCTCGTCGGATCGACCAGGGCGGGAAAGGTCAGCCGCGGGTAGCGCTGCAGGGCCATGCGGTCGCGCAGGATGTACTGCTTCTTCTCGTCGGGAAACTCGTTCCCGAGCGTCGCGAAGGCGTCCTCGAGCACGCGCCGGGCGATCTGCTCGCTCTCCTCCCTGGCTGGCGCGCCCGGCGCACCGGCCTCCGCGAAACAGTCGTCCCAGGCGGATCGAAAATCGGGCCGGCTCGGCGCCGGCGTGAAGGTCTTGCACGCGACCGCGATGAACAAGCACGGCATCAGGAGCATCAGGGAACGGTTCACGTTTCTCCTCCGTTGGGGTGACCTGCGCGCCATTTTACGCGAAAATGGATCCCGTCGTGTGAACCAGCAAGACCTGTCGCGCGAATCGATACCGCGGCCCGTTGGAGAAACCCACAATGCCTTCCTGCCGTGCCAGTGTCATCCGGATCTCGCTCGTGGCGCTCGCTCTCGCCCTGCCGGCCACCGCCCGCGGCGAGGACGAGCGGCGGGCGAATGTCGTCTTCTTCCTCGTCGATGACCTCGGGTTCATGGACGTCGGGTGCAACAACCCGAAGAGCTTCTACGAGACGCCGAACATCGATCGACTGGCGCGTACCGGGATGCGCTTCACCGACGGATATGCCGCCAATCCGGTCTGCAGTCCGACGCGCTACAGCATCATGACCGGGAAGTACCCGACGCGGGTCGGCGCGACCAACTACTTCTCCGGCAAGCGCGCCGGGCGCTTCCTTCCGGCGCCGCTCCACGATCACATGCCGCTCGAGGAGATCACCGTCGCGGAGGCGCTCAAGCGGCGCGGCTTCGCGACCTTCTTCGCCGGCAAGTGGCACCTCGGGCCGGACGAGCGCTTCTGGCCGCGGAAGCAGGGCTTCGATGTCAATCGCGGCGGCCACTCGCGGGGCGGTCCGTACGGCGGCAAGAAGTACTTCTCGCCCTACGGCAACCCGCGGCTCGAGGACGGCCCGCCCGGCGAGCACCTCCCGGATCGGTTCGCCACGGAGACCGCGTCGTTCATCGAGAAGCACCGCGACCGGCCGTTCTTCGCCTACCTGGCGTTCTACTCCGTGCACACGCCGCTGATGGCGCCGGAGAAGCTGGTGGAGAAGTACCGCGCCAAGGCGCGTCGTCTCGGGCTCGACGGCGGCGACGACGAGTTCGCGCCGGAGGAGCAGGCGCTTCCGATCAAGCGTCCCCGCCGCGTGCGCGTCGTCCAGAGCCACGCTGTCTACGCCGCCATGGTCGAGGCGATGGATTCCGCCGTCGGCAAGGTGCTCGACAAGCTCGACGAGCTCGACCTCGCCGACACCACGGCCGTCATGCTGATGTCCGACAACGGCGGTCTGAGCACGTCGGAGGGATCACCGACCTCGAACCTGCCGCTCCGCGGCGGCAAGGGCTGGCTCTACGAGGGCGGCATCCGCGAGCCGTTCCTGATTCGCTGGCCGGGCGTGACGAAGCCCGGCAGCGTCTGCAGCGTGCCCGTGATCAGCACCGACTTCTACCCGACGATCCTCGCCATCGCCGGTGTGCCGGAGATGCCGCGGCAGCACCTCGACGGCGTCAGCCTCCTGCCGCTGCTCACCGGCGGCGATCGCCTCGAGCGGGATGCGATCTACTGGCACTACCCGCACTACTCGAACCAGGGCGGCTTCCCGGGCGGCGCCATCCGCAGCGGTGACTGGAAGCTGATCGAGCGCTTCGAGGACGGCCGCGTGCACCTCTACAACCTCGCGGCGGACATCGGCGAGCGCGACGACGTCGCCGCGAAGCACCCGGAGCGCGTCGAGGCAATGCGCGAGAAGCTGCACCGCTGGTACGGGGAGGTCGGCGCGAAGTTCCTGCGCGCCAAGGACGGCGGCCCGGAGCCGTGGAGTCCGCGCGCACGGGCGGCTCGTTAGTCACCGCCGCTCTCGAGCTCTCGAGTGCCCGAAGTCGCCTCGTCCTCGATCTTCGAGGTGTCTCGGAGCTCTGGCTTCGCGCTCGAAGGCCACTTCCGACCGCGGGTGACGCCGGTTTAACGCCCTCCCACGACGTCGCGGATCACCGCCAGCTTGTCGTCGGCGAGATACGCGTATCGATTGACCCACAGTCCGTGTCGACCGGCGTCGCGAGCGACCTCGAGCCGCGCGCGGAAGTCATCGACCGGACCGTAGCCGTGCGCGAGAACGAGCACCGGCGTGTCGCCGGCCTCGGCCTGGGCCTGCGCGATCTTGCGCGCCTGCGCCCGGCGCCCGACCGGATGCGGACGATCGGGTGGCGGGTAGGCGTAGTCCTCCAGGCGCGGCAGACCCCCGTCGTCGGCGATGTCCAGCCACTCGACGAGAGCGCGCACCAGCGCCCGGGCCGACAGTCCGGGATTCGCGTCGCGGATCTGATCGCCCCAGAAACGCAGGATCATCGGCCAGTGCATGGTGTAGAGCTTGACGCTGATGGCGGCGCTGTGCCTGGCGGCTCGTCGGAAATCCATCCCCGACGCGATGGTGAACGGCGGCGGGAACGCGTTCGGCATCAACTGCATGTTCGCCGCGCCGCAGTCGTCCATCACCGCGCGAAAACCTCCGAGCAGCTCGTCGACGAGCGTCGCCTTGAACCGCACGCCCTCGGCCACGCCCGGATGGTCCGCGAGCAGTCGCAGGAGCGCATGGCGCCCGCCATCCGGCTCCGTCCACGGCTCGAGGTGCCGGTCCGTGAGACCGCCGTGGAGCGTCCGGTACAGCGCCCCGACATCGCCCCGCATGCCCTCGAAGTCGAAACCGAGTCGTGCCGCCGCCGCCCTGGCGTGCTCGCCGAAGTCGAGGAACGCCGAGTCGAGGAAGTACGGCGGGTACTCCGGCCAGTCGACGCGGAGTCCGTCGAGATCCGGGTAGTTCCTGCAGAGATCCCGGATCAGCGCCGCCTGGTACGCGCGGATGTGCGGGCTCGCCAGGCTGCCGTTCCGCGCCAGGCGCCGTGGCGGCTCGCGGCCATCCGGGAGGCGTGGAACGTCGTCGGCCTCCGGACCGCCGAACTGCACGCGATACCCCGGAGGGATCGCCGCCTGGACCTGCATGAAGACCTTCAGGTGGCGGGCGTGCGCCGCCCGGATGAAGTCGCGCAGGACGTGCCCCTGCTCGCGCGTCAGCGGGGTCGGAGTCGCCGGACGGTAGCGCAGTCCGCGGTAGAGCTCGCCGTCGGGCACGAAGGCCGGGGCGGTCCGCACCCACACCTCGCGCTTGCCGAAGAGCGGTCGATCGAGGAGTCGGACGCCGCCGGCCCCCGCGTCCGCCGGCGGCTCGCGCTTTCCGGTGGCGCGGTCGGCCTCCTCCATCAGGTACGGCGACGTGGCGACCGCGGTCGCGCCGAGCCGCACGAGGTTATCGAGGACGCCGTCGATCCCCTCGCTCTGGATGTACTCCGGCAGCACCGTGATGCCGAGAAAGCGCTTTGTTTCGTTCTGCATCGCTCGTCGAGCTTCCGGGCCCGGATCCTCGCCAGGGGCGCCGGGTCCCCGGCCATTGTCCACGTGCGCCCGGGGCGCACAACCGGGGTGCGCGCACGCGAGCCCGCCCTCCCGGCGTGCAGTGCTCGCCGGCGAGCGATTCCGGAGAGCCCTGGACCGGTTCCCGGAACATCACGGGCGGGGCAACGCCGTCCGAGCAGTCTTATCGGGACTTCGAGAGCGCGTGCTCGCCCATCTGCTCGGAATTGATGCACACGCGTCGCGCTTACAGGCACTTGTTCTCGGATCCCAGCATTTTCGCTGCAGCACCCCGGGACCCCCGCCGATACAGAAGCAACGCAAACGAGCCGCGAGTTACGAGGTGCCATACGGTCCCTTCGGGGCACGCCAACCCTGAACGGGCCCGAGCCACCGCTTCTACCCCCGGAGAGTAACGGCCGCCGGTACGAGTCAACCCTGCGGCGCCTCGTCTCCTTCATACCCACGGCGCCGTTGCTCTCCATTTATACCCCTCGCCCGCGCGTCACCCGGCGACACGCCCGGCGCTGCTGCTTCCGGGCAGACGGCCGAAAGCCCTTCCCCGTCCGTACCGCCCCACTATAATGAGTGATTCGCACGGGCTCCGGGGCCCGCCACCACCAGAGACAAATCCGCCGAGAGGAACGAGATGCACTGGCTCGGGCTGGAGGGGAAAACGGCCGTCGTTACCGGGGGCGCATCCGGCATCGGACGCGCGGTGTGCTCGGGGCTGGCGGCGGTCGGCGCCCGGGTCCTGGTCGCCGACGTCAACGAGGCGGCCGCCCGGGAGACCGCCGAGGCGCTCGCGGGCGAGCACGGCGGCAGCCACGCGCACGCCGTGACGGACGTCACCTCCCGCGCGAGCGTCGACGCGATGGTCGCCGCCGCCCTCGAGCTCGGCGGCCTCGACGTGCTCGTCAACAACGCCGGCATCAACGTGCCGCGGCTGCTGGTCGATCCGGCCGGCAAGGAGGAGCTCTCCGAGGAGCTCTGGGAGCGCGTCGTGGCGGTGAACCAGAAGGGCGTCTTTCTCTGCGCGCAGGCCGCGGCGCGCCAGATGATCCGCTGCGGACGGGGCGGCGTCATCGTCAACATGGCCTCGGAGTCCGGACTCGAGGGCTCGGAGGGTCAGAGCGCCTACGCGGCGACCAAGGCGGCGGTCTACTCGCTGACGCGCTCGTGGGCGAAGGAGCTCGGCCGGCACGGCGTCCGGGTCGTCGGCGTCGCGCCGGGCATCCTCGAGGCCACCGGCATCCGCACCGACGCGTACGAGGCGGCGCTCGCGTACACGCGCGGCATCACCGTCGAGAAGCTCCGGCAGGCCTACGAGAAGCAGTCGATCCCGCTCGGGCGGGTCGGGCGGCTCGACGAGGTCGCCGATGCGGTCGTCTACCTCGCGTCGCGGCGGGCCAGCTACATCCACGGCACGGTCGTCAACCTGAGCGGAGGCAAGTCGCGCGCGTGATCAGCAGCATCGAGGGAGCGCGCCTCCCCCACCGCGGCGTCTTCATCACCGGGCCGGATCGGCTGGAAGTCCTCGAGGACACGCTTCCCGAGGAGGCGTTCACCGGCGACTTCATCCTCACGGAGTCCCTCGGCAACTGCCGGTGCTCGTCGGACCGGAAGGCGATTCACCAGTTCACCCGGCACGCGCGCATCCCCGCCAGCGCGACGCAGGTGGCGCTCGGCCACGAGTGCATCCACCGCATCGTCTCGGCTCCGCCTGGCTCTCCGGTCGCGGCCGGCGACCTCGTGCTGATCACGCCGGGTCAGTTCGCGTCGCCGCACGACCCCGAGACCTTCCAGCCCGATCCCGAGCACGGCGTGCTCGCCTCGATGGGCTACTCCTATCGCTACCTCGGTGGGCTGCGACAGTACAACGCCATCCCGAAGCGCGCCGTCGAGATCGTGCGCCAGCAGGGCTTCGGCAACCTCTTCAACCGCGTGCCGCCACACGCCGGCGTCAGCCTCGCGACGCTCGCCCACGCGGAGCCTTTCGCCTGCTGCTACGGCACCATGAAGAACATGTTCTTCACGGGCGACGACGGCGAGTTCCGGTACAGCATCCCGGCGCGGGCGCGGGTGGCGTTTCTCGGAGGCACGGCCCGCATGGCGATGATCAAGCTGACCATCCTCGCCGCGCGACCGGAGGACGAGCTGCCGGAGCGCATCGCCATCACCGGAAGCCGAAAGAAGCTCGACGAGCTGCCCGGCTACGCCGTGATCCAGTCACTGCGCGAGCGCGGTGTCGACATCCTGCTGATCGATCGCCGGGCGCCGGACGTGCTCGAGAGACTGCTCGCGCCGGGCAAGTACGACGCCGTGTTCACGAACTTCCCCGCCCAGGAGGTCTACGACCAGGCGGTGGCGATCATCGAGCGCGGCGGCAACCTGAACAACTACGCCGGCGCCGTCGATCCGGAGATCGCCATCGAGATGGCGATTCCGCCGGTGCCGCGATCGGCGAGCCTCGCCGAGGAGGCGCGTGCCCGCATCGCCGAGATGCACCACAACGTCACACCGACGGAGCCGCTTCGGGCGCGTGGCCTGGCCGACGGCGGCGGCGCCGGCGCGAGCGTGCTGCTGGTCGGCTTCGAGGGGCAGCGCGAGCGGCTCGACGCGTTCCTCGGCGCGCTCCCCGCGGGGGTCGCCGTCCGCGTCGAGGGATGGGATGCCGGCGAGCTCGACGGTCGTTTCCCGGCGCTCCGTTTCGACGGCGACGCTCCGCCGAGCGATGTCTTCATCGCCGGCACCGGACGGGCGGCCGCGGAGGCCTACGCGCGCGTCGAGCTCGGGCTCGCCCGGTGCGCCGCCATCAACCTCGTCGACGGCGACACCACGATCCGCGTGCGGTCGAAGCACTCCCACTACCAGACGCGCCACCAGATCTGCGGTCCGACCGTGCCCTTCACGATGACGAACACGTCCGAGCCGCTCTCGGCCGACATGGCGATCCAGGGAGAGCGACCGATCGACTTCGACTGGCTGGTCAAGGGCGTCGCGGGCCTCGACCACGCGGCCGAGATGATCCAGGACGTCACCGAGCGCGAGCCGTTCGGCTCGTTCTTCGCGCTGACACAGATACCCGGGCTGCCCTACGTCGAGGTCGGCAGCCGGAGCTTCCGGGAGAAGGCCGCGGCCCTGCGCGCGGCGGCCGACGCCTCCCCGGCAGCCACGGCGCTCGAGTCCGCGGCCGACGTCATCGAGCGCAACGACGAGCGCTGGTCCCGCGCCGCGGAGGAAACGATCTATACGGCGTTCGGCGTCGAGTATCCGCTGGCTTAACAGAATCGTCCTCGTCCTCGTCCTCGACTGACCGGGTTGATCGAGTGAGACCGAGGACAGAGAACAGAGTCCGAATCGGAGTCGGACATCGGAATCGGAATCCGCGTCGGAGTCGGAATCATGCACTTCCGCCCCCTCGGCAAGACCGGCATCCGCATCTCCGCCATCTCCTTCGGCTGCGGGCCGGTGCCCGAGCTGCTGACCGGCGGGGATCGGGCGCGGCAGGCGGCGGTCGTGCGGCGGGCGGTCGAGCGGGGGGTCAACTGGTTCGATACCGCGGCGACCTACGGCGGGGGTGCCTCGGAGCGTGCCCTCGGCGCGGCGCTGCGCGAGAGCGGATCGCCCGGCGACGTCCACGTCGCGACCAAGGTGCGCGTCGCGACCGATGACCCGTTGCCGCCCCGCGACCAGGCGCACCGGTCGTTCGCGGCGAGCCTCGAGCGGCTCGGGCTCGAGCGGGTGACGCTGCTCCAGCTCCACAACGCGGTGACGCGTCGCCGCGGTGACGCGCCCACTTCGGTGACGACGGAGGACGTGCTCGGACCCGGCGGCGTCCTCGAGGCGTTCCGCGAGCTGCGCGACGATGGGCTCGTACGGCACCTCGGGTTCACGGGCATCGGCGACGACGGCGCACTGCGCGAGCTCGCGCGTTCGGGCGAGCTCGACACGGTCCAGACGCCATACAACCTGCTCGATCGCGGCGCCGCGCTGGCCAGCGACGATGCGAGCCAGGACGACGAGAGCCTGCTCTCGAGCTGCGTCGCTGCCGGCGTCGGCTTCCTCGCCATCCGCGTCTACGCGGGAGGCGCGCTTGCCGGACGACCGCCGAGCGCGCACACGCACCGCACGCCCTTCTTCCCGCTCGACCTCTACCGCCACGACGAGGCGATCGTCCGCCGACTCGAGGCGGCGCGCACCGACGGGTCCCCGTCGATTCGCGATGCCGCGCTGCGATTCGTCGCCGGCACCGAGGGGGTCGCCTCGGCGATCATCGGTTTCGGCGAGGTGGAGCACGTCGACGAGGCGCTGGCGTCGCTCGAGGCCGGACCGCTTTCCTCCGAAGAGCTCGAGCGCTTGCTCGCCATCGTGGAGACCTCGCCACCATGACCACGCCGCTCTCCCGTCGCCAGCGCTGGATCGTTCTCGTCACCGCGTTCCTCGGGTGGATGTGCGCCGGCATCATCATGTCGATCTCGGCGCTGGCGCTTCCGGACGCGATGCGTTCCTTCGGCGAGACCGACGAGGGGGTCATCGGCGAGTGGATCGGGTTCTTCATCTGCGCGTTCCTCCTCGGCGCCGCCACGGGCGGGCTGGTCTTCGGGTTCATCGGCGATCGTGTCGGACGCGCGAAGGGGATGGGGCTCGCCATCCTCTGGTACTCCGGGTGGACCGGCGTCACGTGGTTCGTGACCGGACCGGAACAGCTGCTCGTGCTGCGGTTCGTCGCATGCATGGGCGTCGGCGGCATGTGGCCGAACGGCGTGGCGCTCGCCTCCGAGGCGTGGTCGAACGTCTCCCGGCCGATGCTCGCCGGCCTGATCGGCACCGCCGCCAACGTCGGGTTCGTCCTGCTGGCGTTCCTGGCGACGAAGTGGGACCTGACGCCGGAGAGCTGGCGCTGGGTGCTGCTCGTGGGCGCCGCGCCCCTGGTGCTCGCGATCGTCGTCTTCCTGTTCGTCCCCGAGTCGCCCTCGTGGCTCGAGAAACGCGCGACGGCGCCCGTGGGGCCGGCGCCCTCGACGATCGGCCGGGTCTTCACGCCGCCGCTCCTCTCCGTGACGCTCATCGGCATCGGTCTCGGCGCGGTGCCGCTCCTCGGCAACTGGGGCGGCGCGAACTGGGTGGTCATCTGGGCCAGCAAGGTCGGCCACGAAATCGGCGAGCCCGAGCTCAAGGCGGTGACCCAGGGCCTGCGCTCGGCCGGCGGCGCGCTCGGCAGCCTCCTCGGCGGCTGGATCGCCACCCTGGTCGGCCGTCGCACGAGCTACTTCGCGATCAGCCTGATGGCGCTCGCGACGACGATGTACACCTTCTGGTTGCTCGACCCGCTCGACCCGCTCTTCCAGCCGTTCGTCTTCGCCGTCGGCTTCTTCGGCACGGTGTACTTCGGGTGGCTGCCGCTCTACCTGCCGGAGCTCTTCCCGACCGAGGTGCGCTCGACCGGAACCGGCGTGACCTTCAACTTCGGACGCATCCTCTCCGCGTTCGGCGTCCTCGGGTCGGGAGCGATCGTGCGGCACTTCGAGGGCGACTACTCTCGCGTCGGGCGAGTGACGTGCCTCGTCTTCCTGCTCGGGATGGTGATCATCTGCTTCGCGCCGGACACTTCGCGGCGGAAGCTGTGACGCGATCCATGGAGCCCGACGCGTTCAGGGGGTGGCCGCGGTCGCACCCGTCGCTATCTCGCCGCCCACTTCTTGACCAGCTCCTTGATCTGCGCGGCGGTGTGCGGCTTCGGTATGAAGTCGTCCATGCCGGCGGCGAGGCACTGCTCGTGCGCGAAATCATCGGTGTCGGCGGTGACGCCGATGACCGGAGGCGCGCCCTCGCCGAGGAGCTTCTTGATCGCCGCCGTCGCCGCCATGCCGTCGAAATCCGGCATGTTGCAGTCCATGAAGACGAGCGAGTACTCGGTCTCCCGCGCCAGCTCGACGGCCTCGCGGCCGGTGGCGGCGAAGTCGGCCTCGAAACCGCACTTCTTGACCATGGCGCCGAGGATCCGCTGATGGACGCGCGTGTCGTCGACGACGAGCACCCTGGGACGAGAGCTTGAGCTGCCGATGGGACCAGTCCTCCGGGATTGCGGCGAGCGGTGCGACGTGCACGGCTTCTTCGAATATCGGCCGCGCGGGGGTGGGTTCTTTCGTCAAATGACCCGGATTAGAAGCTGCGTGCGGCCTCGGGGCGGCGGTAGTTCCGGTTCATGCGCCCGATGTCGACCGGCTGTCCGGAGCGCCGGCTCCACCACTCGTGTGCGCGGGTCCGATCGAACCTCGCGTTGCGCGACGGCATCGCGGCATCGACGTCCCGCCGCCACGTCCTCAGCCGCTCCCGGAGCGACCTGGCGAGCTCCGGTCGCTCGGTCACGAGGTTCCGGGATTCCCCGATGTCGGCAACGAGGTCGAAGAGCTCGTTCGGCCCGCCATCCAGGAACTCGATCAGCTTGAACCGGCCGACGCGCACTGCGCTCGCCGGTCGCGAGTGGTGGTAATGCGGATAGTGCCAGAAGAGCGCCTCGCGCTCGGCGCCGCCGGATTCCGTGAGCACGCCGAGGAGACTGACGCCGTCGAGTCGCAGCCCGCCACGCGGGATGCCCGCCGCCTCGAGCGCGGTCGGGTAGAGGTCGATCGTCGACACCGGCTCGTGGCTCACCGACCGCGCACGAACGCGGCCCGGCCAGCGGACGATCAGCGGCACGCGGAGCCCGCCCTCGTGGAGCGAGCCCTTCTCGCCGCGCAGCGGCGCGTTCGACGTCGCCACCTCGCCGCCGCCGATATACCACCGCGCCAGGCCGCCGTTGTCGGAGTGGAAGATCAGCATGGTGTCCCGCGCGAGGTCGAGCTCGTCGAGGGCGGCCACAAGGCGCCCGACGCTGCGATCGATCTCCTCGAGCAACGCGGCGTAGAACGGGTTCGACGGATAGCCGTCGACAGGCGCCCTGGCGCGGTACGCGCGCACCAGCTTTTCGCGCCCCTCGAGCGGGATATGGACCGCGTAGTGGGAGAGGTGGACGAAGAACGGCCGGTCTCGGTGCTTGCTCATGAAATGGACGGTGCGCTCGGTGAGGAACTCGGCGAGCGACGTGCCCGCCTCGACGTCGACGCGCGGCGTGGTCCGGAAGTGCGGCGAGAAATGTCGCCCCCCGGTGACGATCGACACGTCGTAGCCCTGGCGGTCGGGGTGATGGGAGCGACCGCCGAGATGCCACTTCCCGAAATGCGCCGTGCGATAGCCGGCGGCACGCAACGACTCCGCGATGGTGACGACGTCGAGCGGCAGGTGCGGCGCGTTCGGCGGCTCGACGACCCGCTCGAAGGGCCGCCAGTGCCCCGGAATGAAGTTCGTCAGCCCGAGCCGCGCCGGGTGCTGGCCCGACTGCAGCGCCGCGCGCGTCGGCGAGCAGACCGGGGCGGCGGCGTACGCGTCGGTGAAGCGCATCCCCTCGGCCGCGAGGCGGTCGATGTGCGGCGTCTCGTTGAAACGGTTGCCGTAGCAGCCGAGGTCCGCCCAGCCGAGGTCGTCGGCGAGCACGAGGACGATGTTCGGCGGGCGCGTGCTCCGTCGCGGGTGACTCGCGCCGCGCTCGCGATAGTCGTCGAGGAGCGCGGTGAGCTCCTCGACGACCTCCGGACGGTCGCCGTACAGGTTGACCGTCTCCGCGGGATCCTCCGCGAGGTCGTAGAGCTGTCCGGTCGGCTCTCCAGGTCCCGGCTTGATTGTGCGCGGATTGCTGAACCCGCCGGAGCCTCGTCCGAGGATCAGCTTCATCGAGCCGCGTCGTATCGCGAACGTGCCGTTGGCCGAGTGATTCACCACCGCCTCGCGCGCCACCGGCGGGTTCCCGTCCCCGGTCTGTGACGAGGGCACGAGCACCGGCAGGAGATCGAAGCTGTCCTCCGCGGCCCGGCCGGGCACGGCCGCGCCGACGATCGACGCCGCGGTGGCCCAGAAATCGGTCAGACAGCCGAGCCGGTCACTCACCATCCCCGCCGGAACCCGCCCCGGCCACCTGGCGATGAACGGGACGCGATGGCCGCCTTCCCAGATGTCGGCCTTCTGACCGCGCAGCCGGTGGTTGGCGCGATGCCCGTACTTCTCGATGTCCGCGGGCGTCCAGTGGGCGCCGTTGTCGCTCGTCAGGATGACGAGCGTGCGCTCCGCCACGCCGGCGCGCTCGAGCGCATCGAGCACCCGCCCCACCGTCCAGTCGACCTGCGCCGTGAAGTCGCCGTACGGTCCCGCGCCGCTCTTGCCGCGAAACTCCTCCGCCGGCAGCCACGGTGTGTGCGGTGCGGTGAGGGGAAAGTAGAGGAAGAAAGGGACCTCGGATCCCTTGCGTTCCTCGATGTACTCGACGGCCTTCCTCGTGATCATCGGCAGGACGTCGGCGTGCCGGAACCCCGGCGCGATCGGCCCGCCGCGCCAGAAGCCCTCGCCGCCCCCGCGTCGCGGCTTGCTCGCCGCGATCTGCCCGGTGGGCGCCTCGAGGACACGATCGTTCTCGACCCAGACGTACGGCTCCATGTCGAGCGAGGCGGGGATGCCGAAGAAGAAGTCGAACCCGTGGTCGAGCGGCCCCGGACGCAACGGCCTCGAGTAATCGGTGCGCTCCGCGTCGCCGAGACCGAGGTGCCACTTCCCGATGCACGCCGTCGCGTACCCGTGGTCCCTCAACAGCTCGGCGACCGTGACCCGACCGGGCTCGATGAGGTTCGGCGAGTAGCCCCACAGCACGCCGCTCTTCAGCCGCGTCCGCCACGCGTAGCGCCCGGTGAGGACACCGTATCGCGTCGGCGTGCAGACGGCCGAGGGCGAGTGCATGTCGGTGAAACGCATGCCGCCCGCCGCCAGCCGATCCATGTTCGGCGTCGGCACTTTCGACTCGGGGTTGTAGCAGCCGAGGTCCCCGGTCCCCATGTCGTCGGCGAGGATGAAGACGATGTTCGGCCGCTCGGCCTCCCGTGCGACGGCGACGCTGACGCCGAACGCGACGAGCGCTGACAGAACGAGCGCTGCTCCGGTGGTGCGTGGCATGGTCGATCTCCCTCTGGTGCCTGCCCTGGAGACTACTCTACCGGTCGCGGGGGGATGAATAAACAGGGTCCCGGATCCGGCCGCGGGGTTCGTCCTCGTCCTCGTCCTCGTCCTCGAAAGTCTCGGGTTCTCG
>JBFFXF010000046.1:0-34032 GCA_041569895.1 Planctomycetota bacterium | reverse complement strand
TCGCCGTCGAGCGCGTCGTCGAGGCGATCCGACTGCGGGGGTTCTGATCCCCGCCCGGGCTGCTCGATTCAGTCCCCGTGCCGGCGCGCGCCTCCGCGGACCAGAGGCGCCGGGGCACGGAGACCGGAACGCAGCGACGCTCGCCTACTCCAGCTTCAACGTCTGGAGCGACTTCGTGGGGTCGCCCTCGAAGCTCTTCTTGCAGTCCGCCGAGCAGAGGTGCACCTCGTAGCCCTCGACGCTCACCTTGTGGTCCGCGCTGCCGTCCATCGCCAGCGCGCAGGTGACGCACTTGGTGACCACCTTGTCGGTGGCGCCGTCCTTGGCGTCGGCCTTCGCCAGGAGCGCCGCGAGGACAGCCGTTCCTCCGGGCGCGGTGACGCCGGCGGACTTGTCCTTCGGCTCCGGCGTGTCGTCCTTCTTCTCGCAGCCGATTCCGCTGAAGCACACCGCGAGACATGCGGCGAGCACGAGTGTCACGATCCGTGTGGTGTTTCGGCGCATAATCGCCTCCTTCCTGGAATACACGTCTATTTAGCCCGCGCTATTCGCACGGTGCTCGTCCGTGAGAACCCATCACTCTAATCGCTGGGGCCCGGGACGGAAAGGGAAACCCACCGTGGAGCCGCCGTGGGCGCCGCTTTTGCAACGCGACGGCCGTTCTGGCACAATTGGACGGTTCCCGGAGCCCGCCGACAAGTCGTCCGGGACGCGTTTCCGACGATCGAAAGGTGAAAGGAGCCAGCCGTGACGCAGCGGAACCTGAGTCGACGTACGTTTCTCCGGCGGGCGGCGATTGCCGGCGCCGCGATCGGCGCTCCGTGCATCGTCCCGCGAACCGCCCTCGGCCTGGGCGGCCTCGCGCCGAGCGAGCGCATCGTCATGGGCGCCATCGGCACGGGCTCGATGGGCCAGGGCGACATCAACGGCTTCCTCGGCAAGAGCGACGTCCAGTTCGTCGCGGTCTGCGACGTCGACCGCAACCACCGTGAGCGCGCGCGGCAGATGGTCAACGGGCGCTACGGCAACGAGGACTGCGCCGCCTATCTCGATTACCGCGAGCTCATCGGTCGCGGCGACCTCGACGCCGTGATGACTGCGCTGCCCGATCACTGGCACGCGCTGCCGTCGATCGCCGCCGCCGAGGCCGGACTCGACATCCACGGCCAGAAGCCGTTCGCCCGGTCGATTCGCGAGGGGCGCGCCATGTGCGACGCGGTGCACCGTTACGGGCGAATCTGGCAGACGGGCAGCCAGCAACGCTCGGACGGGAAGTTCCGCCGCGCCGTCGAGCTGGTGCGCAACGGACGGATCGGCAAGGTGCGCCACGTCGAGGTTGGACTCCCCTACGGCGGCAGGCACGACCGCAAGCCGCCGAGGACGCCGCCCGACAACCTCGACTGGGACTGGTGGCTCGGACCGGCCCCGTGGCGGCCGTTCACCGACTTCGGCAGCGGCAGCGTCCACTGGCACTGGCGCTGGATCATGGACTACTCCGGCGGGCAGCTCACCGACTGGGCCGGGCACCATATCGACATCGCCCACTGGGGCCTCGACCTCGAGCGCACCGGTCCGGTCGAGGTCGAGGGCCGCGGCCTCTACCCCGACGACGGCCTTTACAACGTGCCCTACAGCTATCGCCTCACGTGTCGATACGCCAACGGGCTCGAGATGGTGGTCGCCGACAACCGGCAGGTGACGCAGGGCGCCAAGTGGTTCGGCGAGCACGGCTGGATCCACGTCAACCGCGGCGGGCTCCACGCCGAGCCGGCGAGCATCCTCCAGGAAGTGATCGGGCCGGACGAGATCCAGGTCTACAAGAGCACCGATCACAAGCAGAACTTCCTCGACTGCGTCCGGTCCCGCAAGGACACCATCGCGCCGGCGGAGGTCGGGCACCGCTCGATCAGCGTCGGGTTGCTCGGCGAGGTCGCCATGCTCACCGGCCGCAAGATCCGCTGGAACCCGGACACCGAGGAGATCATCGGCGACCCGGGCGCGAGCGCGCTGCTCGGGCGGTCGTATCGGGAACCGTGGACGCTGTGAGCTCGGCCGGACTCCGAATGAGGAAAGGACCGATGAGACCGACGACACCGAAGACGATTCTTGCCTTCGCGGCATCTCTTTTGGCTGCGACGCTCGGCGCTAAAGAGCCGGCCCTGGCCGTTCCCGCGGAGACCATCCGTGCGCTCATCGTTGACGGCCAGAACAACCACAACTGGAAGAAGACGACGCCGGTGCTGCGGGAGATCCTCGAGGACGCCGGGATCTTCGAGGTCGACGTCGCGACCACGCCGAAGAACCTGGCGGAGTTCCGCCCCGAATTCTCGAAGTACGACGTCGTCGTCTCGAACTACAACGGCGCCGAGTGGCCCGAGGCGACCAAGGCGGCGTTCGTCGAGTTCGTCCGCTCGGGTGGCGGGCTGGTCTCCGTGCACGCCGCCGACAACTCCTTCCCGCACTGGAAGGAGTACAACGAGATGATCGGCGTCGGCGGCTGGGGCGGGCGCGACGAGAAGTCCGGTCCGATGCTCTACTGGAAGGACGGCAAGATCGTGCGCGACGACTCGAAGGGGAGCGGTGGCAGCCACGGCCGGCAGCACGCCTTCCAGATCATCGTCCGCAAGCCCGACCACCCGATCACCGCCGGGCTGCCCGAGAAGTGGGTGCACGCGCAGGACGAGCTCTACAGCAACCTGCGCGGCCCGGCGAGGCACGTCACCGTGCTGGCGACGGCGTACGCGGCCCCCGAGACCGGCGGCACGGGGCGTCACGAGCCGATGCTGATGGCGATCGACTACGGCAAGGGGCGCGTCTTCCACACGACGCTCGGCCACCACGTGGGCGCCATGCGCTGCGCCGGGTTCGCGTTCACCTTGCAGCGCGGCACGGAGTGGGCCGCCACGGGGCAAGTAACTCTGAAGGACGTCCCGGCCGGGTTTCCGACCGCCGACGAGGTGCGGACGTGGACGTCGAGCACGGCATTCGGGCGCATTCGCGAGTACGACTTCGGCGACGACCGGCGCGAGCTGGCCGCCCTCGAGGAGTCGCTCCGCGGCGCGCCGCGCTCGAAGCTTCGCCGGGCGGAGCGCGAGCTGATCGCCGCGCTCGACGACCCGAACACGAAGTACGCCGGCAAGCAGTTCGTCGTGCGCGTGCTCGGTCGAATCGGCGGCGCGCGATCGGTCGAGCCGCTCTCGACGCTGCTCACCGATCCGAAACTGTCCCACAACGCGCGGCTCGCGCTCCAGGGGCTGCCCGCGCCGGAGGCGACCGCCGCGCTGCGTGATGCGCTCCGGCTCTGCAAGGGTGATCTGCTGATCGGCGTCATCGGCTCGCTCGCCGAGCGCGGCGACCGTTCCGTCGTGCCCGATATCGCGAAGTACCTCGGCGCGGACGACCCGAAGCTCGCCGGCGCGGCGATTCGCGCGCTCGGCCGTCTCGGCGGAGCGGAAGCGGCGCGGGCTCTGGCGAACGCGCGCGTGCCCGAGTCGCTCGAGCGCTGGCGCGACAACGCCCGCCTCGCCTGCGCCGAATCGCTGCTCGCGGACGGCGATTCCGCCGCGGCCGCCGCCATCTACCGGCCGCTCGCCGAGGATACGAAGCGGGGCCCGATCGTCCGACTCGCGGCCTATCGCGGTCTCTTCCTCGCCCGCAAGGAGGGCGCGGTGCCGGTGATCCTCGCGCTTCTCGACGCCGACGATGCGACGCTGCGCCAGGGCGCCACCGGGCTGCTCGCGTCCGTTCCCGACCGCGAGGTCACCGTCGCGCTCGCCGCGGCGCTGGCCGGTGCGTCACCGCCGCGGCAGCTGGACATCATCGATGCTCTCGTCGAGCGCGGCGACCGGGCCGCCTACGCCGCGATCGAGAAGGCGATCGGGAGCGACGACCGCCGCGTTCGACTGGCGGCGGTCCGCGCTTCGGGTGCGCTCGGCGGCGCGACCACGGTGCGCGTCCTGGCGCCGCTCGCCCGTGACGGGGGCGAGGTGGGGAGAGCCGCCGTCGCCAGCCTGACCGCGCTGCGCGGCGAGGGCGTGACGCCGGCGATCGTCAAGCTGGTCGACGACGAGGATCGCGCCGTGCGCGCGACGGCGATCTCGGTCGTCCGCGCCCGCAACGAGAGTGAAGCCGTCCCGGCGTTGCTCGAGGCCGTTCGAGACGACGACGAGAGAGTGCGCGCCGCGGCCTTCGACGCGCTCGGCGCGCTCGCCGGCGAGGCCGATCTGCCGAAGCTGACCGCGCTGCTCGCACGCACCGGCGGGGCGGACCGCGAGCGAATCGCCGTCTCGGTCCGTCGCGTCGCGGAGCGAGCGGAGGACCGTGATCGGGCCGCGGGCGTCGTCGTCGGGGCGCTCTCCGGCGCCGACCGTGACGTCAAGGTGCTGCTCATCGACGTGCTGCCGACGCTGAGCACGGACGCGGCGCTGCGGGCCGCGCGCGAGGCGCTTTCGAGCAGCGAGCGCGCGGTGTCGAACGCCGCGTTGCGGGCGCTGGCGTCGTGGGGCACGCCCGCGCCGCTCGACGATCTGATCGCGGTGGTGGAGCGCGACCGATCGAAGCTCCGGGCCGTGGCGCTCGACGGCGCCCTCCGTCTGCTGGCGACTCCCGGGAACCGTCCCGCGGTCGACTCGGTGCAGCGCCTCGAGCGACTGCTCGGCATCGTCGAGGCCGCCGACCAGAAGAAGAAGATCGTCGCCGCCCTCGCCGGCTTCCCCTGCAAGGAGGCGCTGGCGCTCGCCGAGCGACTCGCCTCCGACGAGACGGTCGGCGAGACGGCGGAGAAAGTCGCGGGCACCATCCGCAGCGTCCTCATCGCCAACAGTCTCGTCGCCACCGCGTCGCACGGAGGCGGCGATACCCGCAAGGCGTTCGACGACAACCCTCGCACGCGCTGGAGCACGAACACGCCGATGCGCCCCGGCATGTGGTTCGCCGTCGACCTCGGCGCCGAGCAATCGATCAAGCGCATCATCCTCGACACCCGCGACTCGCCCGGCGACTACCCGCGCGGCTCGGAGGTCTACGTCTCGTTCGATGGCAAGAGCTGGGGCAAGCCGGTCCTCACCAGCCCGCCGCAGCGCCCGATCACCCGCCTCGAGCTTCCCGAGCCGGTGCGGGGACGATTCGTGAAGATCGTCCAGACGGGCCAGACGCAGGGGTTGTACTGGTCGATTCACGAGATGAAGATCGTGTTCGAGGAGTAGGACGAGCACGAGCACGACGGAAGCTTGATCGACTCGCCGTCTCCGGTAGCATCGATCGCGGGGCGCCCCGGATCACCAACCCGTGAGAGGGGGTCGACATGTTCCGCATCGCTGGTACCTCCGGCTGGCATTGCCGGGTCGCGCTCGCGTTTGTCGTCGTGCTTTCCTGCGCCGGCTCGGTCGCCGCACAGCGCAGTTTCATTCGCGGTGACGCGAGCAACGACGGTCGCGTCAGCATCAACGACGTGCTCGTCGGTCTCTACTTCCTGAAGCTCGGCGGGCCGGGTCCTCGATGCATGGCGGCGGGGGATGCCGACGGCGACAGCGTCATCGGCCTCTCCGATCCGCTCTACCTGCTCGGCTACCTCTTCTCGGGCGGCCCACCACCCCCGTTGCCGTTTCCGGAGTGCGGTCCCGATCCGGACGAGGTCGTGCGGCATCCGTGCGACGTCGAGCCGGTCTGCGACGGGTCGCTGCCGCCGCTGCGCGGGGAATACCTCCTCTTCGTGTCCACGATCGCCGACGCCACGGCTCCCGAGGCGGAGCCGGTGTCGATCGCCGGGGTCGCCGGTGACGTCGTCGACGTGCCGTTCAGCGTCCTCGCGGACTTTCCCGGCAGCGGCCTTTCCGAGCTCAACGGCTGGTCGTTCGGCGTCGAGGTCGCGCCGGCGACGGGCGTCACGCTCGCGGGTCTGACGATCGACGACACCGACAGCGGGTCGATCAT
Organism: Planctomycetota bacterium; assembly: GCA_041569895.1. Lineage (GTDB taxonomy): Bacteria > Planctomycetota > UBA8108 > UBA8108 > JACQVS01 > JBFFXF01. The sequence continues at coordinate 28,101 of JBFFXF010000046.1, read as the reverse complement.
CCGCATGGGCTTTTCGGTGGTCGAGCCGGTCGGCTCCTCGGGAGCGGTCACTGTCGTTGTCCCGAGCCTGATCTTCCCGGTGGAGCTCGCGCTCGACCGGCCGCGATCGCTCTTGCGCGGCGTGCTCCGCGTCGAGGTGCCCGAACGCGGCGAGGCGACCTACACCGTCACCCCGGCCGGCGGGCTCCAGGGCTCCGGCCAGCCGGTGGCGCTCGAGTTCGTCGTCGACGAGGTCCCGTTCATGCCGGACGTCGCCCCGCTGACCGTCCGGGTCACCTCCGTTGATCCCTCGCGGGCCTTCATCCGCGGCGACACCAACCAGGACGGCGCGTACGACATCGCCGACGCGGTGGCGACGCTCGGCTCGCTCTTCCTCGGCGGCTTCTTGCCGCCCTGCGCCGACGCGGCGGACGCCGACGACGACGGCGCGGTCGACATCAGCGACGCGGTCTTCACCCTCGGCTGCCTCTTCCTCGGCTCAACGTGCCCGCCGGCCCCCCATCCGCGCTGCGGACTCGACGAGACCCCGGGCGGCCCGGGCTGCGAGATGGGCGGGGGTTGCTAACCCGTCCCCGTCCCCGGTCCCGGTCCCGTGCCCGTGCCCGAAGTCGCAGCCGCTCTCGATCTTCAAGGCGGCTCGGAGTTCTGATTCTGCGATCCGAGGAGAGGAGGAACGCAGATTGCGCAGATTACGCAGAGGACGACCAGGACGTCGACCGAACTCCCTCCTCCGCATTTCCGGACATCCGGAATCGTTTTCCGGACCTGCGTGCGAACGAATCCCGACCCATCGGAGTCGGACTCGGTCATCGGAGTCGGAGTCGGAGTCGGAATCGGAATCGGATTCGGGTTCGGGTTCGGGTTCGGATTCGGAATCGGCGTCGGAATCCGGGTCGGTAGCTTCCCACCGCCCCTGTCACCCCGTGACAAACCCGCCCCGCGCCCTGTCAGGCTCCCTTGACACCTGACGCCCCCGCCGGGCGCGGCAGCGCGTGGCGTTGCTCGACTTGCGGCAAGTCGGCTCCGGTCGGGTTGGCATGGAACGCGCTTTGCTCTCGCTGTGCTTGCCAATCGCGAGGGGAGGCGCACCGGTCCAGGCGGAGGTTCTCCGCGGGACGCCTTCCCCCAGGAAGCAAGTAGTGAGTGGAGCGACCGGAATGAGAGGCTCAGAGCGTATCTCGGGGCAAGTGGGGAGCGTGGAAGCTGTTTCGACAAAGTCCCTCCGGGCCGGCGTCGTCGTCGTGGCGGTCGCCGGCCTCGTTTTCTCCGTCCTCTCGGGGGGCCTCCCCGGAGGCGGGGTGCTGGCCGGAGAGGTCCGGACGGGCGACGCCTGCGTCGTGACGCCGTCGCCGACCTGGAGCCCGACCGTGGCGCCGCCGGACGATCCGATGATCCGCGTCTTCGGCGAGCTGCCGTCGTGGGTCAAGTTCACCATGCTGTCCTGCGACCCGACGAAGGTCTATTTCCAGGACTCGCGGCGGTTCGCGTTCCACTACGAGTTCGCGACCGCGCACCTCGATCCCTTCGTCGGCATGACGAACGAGCAGTTCGAGGCGATCGCGCTCCGCGCGCAGGGGCAGCGGGCGATCCTCGGCGCCGTCATCCTGCCGCCGCTGGACGTGCCGACCGACCCGTTCGAGTTCGGCATCCAGCTCGTCCGGCGCGACCCGTACACGGCGGCGGAAGTGGTTCAGCTGTTCTCGCTGGCGCGCGACGCGGTGCAGGCTCCGGCCGGCGCCCGGGCCTTCTACTTCCCGACCTTCGAGCAGGCCGCCGTCGCCCGCGACAACATCGAGTTCCTGCGCGCCAACGGCGTCGAGGTGAGCTCGCCGGCGCGCTGGGCGAGTGACAGCGTCGTCTACTCGGAGGGCTGGGCCCTCGGGCGGCTGACGTTCGTTCCGGGAGCGGAGATCGACGCCGCGTACCGCGACGGGCGGCTCCGCGCCACCGACATCCTGCTCACGGACGGCGTGCCGGCCGAGGTGCCGTTCGTCGCCGGCATCGTCTCGCTGGCGCCGTCGACGCCGAGCTCCCACGTGGCCATCCTCGCCAAGAACTTCGGCATCCCGTTCGTTCACCCGGTGTTCGAGAGCGACGTCGCGAGGCTCCAGCAGCTCGTCGGCCAGCGGATCGTCCTGCGCGCCTTCCAGGACTTCCACCTCCCGGACCTGCGCTTCCACCGGGTCGACGGCGTGATCGACGAGGCGGTGATCGCCGAGATCCTCGCGCTGAAGGAGCTGCCCCCGCTGGCGATCCGGCCGAAGGAGCTTCTCGGAGCGATCGGCACCGCGGTCGCCGATCTCACGCCGGCCGACATCCGATTCGTCGGCGGCAAGGCGGCGAACTACTCCGTCCTCCTGAAGTCGATTCCGGAGAGCACGCGCACGGCCGCGGCGCTCGCCTTCGATCTGTGGGACGCCTTCCTCGACCAGACGGTCACCGGCGGCAAGACCCTCCGCCAGGAGATCGCCGACCGGCTGGCGCCGCACGCGTCGTTCCCGCCGGCCGACGTCGGCGCGCTTTCCGACGCGCTCGGCGGCGTCCGCGAGCTCTTCCGCGACGACCGGCTCACCGTCTTCTCCCCGGCGCTCGAGGACGCGGTGATCGCTGTGCTCACGGACGAGCGTTTCGGCTTCTCGCCGACGGAGAAGATCCGCTTCCGCAGCTCGACCAACGTCGAGGACGGAGACCAGTTCACCGGCGCCGGCCTCTACGACAGCTTCAGCGGCTGCCTCGCGGACGACCTCGATGACGACGGCACCGGTCCGAGCCACTGCGACGCGACGGAGTCGAAGGAGCGGGGCGTCTTCCGCGCCATCCGGCGCGTGTTCGCGAGCTTCTACAACATGAACGCGTACATCGAGCGGCTGCGGTGGGGCGTCGACGAGTCGCAGGTCGGCATGGCGGTCCTCGTGCACCACTCGTTCCCCGACGAAACCGAGCTCGCCAACGGCGTCGCGACCCTCGAGAAGTCGTTCAGCTCGTGGCGGACGACCCTCGTCACGCAAAAGGGCGCCATCTCGGTCACCAACCCCGACGGGAGCGCGACGCCCGAGGAGGTGACGCTCGCCATGAATCCGGACGGGACGCTGGCCGAGACGCCGGTCGTCCGGCGCGAGTCGAGCCTGGTGCTCCTCGGCCAGACGGTGATGCAATGGAACGCCGACTACGTCGCCCTGGCACAGAGGCTGGCGCGAGCCGCGGAGGCCTTCGCCGCCGCCACCGGCGAGCAGGGCGTCCTCGACTTCGAGTACAAGAAGATCGCCGGCGAGGGGCTCGTCGTGAAGCAGATCCGGCGGATCCCGGTCCCCGATGCGACGCCGAGCGTGACGCCGTTCCTGCTCAACGAGACGCGCGAGCTCCAGACCTTCCAGGGCGAGGACAGCAACATCTTCTCGAACCACCGCTCGAAGTCGTTCTGGACCCTCCAGACCCGCAGCATGTGGCTCACCCGCGAGAACCTCGAGGGCGGGCTCTACGCGAACGCGACGGTGCGCTACTTCGACGGCTGCGACGTGCGTGAGCTCTCCGGGCCGCCCTCGTCGTTCCCGGGAGCGACGCACTCGTTCGACGGCGAGCAGGTCGTCCACTCGTGGCGCATCGCCGATCACGGGAACCCGCGCACGTACCGGCTGGTGACGTTCGACGTGCCGACGCTGGTCGCTCCGTCGGAGAGCCCGGTCCTGACGCAGTTCGACTTCGTCGACCCGAGGCTCGAGGTGGAGTACGACACGCCGGTGCTGGTCATCGACGGTCTCCTCGAGGAGCAGCGGACGACGAGCGAATGGACCGCGCTGGGCTCACCGTTCGAGCAGAAGGCCGGCGACCTCGTGCAGGACGTCCGCCTCCGGGTCGGCGGCGTGACGGTCAGGACGAGGTACGTCTGGCCGGAGATCCCCAACGATTTCATCATCAAGACGTTCCCGCTCGCGCGCTGGATCGAGACGACGATCACCGGTCTCGCCAGCCAGCCGATCGTACTGCACGGCGAGTTCTCGCAGAGTTACCGGCCGGAGCATCACAACTTCTCCGAGCACTACATGTTCGAGCCGCGTCTCGAGCCGGGAATGTCGCCGGATATCATCGAGGAGCTCGAGCAGCGCGGCATCCGCGTGGTGCACGTCTTCCGGCACCTCGACGGGAACCACACGATCAAGACGCACGGCACGAAGAGCCTCGGGAACGGCTGCGCATGCGTCGAGACGCCGCGAGGCGACGTCAACGACGACGGGGCCATCGACCTCTCCGACGCCGTCTTCGTGCTGCGCCACCTCTTCTCCGGCGGCGAGGCCCCGCGAGGGCCGGCGGACGTCAACGGGGACGGCGACGTCAACATCGCCGACCCGATCTACCTGCTCGCGCACCTGTTCCTCGGGGGGCCGGCGCCGGTGAGGGATTGCCGGTGAAGGCGAACAGAGACAGGCGGATGAGGTCCACGCCGACTCGTGCTCGTCCTCGTCCTCGTCCTCGAGAAAGGGCGTACGCGTCCGAGACCGAGACCGAGACAGAGATCCGAGGTCAGATGGCAGAGTCCGAGTCGGAGTCGGAGATCGGACTCGGTCATCGGAATCGGAATCGGAATCCGAATCCGAGTCGAAGAGCTCAGTCCGCCAGGTCGATGATGACCTCGACGGTTCGCCTCCCCGTCGTGTCGTCCATGTAGCGGATGGTGTTCTCGCCGGATCGGAGATCCGGGAGCGAGTGCGGGGCGAGCTGGATGTCGCTCGTGAAACGGAGTCGGTCGACGGCGGCCGACGAGCCGGCTGGCGCGCGCAGCGTCAGTCTCAGCGAGTACGACCACACCGGACGCCCCGCACGCGTTCGCAGGGACGAGCCGATCGGCACCGTCGTGGAGACGAGGCCGCCGCCGGTCGATGACCAGAGCGGCGTCCAGCCATCGTCGCTCTCGGAGAACTCCAGCGACGCGGCGCCCTCGCCGTCGAGTCGGGCGCCGATCTCGGCCTGCGCGTCGACGAACGGATACGGGCTCTCAAAGGAATACACGAGGACACCAGCGCTGTCGTCCCGTGTCGGCGCGAGCCGCCAGGAGTCGCCATCGCGGCGCGCCTCCAGATCCCGGACCGACTCGGCGCCGCGAGCGAAGATGCCGCCGGCGATCACCGGCTCGAAGGTGAAGCGGCCGTTGCCGAAGCGCCGCGGCGCGTCCGGAAAGCGAGTCGCGAAGTACTTCCCCCGGTTCTCGCGCGAGCGCAGCAGCTCCTCGCCCGGCCGCAGCGAGAACGCCATCGTGTGGCGCGCCTCGGACGTGCGGTCGTACCAGGTCGAGATGCGGTTGTTGTCGGTCGAGGAGTAGATCTCGACCAGCTTGATCGGGTCCCTGTAGAGCGGACTCGGGTGGCGAAAGATCAGATCGGGCCGGCGCGCGAGCGTCTCGACGCTCGCGATGGTGTCGCCGTCGTCCTCGAGATAGTAGATCTCGCCGTCGGGATCGAGCATGTGCCAGCCGCCGTCGAAGTACGCCTCCGGCACCACGTGGCCGGAGAGACCCCACACGCGCGCGCGGAGCCCCGCCTCGCGGCAGAGCACCATGAAGTTGGTCGCCGAGTCGTCGCAGAACCCGTAGCCCCAGACGTTCAGGAAGCGCACGGGATCGTGCACCTCGATGTCCGTGTGCGCCGGCTGGTCGTGATAGCGGTTGCGGGCGAGGAAGTCCCAGACGGCGATCGCCTTCTCGCGCTCGGTCATCTCGGGACGCAGGATCTCGGCGAGAATCGTCGGCGTGCTGAACCAGTTGCGGCGGCCGTTGACGACGATCCGCGGAGACTCGACGACGTCGTCTCCGACGTTGCGGATGGTGAACGACCTCAACTGGTGACCCGGCTCGACGCGACACTCCCAGCTCTCGTCCGGTGAGGTCACCGTGTGGCGCTCGGTGCCGCTGGCGGAGCCAACGAGTGCGAAGAGCGTGGGAGCGACAAGGGTCAGGAGTCGGGCCCGGGCCGGGAGACGCGAGCTGAGAGGCACGATCACCCCCGGTCGTCCGGAGACTCCTCGGTCTCGTCGCAGGCACTGCGGTGCGCCTCGAGCGCCGCGCGCGCGTCCTCGAGGCACGCCCTCGGCACGCGCACCTCGACCGCCGAGAGGTTCATGGCGCGCTGGCTGATGGCGAACTCGTCCTGGAGCGAATCCCCCTGCACGTAGACCGGGATGCCGTCCGCCTGCAGGATGGCGGCGATCACCCGGGCTTCCGCCTCGGTGTTGGCGGTCTCGAGCGTGACGAGCTCGAGCCTCTCTCTGTCGGCCATCGAAGCTCCCTTCTCCGTTCTCGCTCGCCGTGCGCTTTCCCGCATCCGGCTGGCCGCCGTGCGGGTACACTGATGCTCCTCGAACGTCCTCTGTTATTCAAGCCGGCGATCCGCTCGAGGTGTCCGTTGGAGTTCGTCTTCACCCCGTCGTGGGAGGCCGTCGTCTACTGGACGACGACAGTATTGTGGCTCGCGGAGTTCCTCGTCGTGCGCTCCGGCTCGCGCGGAGAGCAGCGCGGCGGCGCCGCGACCTTCTGGCTGCTGGTCGGCGCTTTGCTCCTCACGCTCGGCGTCACCGGCGCGCTCTACCACCTGCGGATCGGCAACGTCTCGCCGGTCGTGCAGACCGTCTGGCGCTCCGCGGCGCTGGCGCTCTACGGCGCGGGTGTCGCGCTGCGCTACTGGTCGCTCGCCACGCTCGGCCCGTGGTTCTCGCGCACGGTGCGCGTCGCGGCGGATCAGGAGCTCGTGTCGACCGGGCCCTATCGCCTCCTGCGCCACCCGCTCTACCTCGGTCTCCTGCTGATCGGCGCCGGCATCAGCGCCGTGATGGGAAACGTGCCCGGCGTGGTGATCGCCGCTGCCGTGCTGGGCGCGGTGATCAATCACCGCATGGCGGAGGAGGAGCGCCTGCTCGAGGAGACGCTCGGGGCGCGGTACCGGGAGTGGAAGCGGACGCGGTGGCGGTTTGTGCCGTTTGTTTTTTGAAGGGGAGGGGTTTCGAGGACGAGGACGAGGACGAGCTCGGTACCAGGTACGATGTGACGCCTGTGAGGGCTGCCGTTGCGGCGAGGAGGAAGGTCGCGCCGAGGAAGACGAACGTCATCTCGCAGACGACTCGCGCCAGTCCGCTGACGGCGAGCGAGAGGTCGACCACGTCGTCTCCCGCCAGGGCCAGCGCGCCGCCGAAGACGACCGCCTCGCCGACGAGCGCAGCTCCCGCGGCGGCGAAGAACGCGCCCGGCCTCGAGTCGCGGCGTCGCAGGAACGGCACGAAGCCGACCAGCACCGCGAGCGCCGGCAGGGCGTGGCGCAGCATGACGACGGCGACCGCCAGCGGCAGCCCGCCCGGTCCGTCGACCAGAGTGAACGCCGTGCTGACGTCGACGCTCGAGAGGCTGAGCGTGTCGCCGGTCAGCCGTCCCAGTCCCGTCGCCGCGACGATCAGCATGACGCCGGCGAACGCGGGCGAGATCGCGATCGTCGGTCTCGCCGAGAGAACACGCGCCAGCGCGAGACCGGCAATCGCGACGACGCCTGCCGCCAGAGCGACCGGCACCGTCGTCGCGGCCTCCTCGAGCGTCCCGCGTCCATCGGCGAGGCGCCCGATGGCCAGGAACACGCCCGCGAGCGCCGCGAGCACGACGCTCCGCGTGTCGATCAGCCGCGGAAGGCGCCGCGTGCCAGCGACGGCGATCGCCAGCGCGGCGGTCACGACGAGGAGCGCAAGAGCGGGCGCCGAGAGGAGGATCAGGCCGAGCGCGATCCAGAGGACGGCATCGAGAAGCGATGGCTGCCAGCGACGGACGATGCCCGCGTGACCGAGCGCCAGGAACACGAGAGCGGCGAGCAGCGCCGGAGCCGCTGCCATGAGCAGGGCGAGAGTGCCGCTCGAGCGGCTCTCGAGCGCTCGCCCGGCGCCGGCGCTCGGCCTGTCGATGGCCGGCAAGCCGAGCGCTCCGGTTGCGAGCCGTGCCACGGCGCGCTGCGGCAGCTCGCCGATCGCACCGCGGGTCATGCCCGGGCCGTGCGTCACCAGCGGCGTGCGGCGGACGATCGGCTCGGGCCCGGCGTGACCTCCCGACTCCGTCACGCCGTGGTCCGACGTGACCAGCACCGCGGTCCCGGGCGGGGCCACGTCGACCAGCTCGCCCAGCGCAACGTCGCACCAGCGCGCTCCCTCGCGGTACTCCTCGCTGGTGGCGCCGAAGCGGTGCGCCAGATCGTCGCAGCGGCCGAGGTGGACGACGACGAGGTCGAACGCGCCGTCGCGGAGCGCCTCCGTCGCGGCGTCGAGGACCTCCGCGTCCGACTCGTGCACGGTCGACACGACGAACGCCTCGTCGATCCACGCGCCGTACAGGTCGGTCCACAGGCTGCTGCCCGCGACGAACGACCGACCGCCGGACTCGCGGACAATCTCGAAGAGCCCGCCGTCGTTCTCGGGGCGCGCGCCGAAGTCCTCCAGGAACGACGCCGGCGCGGGGACTGCGCCGGTGGCGATGGCGCGAATCCCGGCGACCGTGGACGGAACCGCCGACTCGACCATCGCGATTCCACGGCCGCCATCGCGTGCGAGGCGCGCGAGGTTCGGCATCACGGCCTCGTCCTTCGCGGTGTCCTCTCGCAGCGCGTCGATGACGACGAGGAGCACCCGGTCGGCGCGGTCTCCGGCCGGCGGGAGTGGCGTCGGCGCGGCGAGGGTCCCGGGTCCTGCGGTGGACGCGCGACCGTCCTCGCGCACGAGCGAAGGCCAGCTCGCCAGAACGATCGCGACGACCGCGAGCGCCGTGCAGTTTCCTGCGGAGGCGAGCGGCCAGAGTATCGATGACAGCGGACGGCGCGTGCCCGCCGTCGCCGACATCCGGGCCGACATCCGGGCCGACCGGGCCGACATCATGGCCGCCTCTCGCCCGGGGACGCGAGCCCGAGTCGCCCTCCGGCGGTCGACTCCGCCGTGCCCGAGCCGTACGAGCGACCCTTCCACGTCGATGGCCGACCGGCGATCTGCCTGCCGAGCGCGTACCACTGGATCGCGACCAGGGCGAGGACGCCGGCGGGATGGAGCGCCGCCCCGAGCGCCGACTGGCGGAAACGCGACGCCGCGTCGACTCGCACCAGCGCGCCGCAACCCCACGCCGCGAGGAACAGCCATCCCGCCATCGCGGGCAACAAGACGAGTCCGGCGAACGCGAGCAACACGACCGCCGCCGGCGCCACCTGACCGACGATCAGGAGCGCCGTGATCGGCACGATGCGCGCCGGATGCGCGAGTCCCTCGGTGGCGTTCTTCGCCAGTCCGACGAGCACACCATGGGCGCTGCGGTACATGCGACAGCGCGCCACGTCGGTGGCGTCGAAGAGGTCCGTGAGCAGTCCTGCCCTCCGATACGCCGCCGGCAGTGTGACGCCGTCGTGCAGCGATTTCCGGATCGCCCGGTGTCCGCCGGCGCGGCCATACGCGTCCTTCGTGGTGACGAAGAGCTGCCCGCACCCGGCCGCGTACGCCGGACCCGTCGAGGCGCGCATGCGCCAGATCGGCAGAAAGCCGAGCAGCAGGAAGTGGATCAGGGGCAGTAACAGACGCTCGAAGAACGTCCCGGTCTCCTCGAGGGGCACGCCGCTGACCAGCCCGGCGCGACCGCCGACCAGCTGCTCGACGCTGCGCGCGAGTCCCGTGGGCGCGAGGCGCACGTCGGCGTCGATGAACGCGAGCACTTCGTGCCGCGCGTGGTGCGCCAGCGTCCAGCACGCGTGCTGCTTGCCGCACCAGCCGTCGGGCAGCGGCGGCGCGTCGAGCACCCGGACTCGGGCATCGCGCGCGGCGATGCTCTCGACGATGCTGCGCGTCGCGTCCGTCGAGCCGTCGTCGAGGACGACGACCTCGAGGTCGATCCCCTCGCTCGCGAGCGCCGACTCGACGGCGGGACGGATCGATCGCTCCTCGTCGCGCGCCGGGATCAGCAGGGAGACCGGAGGCAGGTCGATTCCGGTGCGCCGCGGAGGTCGGTAGAGGCGGGTGTTGGCGAAGTAGACGCACGCCGGCAGCACGGCGAAGAGCGCCGCCACCGCCGCGAACACGATCCATGCCGTCTCGACGGTCGCCGTCATCGATCGAGCTCCCCGTGCTCGTCATGGAACGATCGACCACGCACACGCGCGACCAGACGACGCCAGGAATCGTAGATCCAGCCGACGCCGGCGCGGCCGCCGAGCAGGGTCTCGAAGGCTTCACCCCGCCGCGCGATCGACAGCTCCGCGAGCGAGTCCTGGGTCTCCTCGAGTCGTCGCGCCACCAGCGCTGTCCACTCGCGTGGCCGGCGTCGCGATCCGCCGTCGACCGGGATCGGCGCGCCGGCGAGCACGAGCGCCTCGGGCGTGCGCTCTTGCCAGAAGGGGTACTCGATCGCCAGCGGCAGCACCGTCGCGCGCTCCAGGCGCGCCAGGAGGTGGCCGACGCCCTCGCGCAGCCGCGTCGGACGCTCGCGCACGTCGCGGAAGTCGCCCTGCGGGGTTAGCCAGAGCGCCCCGTCCGGTCGAGCGCAGACCGCCGAGGCGGCACGCAGGAACTCGCGCGCGCCGCGGAACGTGCCCTGCTCGACGCCGAAGAAGCCGAGTCGCCGCAGAAAACCGTACGCCTCGAGCGCGTGCGCCGCGATCGGCGCGTGGTGACGTCGATCGCCGAAGCGGGACTCGGCCAGGACGAGACCGACCATCGGGTCCCACCACGAGGCGTGGTTGACGCAGATGACGAGCGGCCCACGCGATTCGAGGACCGACGGGTCCTCGAATCGGACGCGGACGGCGTGGAAGTGGCGGCGGAGGTATCGGCGCGCGTAGCGGCCGAAGAGCCATTTCAGCACGACCGACCTCGGCGGCAGGTCGGTGGTCGCCGTCATGCGCTCAATCGGCGCGGTCACGCTCGCGACAGACACGGCTCCCTCGGGCTCGTGGAGCTCACCGGACGGTCCTCGTCGACGCAGTCGGCGGCGATCCAGCCGGACATCAGCACCATCGGCATGCCGGGTCCGGGGTGCGCGGCGCCACCGGCGAGGTAGAGCCCCTCGAGGTCGCGGCTGCGGTTCGCCGGCTTGAAGGCGCCGAGGAACCGGCCGTGGCTCGCGAGACCGTAGATGGCGCCGTCGAGCACGCGGTAACGATCGTGGATGCTCTGCGGCGTCAGCGCCGACTCGAAGACGATGCGGTCCTCGATATCCTCGAGCCCGGCGACGCGCCGCAGCTTGTCGAGGATGACTCGCCGGTACTCCGGAAGCATGGTCGACCAGTCGTGGCCCGGTCGCAGATAGGGCGTGTGGACGAGCACGTAGAGCGCCTCGCCGCCCGTCGGCGCCACGGCGGACTCGCTGCGCGCCGGCGCGCAGACGTAGCACGACGGATCGGCAGCCGGCTGGCCTCGCCGGTAGATCTCCTCGAACTCCTCCTCGGCGTCGCGGGAGAAGACGAAGTTGTGGTGCAGGAGGTGATCGTACGCGCGGTCGAGTCCGAGGTAGAGCACGACGCCGGAGCAGGCCGGCTCGTAGCTCCGTCGCTTCTTGAATCTCGTCGCGGCGCGACCGCCGATCAGCTCCTCGTGCGTCCGGACCGAGTCCATGTTCGAGACCACGGCGGCCAGCGGGACGTGCTCGCCGCTCGCGGTGTCGACGCCGGTGACGCGGCCGTCACTGTGCGTGATGCGCGTGATCGGCGTCTCGGGGCGCAGCTTGACGCCGAGCTCGCGCGCGAGCTTCTCGAGCGCCACCGGCACCGCTCGCGTGCCGCCGACGGGATACCAGACGCCCTCGCCGGTCTGCATCGTCGCGATGCCGCACAGCACGGCGGGGGATGCGTCCGGCGCGGAGCCGACGTACTGCGTGAAGTGGTCGAGCGTCTGCGCGACCCGCGGGTCGCGAACGTGCTGGCGCACCGCGCCGGCGACCGTCCTGCCGGGCTTCATCGACAGGATGTCCGACAGCACCGAGAGATCGAACGAGCCCTTGAGGTCGAAGGTGTCGCGGATCGAGCCGACCGACCTCCAGAAGAAGTAGCGCTCGGAGATCTCGCGCAGCTTGTCGGAGAAGTCGATGAACTCGCGGTAACCGCGGGAGTCGTCGGCGGTGGCGAAGCGGCCGATCGCGTCGGCCATCGCGTCCACGTCGGAGCGCAGGTCGAGGACATTGCCGTCCTCGAAGAAGCACCGCCACTGCGGGTCGAGCTCGACGAGCTCGAGCTCGTCCTCGAGGCGGCGTCCGGCCTCGGCGTAGATGCGTCGCAGGACCGATGGCATCGTCAGGATCGTCGGACCCATGTCGAAGCGGAAGCCGTCCGACTCGAGCACGGCCGCCTTGCCGCCGAGCCATGGGTTCGCCTCGAAGAGCACCACGTCGTGACCGCGGGCAGCGAGCGTGCACGCCGCGGCGAGACCCCCGAGGCCGCCACCGACGACTCCCACCCGCCCGCTGTCGCTGATTCTGTTGACCACGTCAGGACTCCTTCCGTCTCGTGCTGTCGCTGTTCTTTTTGCGGCTTCCGCGTCGCACGAGTCCCCGCAGCAGAGCCGCGGCGGCACGCAGGCGAACGGCGAGACCGCGTCCGTGGGCGGCGATCAGATAGTCCGAGAAGAGCTCGCTGTCGAGCGGATCTTCCTCGTCCAGGTGAAACCAGAAACGGCGGCGCACGCTGATCGCCTTGAGCGCCGTCATCTCGAGGAGCCCCTCGGCTCCCCGCGTGACGCCGAAACCGCTGCGCTTCCGCCCGCCGAAGGGCATCCGTGGATCGCCCACCGGGGCGACCACGTCGTTGACCGTGACCACGCCCGCCTCGACGCGTTGCGCGAAACGCCTCGCGGCCGTCTCCTCGCCGAAGACGCTGGCGCCGAGGGCGTACGGACAGAGCGCGTTCGCGCGCAGCGCCGCGTCCTCGTCGTCGACGTCGATCAGGGCGACGAGGGGAAACGGCACGTCCTCGCGCACGACGTCCATGGACGCCTCGACATCGGCAAGCACGATGGGCACCGACGGGTCGTTCGATGCCGCGTCACCGGCGACGAGTCGCGCCCCGCCGCGCACCGCCTCGTCGACGAGACCGGCGACGTTCTTCTGGATTCGTGACGCGGCGCCGTGTCGGTCCCACTCGGCGCCGACGCGCCGGGCTCTTCCGGCCAATCGTTTCTCGAGCGCCGGACGCAGGTCGCGCGGCACGAAGACGCGGTGCGGCGAGATGCACGTCGACCCGACGTTGAGGCGTGAGCCGAAGATCAGCGCCTCGGTGACGAGGTCGAGATCGGCTCCGCGCATGACGAAGACCGCGTCGTTTCCCGAGAGCTCCGTGGTCACGGGAATCAATCGCGGCGCGCAGGTCGCGAGCACGGCCTCGCCGGTCGGTGCGGATCCGGTCAGGAAGACGCGCGCGACGCCCTCCTCGATCACCGCCCGCGCCGCGGCGGGATCCTCGGGAAGCACCGGCACGAGAGCCGGATCGACGCCGGCCTCGACGAGCACGTCTCGCAGCGCGACCGACGCGTCGGTTCCGCCGACGCCCGGCTTGACGATGACGGCGTTTCCCGCGGCGAGCCCCTGCACCACCTGCGAGCCGGCGAGGAAGAGCGGATAGTTCGCCGGTCCGATCGCCAGCACGACGCCGAGCGGCTCGCGCCGGATCTCGAGATCGACGCCGGTCAGCCAGAGTGGCCGCCCGCGCCGGGCCTCGCGCCGCGGGGCGAGCAGGCGCTCCGCACGTCGTTCGACGAATCGGCACGCCTCGACGAGTGGCAGCACCTCGACCGCGAGCGACTCGGCCGGCGACAGAAGCCGGCTCGCGCACCTGGCGAACTCGGCGCTGCGCGAGGCGATGAGCCGTCGAGCGGCGGCGATTCTCTTCAGGCGCTCGCGCACGGGTGTCATGGCCCACGCCGTCTGGGCGCGCCGGGCGCTCTCGACGACGTCGCGCGCCATCGCCCGGACGTCGCCGTCGCGATCCGGCCCCGACGGCTGCGCGCCGGGCTGGTTTTCTGAACGGTCGAGCGTCGCGGGCATGTCAGCTCGCCTCCGCAAATATCGCCGAATCCTCCTCGTTGGCCGGTGTGTGCCCGGTCGACGGCGCCACGGGAGAGTGCGACATGCCGAGATCGTCGAGCAGGAGACGCGACGAGATGCGCGCCGACTCGAAGATCACCGGCAGCCCGCTTCCCGGATGGGTGCCGCCTCCGACGAGGTAGACCCCGTCGACGTCCTCGAAGCGATTCCGCGGCCTCAGGTGGAGCATCTGACCCAGCGAGTGCGCCAGATTGAAGGTCGCTCCCTTGTGGATCGAGTACTGGTGTTCCCAGTCGTCCGGCGTGACCATGCGCTCGGTGACGATGCGGCTCTCGACGTCCTCGATGCCGATGCTCTCGAGCCGCTCCAGCATCAGCTTCCGGAACGCCGGCGCCTCGCGCTTCCAGTCGACGTTCGGATGGCGGTGCGTCACCGGCGCGAGCACGTAAAGCGTGCTGTGACCCGCCGGCGCGAGCGTTGGATCCGTGACGCAGGCGTTCTGGACGTAAAACGAGGGGTCCTTCGAGAGCACGTGGAGCCGCTCGACCTCGCGCAGATTGCGCTCGTAGTCACGCGCGATGTGAATCGTGTGGTGCGGCACGTGCTCGTCGAGGCCGCGGACACCAAGATAGAGCATGAAGGTCGAGCAGGAGAACTTTTTCTTGCCGATCTTGCGGTCGGTCCAGCGACGTCGCAGCCTGTCGGGAACGAGCCGCCGCATGGCGTGGGCGAAATCGGCGTTGATTACCAGCGCGTCGGCGCGGTGGTCGCCCCTCGGGGTGCGGACGCCGACGGCGCGCCGTCCGGAGAAGAGCACCTCCTCGACCGGCTCCGAGAGCCGGATTTTGACGCCGAGCTTCTCGGCCACCCGGGCCATCGCGCCGGAGATCGCCCCGCACCCGCCGGTCGGGTGGAAGACGCCGTACTCGTACTCGAGAAACGACAGGATCGAGAAGAGACTCGGGCACTGGAACGGTGACATGCCGAGGTACTTCGACTGGAACGAGAAGGCCAGGCGGATGCGCGGATCGGAGAAGTAGCGACCCAGGTCGCGCTCGAGTGAGTTCCACGGCCTCACCAGGGGCAGCAGCTTCAGCATGCGGGGAGCCAGCAGGTCCTTCCAGCTCAGGAAAGGCTGTTCCAGGCACGGGCGGAAGGCCTCGAGCTTGCGCCGGTTCTCCGCCAGGAAGCGCTTGAAGTTCGGGGCGTCCGCCGGCGAGATCCGCGCGATCTCACGTTCCATCATCTCGACGCGCGGCGTGGCGTCGATCTTGCCCCCGGCGCCGAACGAGATGCGGTACTGGGGATCGAGCCGCGTCATCGGCGCCTCGCGCCAGAGGTCGTGGCCGGTCGACTTGAAGATCTCCTCGAGGATGCGCGGGTAGAGGAAGAAGGTCGGGCCGAGGTCGAACGAGAAGCCGTCGACGTCCAGGGTC
Source organism: Planctomycetota bacterium (assembly GCA_041569895.1). GTDB lineage: Bacteria > Planctomycetota > UBA8108 > UBA8108 > JACQVS01 > JBFFXF01. The sequence continues at coordinate 12,648 of JBFFXF010000046.1, read as the reverse complement.
GACGTGCGCCCGCCCACACGATCCTGGCGCTCGACGATGGTGACGTCGACGCCCTCGCGGGCGAGGAGGAGGGCCGACGCGAGCCCACCGGGCCCCGCGCCGACGATGATCACGCTTTTCGTTGCCATGAGCTGTCTCCGGTCAGGGATCCTCCGCTCGCGCCTCCGTGCCGCGAGTCTGCCGGGATTGTTCAATTAATGTCCACTATCTGTCAAGGTAAATCGGGCCAGAAAGCGAAAATACTTCGACAGAAGCTTGACAATATCTCGCCGGCCGTCAGAATGCGAGGTGAACGGACGCAACCGAGCCGCCGCTGCGGGCGGCCAGCCCGACCACACCCACGTCACGGAGGGCACGACGCGTGCGCAGCAAGCAGATCGTCGTCGAGTCGAAACCGACCGGGGTCGTCCTCATCGTCCTCGCCCTCGGGTGCGGCACGACCCCGCCGCCCCGCGACCTCTACGGCGATCTCTCCCGCACCGTGGTGTGGTCCAGGCTGGTCAGCTCCCCGGACGAGGAGGAGGAGCGAGTCGACGAGGCGATCCGTCTGCACCTGGCCGGCGTCGGCGGCGACCGAGAAGCCGCCGAGCGAGGGCTGGAGTTGCTCATCGAATTGAACGCCAAGCGACCGGACGCCCCCCGCATCGTGGCCTATCTGGGCAGCGCGCGAGTGCTCGCCGCGACACGCATGCTGGCGCCGTGGTCGAAGGGGCGCACCTGCAACGAGGGGCTGCGGCTTCTCGACGAGGCGGTCGAAAGCGCCCCGGAGGACGTCGAGGTCCGCTTCGTGCGCGCCGTGTCGACCTTCCCGATCCCGCGCTTCTTCGGGCGCGCCCGGCAGTGTGCCGCCGACCTCGAGTGGGTCGGAAAGCGTTGCCGAGCCGCGGTCGACGCGGGAGATCTCTCGGCCGACATCGCGGCCTCGGCGCTTTTCCATCTCGGGCTCGTGCGCGATCGCGATGGCGACAGTCCGGGCGCTCGCGCTGCATGGCGAGAGGCGGTCGCGGTCGCGCCCCGCTCGGAGCCGGCGCGGCTGGCGCGAGAAAAGCTCGGAGGCGCGCGGTGAGCGGCATCGGCAGCGCCAGGGAGCTCTACCGGATCGGCACGGTCGCCCGCATGACCGGGTTCTCGACCGCCGTCCTGCGCGCCTGGGAGCGGCGCTTCGGGCTGCTCGAGCCGGTGCGCGGCGCGGGCGGTCACCGACTCTACACGCCGGACGACCTCCGCGTGCTCGAGCGCGTCCGTGAATTGCTCGACGAGGGGCGGTCGATCGGCGAGATCGCTCCGGTCGGTCGCGAACGGCTGCTCGAGGAGAGATCTCGCGGGGCGAGCGCGGACGCCGCGCCCGTCGCCCGCGTGCCGCGGAGCGCGCAGCGTCCGGTCGCGTGGCTCGAGAGCTGTCGCGACGAGATCGTCGATGCCGCGATCGCCGTCGACGGCGACCGCATCGAACACGCCCTCGACGAGGTCTTCGCCGGCGTGCCGCCGGAGATCGTTCTCTCCAACGTGATCGAGCCGGCGGCGAGAGAGATCGGGGACGCCTGGATGGAGGACCGCTGCAGCGTCGCGGGCGAGCATCTGGCAAGCGGCATCTTCGTCAAGCGTCTCCACGCGCTCGTGCACGCCCGGAATGCGACCACCGGCACCGGCGCGGCCCGCGTGGTCTGCGCGTGCTTCCCCGACGAGGGGCACGAGCTCGGTGCGCTGTCGGTCGCTTTCCACCTGTGTCGGCTCGGGCTCCACGTGACCTACCTCGGCGCACGCTTGCCGTTCGAGGACCTCGAGGTGGCGCTCCGGAAGGTCGAGCCCAGCGGCGCGTACATCTCGGTGTCGCGCCGCGTTCTGCTGGAGACGCACCGGCCGATGCTGCTCGAGCTGCTCGAGAGGTGGGCGCACAAGGTGACGTTCATCATCGGCGGGAGGGGCGTGACGGCGGGGGACGAGGAGATCACGCGTCACGGCGCGCTTCTCTGGCCGCTGGCGCGTCCGCTCGCGGGAATCGGCGCGTCGTTCCTCCCCGGAGCCGGGGCTGGCGATTCGCGTGGCGGGAAGGAGAAAACCGGGGATCGAGAATGAAGGGTCGCACTGTCCTGTTGCTCGTCGTCACGGTCGCGCTCGGCTCGACGGCCCTGGTTTTTCTCTATCCGACGCGGCCGGACGAGATCGGCGTGCGCGACGGCCGTCTGGCCCCGTGTCCCCCGGCGCCGAACTGCGTTTCGAGCTTCGAGGTCGACGGCGACCACCATGTCGATCCGATTCCGTTTGCCGGTGCGCCGGAGGACGCGCTCGGGCGACTTGAGCGTGCTCTCGAGAGTGTGGGCGGCGCGACCGTGATCACGCGCGACGGTCGGTACCTCCACGCAGAGGTGAGGACGCCGATGATGCGCTTCGTTGACGACGTCGAGTTCCTGGTCGACACCGATCGGGGGCTCATCCAGGTCCGGTCGGCGTCGCGCGCCGGATACTCCGATCTCGGAGCGAACCGGGAGCGAGTCGAGCGTCTTCGCGAGGCCTTCGCCACTGGCGAACCGCCGACGAGTCCACACAATGATGCAGAGCCCGGAAGCCAGGAAAGGGAATAGAACGATGGAAAGTTTCGCGACCAACCTCGTGCCTGCCGGCGATCAGAACGCCTGGCGCGTCATCCGGCGGGCGCCCTCGACCGCGGCGGCGCCCGCCCCCGCGCGCCGGTCACCGGATTTCGATCACGACAAGCTCGTCCGAGCCGGCCGGATGATCCTCGAGGCGATCGGCGATAATCCCGATCGCGAGGGCCTGCAGGACACGCCGCAGCGCATGGCGCGCATGTACGCCGAGGTCTTCGCCGGCCTGGGCATGGATCCCCGCGAGGCGGTGAAGACGGTCTTCACCGAGGACTACGATGAGATCGTGCTCCTGAAAGACATCCCCTTCTCGTCGATGTGTGAGCATCACCTGCTGCCGTTCCATGGCGTCGCCCACACGGCCTACATCCCGACCGGCAAGGTGCTCGGCATCTCGAAACTCGCGCGAGCGGTCGAGGTCTACGCGCGCCGCCCGCAGGTCCAGGAGCGCCTGACGAACCAGATCGCCGACCTCATCGAGGAGGCGGTCTCCCCGGCCGGCGTCGCCGTCGTCCTCGAGGGCTCGCACACGTGCATGACGATGCGCGGCATCAAGAAGCCGGGCAGCGCGATGGTCACATCGGCAATGCGAGGCGTCTTCCGCGACGAGCTCGCCAGCCGCAACGAAGTGATGACCTTGATCCGGCAGGGCTGAGTATGTTTTCCTCCTCCTCCTCGTCCTCGGTCTCAAAAACTGGATCGGACAACGATCTTCGATCTGCGTAATCTGCGTAATCTGCGTTCCATTCTTCTTCCGTGAGCACACCCCATGCGCCCACTCGTCTGGTTCCGCTCCGATCTCCGCACCCGCGACAACACCGCGCTCCACGAGGCGTGCCGGATGGCCGACGACGGGGTCGTCGGCGTCTTCACGATCTGTCCAGAGCAGTGGAAGGAGCATGACTGGGGCGCGGTCAAGGTCGACTTCATCCTGCGCAACCTCGCCGAGCTCTCCCGGTCGCTCCGGCGCATCAACGTGCCGCTGCTGATCGTCGAGACGCCGAAGTTCGACGGCGTCGCCGAGGAGCTTCTCGAGCTCGCCGACAGGCATTCCTGCCAGGCCCTGTCGTTCAATCGCGAGTACGAGGTCAACGAGCAGCGCCGGGATGAGGAGGTGATGGCGGCGTTTCTCGGCTCCGGCAAGTCGGTGCACGCGTGGTCCGATCGGTTCATCCTGCCGCCCGATTCGGTGCGCACGTCGAGCGGCGATTTCTTCAAGGTGTTCTCGCCCTACCGTCGCGCGTGGCTCGCGCGATACAAGGAGGTCGGTGGCGCCGAGCCGGTGCCGACGCCGTCGGGCGTCAAGAAGATCGACGTCAAGGCGGATAAGGTCCCGAAGTCCGTCGACGGCTTCGATGGCCTGACGCGGCCGGATCTCTGGAAGGAGGGCGAGAAGCACGCGCAGTCGAGGCTCGACGCGTTTGTCGAGGGGCGGCTCGAGGAGTACGACGAGAAGCGCGATTACCCGTCGGTCAACGGGACGAGCACGATGTCGCCGTACCTGACGTCGGGCGTGGTGTCGGCGCGGCAGTGCCTCGCCGCGGCGCTGGAGGCGAACAACGGTCGCATCGACTCGGGATCGAAGGGCGCCGTGACGTGGATCTCCGAGCTCATCTGGCGTGAGTTCTACAACCACGTGCTGGTGGGGTTCCCGCGAGTGTGCAAGAACCGTCCGTTCGATCTCGACACCGAGAAGATCTCGTGGAGCAAGGCGGAGAAGCGCTTCGAGTGCTGGAAGGAAGGGAAGACCGGCTATCCGATCGTCGACGCCGCCATGCGCCAGCTCGCGAAGACCGGCTGGATGCATAACCGATTGCGCATGGTCAGCGCGATGTTTCTCACCAAGAACCTCTTCATCGACTGGCGCTGGGGCGAGCGACACTTCATGCAGAGCCTCGTCGATGGAGACTTCGCCAGCAACAACGGCGGGTGGCAGTGGTCCGCCTCGACCGGCACCGACGCCGCGCCGTATTTCCGCGTCTTCAACCCGGTGAGCCAGAGCGAGAAGTTCGACGCAGACGGTGACTTCGTCCGAAAGTACATCCCCGAGCTCGAGAAAGTGAAGGGCAAGGCGATCCACTTCCCGCACGCCGACGGCGACAACGAGGACTGCCCGGACTACCCGAAGCCGCTCGTCGACCACAAGAGGACCAGGCAGGAGGCGATCGACAAGTTCAAGGCGGTGAAGGGGAAGTGACGATTCGAGCGGGGATAGGCACGGCGTGTGCTGCGTTCCCCTGGCGTCGGGTAAACGAACCGTCCGGGCGGCGCGGCGGGAAAGATGCCGCGCCCCTGCGCGAAATCTCTCCGGGGGATCGAGGATGAAACGAGCTTGCGACCTCGGAATCGTGATCGTGCTCTGCGCCGTCGCCTCCGGGAACGAGGGCCCGCAAGCCCTCGACATTCCGCCCGCCGACGCCATACTCGCGTCGCTCGAGCCCGACCATCCGCGTCTTTATGCGACGGCGGAGCGCTTCGAAGAGGTCAGGGCGAAGACGCGATCCGATCCGCTCGCGCGTCGCTGGTTCGAGGTTCTCCGCCGCCGGGCGCTGGCACTTTTGGACGACCCTGTGAGCCGTTACCACATCCCGGACGGCAAGCGTCTGCTCAGCGTCAGCCGACGCGTGCTCGACCGGGTGCTGACGCTCGCTCTCGTCCACCGCATCGATCCCGACGAGCGTTTCGTGCGACGCGCCTGGCGAGAGCTCGAGGCCGCGGCGAAGTTTCCCGACTGGAACCCGAGTCACTTCCTCGACACCGCCGAGATGACCCATGCCTTCGCCGTCGGGTACGACTGGCTGCATGACGACTGGTCGCCGGAGCAGCGCCACCTGATCCGTGAGGCGCTGGTCGGCAAGGGGCTCGAGCCCGCACGCCGTTGCTACGATGGCAGGGAACGATACGGCTGGTGGGTGAAGGCGCGCCACAACTGGAACCAGGTCTGTAATGGCGGCATCGGCATCGGCGCCCTCGCCGTCGGTGATGAGGATCCCGACCTCGCGGGCGCGGTGCTCCACGCCGCGCTCCGCTCGCTCCCCCGGGCGATGGGGGAGTACGCACCGGACGGCGCATGCCCCGAGGGGCCTGGCTACTGGCACTACGCGACGCGTTACACGGTCTATCTGATCGCCGCTCTCGAGACGGCGCTCGGCACCGATTTCGGGATCGCCGAGAGCCGCGGGTTTGCCGATACCGGTCTTTTCCCGATCTACCTCACTGCTCCGTCAGGGCGCTCGTTCAACTTCGCCGACTGTCGACCGGGCACCATTCGCGCGGAGGAGGCGCTCTGGCTCGCGGGCCGCTTCGGTCGCCCGGAGTACGTGGCCTACCAGCGACACCACGCGGAGCCGAACGCGTTCGATCTCCTCTGGCACGATCCAGCCGTCGCCGATTCCGTGGTGCCGTCCTTGCCGCTTGACCGGCGGTTCCGTGGGGTCGAGGTCGCGACCTTGCGCAGCGCCTGGGACGATCCACGCGCCGTCTTCGTCGGCTTCAAGGCCGGGAGCAACGCCGTCAACCACAGCAACCTCGACCTCGGAAGCTTCGTCCTCGAGGCTCTCGGACAGCGCTGGGCGATCGACCCCGGACCCGACGACTACAACCTCCCCGGATACTTCGACTCGCGCCCGGAGGGACGCCGGTGGACGTACTTTCGCATGCGCGCGGAGGCGCACAACGCCATCGTCATCGACCCCGGCGAGCGGCCCGACCAGGATCCCCGGGCGGAGACGCACATCGTGCGGTTCGAGCCGCGGCCCGATCACGCTCTCGCCGTCGCGGATCTCACCGCCGCCTACGCCACTGTCGCCACGTACGTCCGCCGGGGCATCGCCCTGGTCGACCGTTCCTGGGTTCTCGTGGACGACCGCATCGTGTGTCGCCGGCCGTCCACCGTCTGGTGGCTGATGCACACGATGGCCCGAATCGAGACGACCGCCGGCGGCCGGGAGGCGACGCTCTCGCTCGGTCGAGCGCGCCTGCAAGCGACGCTCCTCGCACCCGACTCGGCGAGCTTCATGACCCGCGCTGCCGGGCCGCTCCCCGGCTCACCGGGCCGTGAGGGTCAGACCGTGGGCGACGGCGTGACGACTCTCGCCGTCAGGCTCGACGGGGCAAGCGATGTCGAGATCGCCGTCGCCCTCGTCCCTCAGGGCAAGGACATCGACCGGGCGCCGGACGCCCGTGCGCTCGACGCTGCGCGCGCGCTGTTCAGATCGGCGCGACCGGAGCGGGGATCGCAGGCGAACGGCTCTCGGCCGCAGGTCGGGCCCGACGGCCCCCTGGTGTTCAGCGACGACGGTGCGTGGTGCTGGTTTCAGGACGAGCGCGCCGTGATGCACGACGGCAAGTTGATCATCGGAACGGTTGCCGATGGTCGCCACGATCCCCGGCGTCGCGGCAACGTGGAGGTGGTCACTCACGACGTCCGGAAGGGAACGACGACGCGCGAGGTCCTTCACCATCGATTGCAGCGGGACGACCACGCGTCTCCCGCGTTCCTCGTCCGTGAGGACGGCAGACTCCTCGCTTTATACACCAAGCACGGGAACGACAACGCCGTCCGCCACCGCCTGGGCGAGCCGGGCGGGGTGTGCTGGGGAGAGGAAAGAGTCTTCGTGCCGAGCGAGCCGTCGCGCGTCACGTACTCCAACCCCATCCTCCTGGCCTCCGAGAACGATGGGCGAGGGCGCCTCTACAACTTCTTCAGGGGCCATGACGACTCGTTCAAACCCTCCTGGATGACGTCGGACGACGGTGGAGACACATGGAGGGCGCGCGGCATCTGGATCGATTTTCCGGCGCCCCGGCGGCACCGACCCTACGTCAAGTACACGTCCGACGGACGCGATGAGATCCATTTCGCATTCACCGAGGGGCACCCTCGCGACCACGACAACAGCGTCTACCACGCGTTCTACCGTGACGGCGCGTTCTACCGGAGCGACGGCGCCCACGCCGGAGCGGTGCGCGACGGCCCGATGACGCCGGAGATGGCGACGCGCGTCTTCCGCGGCGACGCCGACAACGTCGCGTGGACGAGCGATCTTCACCTCGACGAGAGCGGGCACCCGACCCTCGTCTACTCGGTCCAGAGGGACTCCGGGGGGCTCCGTCCCGGACATCCCGACGCGGGACGGGACCACCGTTACAGGTACGCTCGGTGGGACGGCCAGCGCTGGCTCGACAGCGAGGTCGCCCGCGGCGGAAGCCGGCTGTATCCGGGAGAGGACGACTACACGGGAAACATCTGCATCGACCCGGACGACGTCGCTGTCGTCTACTTCTCCACCAACGTCGACCCGCGTACGGGCGCCGCGACTGCCGGAGATCGCCACGAGATCTGGCGGGGCGTCACCGCCGATCGCGGCCGGACCTGGTCGTTGGCTCCGGTGACCCGCGAGTCGCGCGTCGACAACCTGAGGCCGATCGTTCCGGCGTCGGACGGCCGGTACGGCGCGCTGCTGTGGCTCCGGGGGCGCTACGAGTCGTACGCGAGCTGGGATCTCCAGGTAGTCGGGGTGCTCGCGGAACGTCGGTGACCCGGCCACGCAGGGACTGCTCGATGGCAGGGTGAGGCCATGTCGAACGCTCGGCTTTCCCCCGAGGAGCTCATCAACTGCCTGACCCACTTGCTGGGCCTGGTCCTGAGCGTCATTGGAGTCACCCTGCTCGTGGTCCTCGCTGGCCGCTTCGGCACCGCGTGGCACGTCGTCAGCTGCGCCGTGTATGGCGCATCGCTGGTCGTCGTCTATGGAGCATCCACGCTCTATCACGCAACTCGACGACCGCGACTGAGGCGATTGCTGCGAGTGCTCGATCACGTGTGCATCTATCTCCTCATCGCCGGGACGTACACCCCGTTCACCCTTGTCGCTCTCGGCGGCGGGTGGGGCTGGACACTGTTCGGCCTGGTGTGGGGATTTGCTCTTCTCGGCGTCTTCTTCAAGATCTTCCACACCGGCAAGTTCGAGGTCATCTCGACGGTGGCGTACGTGCTCTGCGGCTGGCTCGCCCTCGTCGCGATCAAGCCGATGCTCGAGCGGTTCCCGACTGGCTGCCTCGTCTGGCTGCTCGTCGGAGGGGTCCTGTACACTGTCGGCGTGCGCTTCTACCTCCGCGATCGTCTTCCGTACAGGCACGCGGCGTGGCACCTCTTCGTTCTGGGCGGAAGCGCCTGCCATTACGTGGCGGTCGTTCTCTATGTCGTTCCGACCGGCCTCGCGGCGTGACGGACCTGAGGTCGCCATGGACGCCAGCGCCCGTTTCGGGGTAGTCTGGGGGTGCCGCGGAACACGGCGCTCCGCGGTGACCGGTGATTATCGATTCGGGGGCTTCATGAAAGGCGCCTACCTGCTCGCGGGCTCCATCCTCTTCGCCGGCGGCTTCGTCGCCGGGTTCATGGTGCGGGGTACGACCTCGCGCACCGAGTCGCGGCCGATCGAGGATGGCGCGCCGGCCGAGTCTCGCGATTCGACCGTGCGCGGCGAGCCGCTGGCGCCAGGACAACGGGTCGACGACGTCGCGGAGGACCGTGACGCCCCGGGAGACGACCGCGAGCGGGACGAGGAGAGACGTCCGCCGGTCACCCCCGCCGAGGCCCTCGCGACCGTCAGGGACGCCATCGCGTCCGGTGACCCGCGCGCCGTTCACGAGTCGCTGCGTGCGCTCGCGCGGGCGCGAGGCGAGCGGCTCGACGCGGATCAGCTCGCCGAGCTCGCGGCGTTCCTCGGCGACCTCGACCCGCACGGCACCGGCGAGCTCGCCCGGGCTCTCGTCGCCGTCGCCGGTGCAGAGGGCGCGCGACTGGTGATGGCGTTCGTCGAGGACCCGGAGCAGACGATGGAGGCGCGCCGCCGGGCGATCCACGGGCTCGGACGCGTGGCACCGGAGAACGCCGGTGACGTCGAGCCGGTGCTCGCCGCGTTTCTCGAGAGCGGCGCGCCGCGTGAGCTCCAGCACGAGGCCGCTCGCGCTCTCGGCCACGCGTTCAGGGAACGCGGGGCGGAGGTGCTTCTCGGCCTCCTCGACGAGCGCGCCGGCGTCAGTCGTGAGGCAGTCTTCTCGGCCATCGGCGATCTCGGTCGACCGGAAGACGGTGATCGGCTCCTCGAGATGCTCTCCGGCGACCTCGGTCGGCGGGATCGTGTCGAGATCATCGGCGCCGTCGGGCGCATCGCGGCGCGCGCCGGCAACCCCGATTTGCTTCTCGATCTCCTGCGCGACACTCCCGAGGGCGTCTCGAGAGAGATGGTGGCCCGGGCGATCGAGCACACGTCGCACGACCTCGGCACGTCCCTGCTCCGGGACGCCCTGCTCGAGGTCTCCGGGAACCGCGACGCGCAGGAGCCGCTCGCGCACGCGCTGGCGAGGGCGGGCGGTCGCGTGGGGCTCGACACGCTGATGGAGCTCGCGCGCGATCCGCAGTACGACCTCGATCGTCGAACGCTCGCGCGCGCGCTCGAGCACTACCACGGCGGCGAGGCGGTGCCGCTGATGCTCGACATGATGCGGGAGATGACGCGCGAGGGAGGCGGCGATCGCGCGTCGATGGAGGTCATCGAATCGCTCGCGCGGGGCGCGCTCCGGAACGGCGATGCGAGAGCGGTCGAGGACCTCCTCGGCATGCTCGAACGCTCCGAGAGCCCGTACACGCGACGGGCGCTGGCGCACGCCCTCCAGGAGGGCAGTCGCTCCAACCTGCCCCTCGATCGGCTGATGTCGATGCTGGCGAGCGAGCGCGAGGCGGAGGTCGGTCTTGAGATCGCCAGGGCGATGAACCGCCTCCACCCGGACGCCCTCCGCGATCGCGCCGCGTCGCTGCTCGACAGCGCCGCGACGCCGGTCGAGCGCATCGCGTTCGCCGACATCCTCCGGCGACAGGGGACGCCCGGCGCCGCGTCGGCGATCGCCAGCCGGTTGCGCACGGAGACCGATGGCGACGCGCGCTGGTCGCTCGCGCACATGCTCGGCCGTCTCGGCGAGGACGGTGTCCGCGCAGCCGGCGACGTGCTCCGCACCGCGCCCGAGGTGGAGTTCCGCCACCGCGTGCTCTGGGGGCTCGAGGCCTCGGCGAGAGAGGGCCGGAGCGCCGGATCGCTGCGAGACCTCTTCATCGAGGTGGCCTCGAGCGACCCGTCGCCGGACCTCCGCGCCCAGGCGGCGGAGATTCTCGGTCGCCAGCGAGCGCACGCGCTGATTCCCGCCGTCGAGCGCCTGCTCGCGCGCGAGACGCACCCCGATGTGCGGAGCCGCCTCGAGAAGGCCCTGCGCGAGCTCGAGAGGTAAGGGGCGAGCGCCCGGCCCCCCGGAAGATCCCGGAGCTTCCGGCGGAAAAGCTGACCCGGTCCCGCCTCCAGTCCCCCCGTCCATCGATGGAGCGACCACGACCGGCGCCGTCCGGTCGGTCGCTCGAGCCTCCGGAACGCAGGTGGACCATGAAAGACACGCTCCGTCGATCTCTCCCGATTCTGCTTCTGGTCATGTTCGCCCTGGCCGCGCGCGTCGAGGCGGCGTCGGACATCGCGGTCGAGTTCTTCGCCGAATCCGGCCAGATCTCCGGCGCGACCGCCGTCCACGGCATCGAGGGCGCCGTGCCCGGCGCCGCGATGGTCCACGCCTGGAGCGTGCCGCTCCACGGGGGCACCGGCCAGCTGGCCGGCAGCGCCCGCGCCGAGCACCTCTCGGTGACCATTCCGATCGGCGAGCCGTCGACGCTGCTCCACGACGTCCACTCGACCGACGGTCTCCTCGAACGCGTCGTCTTCCATTTCTTCAGACCGTCGCGCGACGGGCGCAACGAGGTCTTCTTCCGGATCACGGTCGAGAACGCCGCCATCGCCTCGATCCGGAGCGTCCACCCGGACACCACGAATCCCGACAACGCGCAGGTCGAGCCGTACGAGGTCGTCGAGCTCGTCTACGACTCGGTCGAGCTCGAGAGCGAGGTCCGGGTCGAGCGCGTGCGCTTCGTGCGCGGCGACCTCAACGACGATCTGCAGCTCGATGTCTCCGACGGGATTCGCCTGCTGCTGCATCTGTTCCGCGGCCTGCGAATATCCTGCCCGGCGGCGGCCGACGTCAACGACGACGTCCAGGTCGACGTCACCGACGCCATCCACGTGCTCAACTACCTGTTCAAGAACGGACCGCCGATCCCGCTACCGTTTCCGAACTGTGGAGAGGCCGCGCCGGGACTGTCCTGCGAGGCCGCCGCGTGCGGGGCGTGATCGACCGTGATTTCGTGATTCAGAGCGAAAGGAGATCGACACCATGTTGCGAGCCGTGCTCTTCCTGACCATCAGTGCGTCTCTCGTCCTCCTCCCCGGCACCTCGTTCGCCGCGCTCAACGCCTACCTCACCGTGGTCGGAGAGACGCAGGGCCAGATCGAGGGGAGTGCCGTCCAGGCCGGACGCGAGGGGACGATGGAGATATACGGCTGGAGCCACGAGGTGGTCTCGCCCCGCGACGCCGCCAGCGGTCTGCCGACCGGCAAGCGCCAGCACACGCCGATCGTCGTCACCAAGCCGGTCGACAAGTCGTCGCCGCTTCTGATGAAAGCTCTCGTCATGAACGAGAACCTGCCGGAGGTGACGCTCCGCCTCTACCGCCCGTCGAGGACCGGCAAGGAGGAGCAGTACTTCACCATCACGCTGACCAACGCCACCATCGCCGGAATCCGACAGGAGCAACTCAACAACAAGTATCCCGAGAACATGCGGCACGAGGTCCGCGAGCACGTCAGCTTCACGTACCAGAAGATCACGTGGACCTACGAGGACGGCGGCGTCACGGCCGAGGACGACTGGGAGACGCCGAGAGCCTGATCGGCCGCCTCACACTTCCCGGAAACACACGGCGCGCGTCCCGGACAGCCGGGGCGCGCGCCGTTTTATTCCGGCCACTGCGCAGGGCGTTCAGCTCGAGCCGGTCCGCGACGTCGGATGGATCGTCTTCGCGAATGCCACCAGGTGCTGGAGCGTGTCGCAGTGGACCGTGAAGCGCAGGCGCGAGCGGATGCCCTCCTCGAGGGCCCGGCCCCCGGCG
>JBFFXF010000045.1:0-34108 GCA_041569895.1 Planctomycetota bacterium | reverse complement strand
GGGATCACTCGTGGCGCAGGGCCTCGATCGGGTCCATCAGCGCGGCGCGGCGGGCCGGGTAGAGCCCGAAGACGACGCCGACGACGACCGAGATGCCGAACGCCGCCACGATCGACCAGGGGGCGATGATCGGCTCGAGACGATGCACGGTCGGCGGCAGGGTGGTCCACACCTCCGGCAGCCACTGCTCGATCGCCGCCAGCACGCCACGGGTGACGGGGTGACAGAGGAACCCGGCGATGAGACCGACGAGACCGCCGGTCGCCGACAGCACCACCGTCTCGGCCAGGAACTGCTGGATGATGTCGCGCCGCTTGGCGCCGAGCGCGCGGCGGACGCCGATCTCGCGGGTGCGCTCGGTGACGATGGCGAGCATGATGTTCATGATGCCGATGCCGCCGACCAGCAGCGAGATGCCGGCGATGAGGATCAGAAGCACATTGAACATCATGCGCAGCACGTCCGCCTGCCGCAGGAGCTCCTTCGGCACGACAATCGCGAAGTCTCCGTCGGGGTGTCGCTGCTCGAGGAGGATCCCCATGATGTCGGCCGCCTCCTCCACCTCGTCGATCGAGCTCACCGTCGCGGTGATCTGACTGTACTGCACGAGCTCGCCCTCGCGGCTTCCCGATCGCGCCGTGAAGACCTGATCGCCGATGCGCGCGCGCAGCGTCTCGAGCGGGATGTAGACGTCGAGGTTGTAATCGCGTCCCTCGAGGCTGCCGCCGATCGCCGCCGAGGGCACGCGGCTCTCGGTGCGACCGACGACCGTGTAGACGTCGATCTTGTTGTTGGCGACGATCTCGACGGCGCGATTGATCGGATCCTCGTAGGGGAAGAGAATCTCTGCGGTCTGATCCGCGAGCACGCAGACGTTGGCGCGTTCCCGCGCGTCGCGGTCGCTGAGGAACCGCCCGCGCGCCATCGCGAGGTGGTTGATCTCGACGTACTCCGGCGAGCAGCCGACGAGCTTGATCTCCGCCTCGCGCGCGTTGGCGCGGACGACGCCGGCGATCTCGCGCATGCAGACGGCGCGGCGGATGGTGGGCACGCCGGCGACGAGGCGGTCGTAGTCGTGCTCGGTGAGCCCGTACTCGACCACCATGCTGTCGCCCCGCCCGCCCGATGCGCCCTGCGTCGGCTTGACGCTCTTGACGATGATATTGGTCGCGCCGAGCTCCTTGATCTGCTCCTGCGCCTGCCGGCTGACGCCCTCGCCGAGGGCGACCAGCCAGATGACGGCCATGACGCCGATCAGGATGCCGAGCATCGCCAGGCCCGAGCGCAGTTTGTGGAGCAAGAGCGACTTCAGGCCGAGGGCGAGCGTCAGTCGAAGTCCGGAGATCACCGGCCGCCCCCATCGCCGCGTCCCGGGCCATCGCCACGGTCACGGCCGCCGCGTTCGCCGCCGCCGCGCCGGCTTCGACCGCCGGAGAAGCGCTGGCGCATGGCGGCGATCTCCGAGGCGTCGAGCGATCCGTTTCCGTCGGTGTCGGCGGTGTCGAGGAGCCGCTGCATGGGCTCCGGGAGCTCTTCCCGCGACAGCGAGCCGTCACCGTCCTTGTCGTAGCTCATCAGGCTCGGCCGGCTCCTCCCCGACCCGCGCGACCCGTCGCCCCGTCGCTCGCGGCGCGTTTCGCCCGCGTCCGGTGCTTCCTCCCCGGCGTTCGACCCCGCCGCGGGCGATGGTCCGCCGGCGTCCGGGTCACCAGAGGCGGGCGCGACGCCGGAGTCCGGGCCGGTCGCAAACTGCTGCAGCCGCGACTGCTCGTCGAGCTGCATCTCCTGACGGGCGTCCTCGATGACCGCTCTCGGGTTGCGGTAGACGAGCTCGCCCTCGGTCACCCCGTCCAGCACGGAGATCACGGTGTCGTTCGTGAGGCCGAGCTTCAGTGGACGCCGCTCCGGCCCTCCGCGGGTCTTCACCCAGCAGAAGAACCTGCCCCGTTGTTCGACGACCGCCGACACCGGCACGGCGAGCGCGTCACCGACGGCGGCGACCAGGACGGTGACCTTCGCGGTCATCCCCGGCTTGAGCCCGCTGGTGCCGCCGTCGATCGACACCGTTGTCGCGTACTCCTTGACGTTGGCGGAGAACCAGCTGCCGCGCTCGGGCTGGTTCGCGATGCTGACCACCTTGCCGGTGTACTCCTGGTCCTGCACGACGACGCGCGCGGGCATGCCCGGACGGACCTGGTCGACGCGGGACTCGTGTATGGCGACCTTCACCTGCATGTTCGTCAGATCGGGAAGCCGCACGAGCGCCTGGCTCTCGCGCACCATGGCGCCCTCCTCGATCTGCGCTTCGCTGCCGCCGCGCCGCCGTCCGGTCTCGTTCGCGTAGACGACCATGCCCCGCTTCGGAGCGATGATCTCGCAGTTCTTGAGCTGCTCCTGCAGTCGCTCGAGGCGCGCTTTCTCCAGCTCGAGGCTCGCCTGCTCGGAGCGCTGCCTGGCCATCGCGGCCTCGCGAGCCGCCACGAGCTCCTTGAGGGTCTTCTCCCTGGTGAAGTCGACGAGCACCTTCTTCCGCGTCGTGGCGACGTCGAGGTCGAGCTTCGCGCGCTCGACGGCGAACTCGTCCGCCTCGCGCTGCAGGGAGCTCACGAAGCCCTTGCGGACCATCCGCTTCGAGTACTTCAGCTGGTTCTCGGCGCTGCGGAGGTTCTCGAGCGCGATCTGGATGTTCGCCTCGGCCTGCTTGAGCAACTCGACGAACGTGCCCTCCTCGTACTCCTTGACGGCGATGGTCGCCGCCTCGACGTCCTGCTGGGCCTGGATGGCGGTCGCCAGCGCCTTCTCGTAGACGATGCGCTGGGAGTTGAGCTGCTCCGAGATCCCCGAGGTGTCTAGACGGACGATCACCTCGCCCTCCTCGACCACCTTGCCGTCCTCGACGATCCACAGGATGGTGCTGCCGCCGGCGACGCGACACTTCACTTCGACGTTGCTGCCGCTCTCGACGTTCCCCTCGGCCGTGACCGTGACCTGCAGCGGCCGGCGGATGACCTCGTAGAGGAGCGCGCCGCGCTGGTCACCGGAGTCGCCGACGCCGAAGAGCCCGATCGCCACCTTCGCGGCGGACCACACGACCACCCCGACGATCGCCAGACCGGCGACGATCTGCCAGGGCTTGAAGCGTCGATCCGCCGGAGCGGAGGACTCCGGTGGAATCGAGGAGATCGAGGGAACCTTGCCCGGGCGGTCAGCCCGGCCGGCGGCTGTCATCTCATTATCCATCATTGCGTGCCTCGCTTTCATCAGGACCGAAGCCACTCTCTCCCGACCCGGCCGGCGCTCTCGTCGTCTCGCCGTCGACGGCGCTCGCGATCGCCAGCCATTCGTCGGGCACGTCGGGGGGCAAACGCGCGGCCGACGCAGCGACGCGCAGCGATTCCCCGAGGGGCTCGTCGATCCACAAGTTCCTGTCGTTCAGTCGCATGATCCCCATCTCGCGATAGAGCCGCATGCGCTCGGAATGGTAATTCAGCCAGACGCTCATCAGGTTGTTCTGCGTGTTGCGCAGGTCGGACAGGGCGAACAGCAGGTTCTGGGCCGCCGTCGGACCCAGCGCCTGCGGCGCCTGTCCCGGCGCGGCGGGCGGCACCGGGCGGTTGAGCGCCTCGCGCGTCTGGTCGACGCGCCGGATGGCGATCGCGACCGCGCGACGCTGGATCTCGAGGTTGAGGGCGAGTTGCTCGAGGCCGCGGAGAACGACCCGCATCGTCTGGTGCACGCCGTCCTCGAACTGGATCAGCTGGCGCCGGTCCTGCTGGTACTGGATCAGCTGCTGGCGGAAGCTGTTGCGCTCGAGGAGTCGCGTGAACGGTCCGTCGAACTCCAGCGTCGCGCGCAGCGAGCCGGCCCGCTTGCGGAACTTGAAGGCGTTGCTGTCGCCCACCGTCGGCATCTCGCCGCTGATCCCCACGGTGAGGTCCGACTGCAGCGCGTTCGCGTTGAACTCGATCAACCGCCACGTGTCGACGAGCGCGGCGCGGTTGTTCATCCAGTCGAGACGTGCGCCGCGGGCGACCTCGAGCGCCGTCTGGGGCGTCAGCTCGATCGGGTCGACGGTGATCGACTCGAGCCGCCCCCGCGCCTGCACGAGCGCGAGCTCGCCGACGAGGTTGGACAGGTCGGTGAGCAGCTCGACGATGCCGTCGGCCGTCTCCACCGCGTTGTCCTCGCTCAACCCCTGGCGCAGTTGCTCGAGCGCGCCGCCGGTCTCCTCGAGGCGGGTGCGCAGATCGTCGAGGTTCTCCGAGAGGCGGCGGACGTCGCCCTCGAAGAGCCGGCGTTCCGTCGCGGTCATCGATCGAGTGCGTTTCGGCGCGCGCTCCTCGAGCCGCTCGAGGTCACGCGGGACGGTGTCGATCTGCTCCGAGACTCGCCGCCTGAGCGTCTCGATCTCCTCGAGCGTGCGTCGCAGATCGTCCAGCGCGGGCGCCTCCGGCAGCTCGCCGAATCGATCGATGGCGCCGGTGATGGCGTCCTGCGTCTCGGTCATCGTCGGGTCGATGAGCTGGAACGGACGGATCATCGAGTCGTCCGGCTCGATCGGGATGTCGGGCGGCAGGCCCAGCACCGAGCGGTTGAACGACTCGAGCGCTGTCGCCAGACCGTTCTGCGCCTGCAGGAGGTTGGCGCGCTCTGTCTCGATGTTCTGGCGGAACTGGTCGACCTGCGCGATGTCGATGAGGCCCGCCTCGAGGTTCGACTCGAGGAGCGCCAGCGTGCGCAGCTGCGCGTTGAGGCTGTCGCGCGTGTTGCGGATCTGCTGCGTCTGCTGGAGGAGTCCGATGAAGCCGCCCACTGTCCCGGCGCCGCCGCCCGCGAATCCCGCGCCGCCTCCCGCACCGCCGGCGCCGCCGCCCCCGAAGCCGCCGCGGCCGAAGCCGGTGACGTCACCGACGCCGCCGAAGCCGCCGCTTCCCTGGCCGGTGAAGCCGGTGAGCCCAGTGCCGCCGAAGAACCCGCCACGTCGCTGCGGTCCAGACACGCCCGACTCGCCGACCGCCACCTGGGTGTAAAACCCCTGGCGGTATCGCTGGAACGCGCGCAGGTTCGCGAGCAGGGTCCGCTCGGCGATGGTCAGCTGCTCGAGCGCCACCGCCCGGCCCCCTCCCCGCAGGAGCGGCTGCACCAGGCTGAAGCTGAGCTGCGACATGGTGAAGCCATCGTTGGGGCCGAAGAACTCCCAGGTCACGGCGTTGGCGAAGCTCACCAGCAGCTCGCCCGCGGCTGCGAACCGCCTCGCGATCGTCGCGCCCGGCTCGACCGTGATGGCGTTGCTCTCGCCGCCGGGCGTGCGGTTGCCCTGGTGCTGCGCCTGCGAGCTGAAACCGCCGAAGAACTGCGCGTCGAAGCGGAAGCGCTCGGTGCTGACGTCGAGCGCCGAGAGGTAGAGCGTCTCGAGCTGCTGCTGGTAGCTTGGCGAGTGCAGCAGCGCGAGCTCCATGGCGTCCTCGAGCCGCAGCCGGATGGCGCCGTCGTCGGTTCGCGGCAGGTCGTCGTCGAGGTGGCGCCTCCAGTCGGGGTTCTCGAGCTCCTCGACCGTGCCGTACTTGTCCCAGTGCGGCCATCCCCACATGCCGTCGACCTTGATCATCATATCGTGCGAGTACGGGTCGTCCGGCGGCATCGGGGGGCGTACCGGGTCGCTGGAATCGTAGTAGCGGCTGCGCGGATCGAGCTCGATGCTGAAGTCCTCGAGCGCCCAGCGCGGGTCGTTCGACTTCTCGGCGATCAGGCGCGCCACCTCGCGGTCCGCCGCCTCGCGGTAGGCGCCGCGGCTGCACGCGCCGAGGACGCAGGCGAGCCATGCGCAGTGAACGAGCCAGCGACCGCGCCGCGACGTGGCGGCGCGTGGAGCTCTCGCGTTTCGCATCGTTTCAACCGGTGTCACCGTGCGCGGCCCTCCCTCCGCTCGATCGTCACGCGGTTCAACCCTCCCCGGCGGGCGCCGCGCCCGCCGGCTGCTCGGCGCGCTCGGCGCGGTCGGAGGTGATCTTGCCGTCGCGCAGCCGGATGACGCGCTCGGTGAGGTGCGCGATGCGATCCTCGTGCGTCACCATGACGATGGTCTTTCCCTGCCCATGCAGGTCCCGGATGATCTCGAGGATCTCCGCCTCCGTGGCCGAATCGAGGTTCCCGGTCGGCTCGTCCGCGAGGATGACCAGCGGGTCGTTGGCCAGCGACCTCGCGATGGCGACGCGCTGCTGCTGCCCGCCGGAGAGCTGGCTCGGGCGGTGCATCAGGCGATCCTCGAGTCCGACGAGTCGCGCCAGCTCGACGGCGCGGTCACGGCTCTCCGCGGGCGAGATCCCGTGGTAGAAGAGCGGCACCTGGATGTTCTCGAGCACGTTGAGCTGCGCGATGAGGTTGTACGACTGAAAGATGAAGTCGAGTCTCCGGCTGCGGATCTCGGAGAGCTCGTCGTCGTCGAGCCGCGAGATGTCGTCGCCGCCGAGAAAGTAGGACCCGGCGGTCGGCCGGTCGAGGCACCCGAGGAGATTGAGCAGGGTGGACTTGCCGGAGCCCGACGGGCCCATCACGGCGGCGAACTCGCCCTCGTGGATGGCCAGATCGATGCCGCGCAGGGCGTGGACGATCTCCCCCTCGAGGAAGTAGTCCTTGTGGACCCGCTCGAGGCGGATGATCGGCGTTCTCGTTGTGCGCTGCGATGCGGGTGCTGAGCTCATTCCGACGGGTCTCCGGTGCTGTTCGGGCCGGCACGATTGCGAGAGGGCGTTGGCCGGCGCTTCTCCGCTGGCCGTGATCCGTCCAGTTTACGACAAAGTCGCGTCCCGGTGGGTTTTCGCCTCGAAAATCTCGCCCGGCAAGCCGGGACGGGCGCTCGACTTCCGCCGTCGCCATCGGCAAGATAAGCGCGGTCGATCGCGGGCGCTTCCGGCAGACCGGGGTTTTTCACAGGCCGCTGTGAGCAGCTCCCGGACCAGACCCCCCCAACGTGGAGCAGGTAATGGCGGCTAAGAAGCAGACGGCGAAGAAGCAGACGGCGAAGAAGCAGACGTTGAACGAGAAGCAAGTCGAGCTGTGCGAGTCGAGCACGTGGGATTTTTCCCACCTGCGGGCGCTCTTTCTCAACTGCACCCTCAAGCGCAGCCCGGAGCTGTCCCACACCGATGGGCTGGTGGCGATCTCGCGGGCGATCATGGAGAAGAACGGCGTCTCGGTGGAGGCGCTGCGTCCCGTCGACCATCGCCTCGCGCACGGCGTCTACCCCGACATGACCGAGCACGGCTGGGATCGGGACGAGTGGCCCGCGATCTACGAGAAGGTCAAGGCGGCCGACATCCTCGTCATCACGACGCCGATCTGGCTCGGCGAGAAGTCGTCGGTCTGCACGCAGGTCATCGAGCGCCTCTACTCGACGTCCGGCGACCTCAACGACCGCGGGCAGTACGCGTACTACGGCCGGGTCGGCGGGTGCCTGATCACCGGCAACGAGGACGGCGCGAAGCACTGCGCGATGAACATCCTCTACTCACTCCAGCACCTCGGGTTCGTGGTGCCGCCGCAGGCGGACGCGGCGTGGCTCGGCGAGGCCGGTCCGGGACCGTCCTACCTCGATCCCGGCTCGGGTGGTCCCGAAAACGACTTCACCAACAGGAACACCACGTTCATGACGTGGAACCTGCTGCACCTCGCACGCATGATCAAGGACGCGGGCGGCATCCCGGCGCACGGCAACCAGCGCTCGAAGTGGGACGCCGGCTGCCGTTTCGACCACCCGAACCCGCTCTACCGCTGAGCGCCGGTGATCCGGGCGACGCTCTCGCGCGGGTGCTGCTCCTCGAAGACGCGCCGCCAGTCCGCCTGGAAGATGTCGCGCTTCGCCTCCTCGATCGCCCGCTTGAAGCCCTCGGAGAACTGCCACGTGCACTCGCCGAAGAGGATGGCGAGCTCGAGGTTGATGTGACCGAGGACGAAGTCGCGCGCCGCCTGCTCGGGGACGCCGCGGCGGCTCGCCTCCCTCGCGGATCACGGTCAGACACGTCGATGGTGACGCGGAAGGCGGCTCGAAAGACGCGTTCCCATCGCCCCGGCAGCGCCAAACACAGCTATCGTAATCACGGTCGTTCCCTCCCGTCCCCGTTCCCGTCCCCGAATCCCCGAAACGGGCACGGGAGCGGCATGCGGAGACCGACATCACGCCTTTGCGTCCATCGCGTCACGCCACGCCCTCCACCACTCGCTCGAGGAGATCGACCCGCCCCACCTGGCCGCCCTTGAACACGAACTCGACGCCGTCGGCCGGCGAGCCGCGACCGCGGGCCCGGCAGAGCGGCGAGCCGGGCGCCATCGGCGCGACCATCTCGAGGCGCTCGACGCCGAGGGCGGCGACCACGTACCAGGACGTGTCGCCGCCGGTGACCACGGCGCGACGCAGCGCCACCTCGGCGAGGATGCTGCCGCCGATGCGGCCCAGCGCCTCGAGCGGATTCGGATTCGGATTCCGACCCCATCGTTGCAAAAACGTACCCGTTCCCGTGCCCGTGCCCGTTCCCGTCCTCGAGGTCTCTGGTTGCGGAGTCCGATGACCGACTCCGATACCGATGGCCGATGCCGACTCCGATGCCGACTCCGAGTCCGCTTCCTGCTCTCTCTTGCTTCCTGCTCTCCTCCTGGATCCGTCGCAGAGTGTCGCCGGCGCATCCCCGCCGGCTCTTCGGATACAATGCATCGCATGAACTCCCAGAAAACCACCACCCGCATTCTGCTTCTTCTCATCACACTCTCTCTCGCGCCTCGCGCCGAAGCCGATGCGCCGTTGCTCGACCTCGGGTCGCTCGAGCGGCGCGCCGATATCGGGGCGCTCGCGCCCGCCGCCGTCGGGGATGGCGGCGGGCTCGATCGTGGCGGGCGTCGGCCGGCGTTCATCGGGTCGCTCGACGGGCGGGACGAGTTCTTCTCCGGGGACATCGACGACGTGCGCCTCCATGAAGTGGCTCTCGATGCCGCGGGCATCGCCGCACTCGCGGCGGGTGATGAGGTGGGCGATGGGCTCGTCGCCAGGTGGCCGCTCGACGGCGATCTCTCGAACGCGTCGCGACGCGGCCCCCGCCGCGACGGCGAGGCGATCGGCGGGGCGCCGAGCTTCGTCGAGGGGCGTCTCGGCCGCGCCCTGCGTCTCGACGGGCGCGGTCGCGCGGTTCGCATCGAGCACCACGAGGACCTCAAGCCCGGCCGCGCCATCACCATCGCGGCGTGGATCCGTCCCGACGCGACGCCGGACTCGTGGATGGAGATCTACCGCAAGGAGGACGGCGGCGCGAGGCAGTTGCTCGCCATCGGCAGGACAGGGTTCTATGGTCTGTGGTGCGGCCTCGGGATCGACGGGTCCTACGTCGAGCGCGGCGCGGCGATCGATCGGGCGGCGATCCGCGACGGGCGCTGGCACCACGTCGCGGCGACGTTCGACGGCGAGGCGATCGCGCTTTACCTCGACGGTCGCGAGATCGGGCGGCATGCGCCGTCGCGCTCGCAGCCGGAGGAGATCGAGCTCGTGCCGCCGGACGAGCGGCTCCGTGTGGCGTTCCTCGGCGACACGTTCATCGAGCGCATGGCGCACTCCGGCTCGCTCGAGGCGGAGCTGACGCGGTTCTGGCCGGACCGCGACATCGTCTTCCGCAACCTCGGCTGGCCCGGCGACACGGTCGAGGGCATCGCGCGCACCGGCTTCGGGCCCGGCGAGTACAGCCGCTCGGCGTGGCAGCGGCCCGGGCAGGATCTGGGGAACTACGGCTTCGACCGCATGCTCGCCCACCTGCGACGGGCGCGACCGGACGTCGTCTTCATCGGGTACGGCTCGAACGTCGCCTTCGAGGACGACGAGGGCGCCGAGCGGTTCGCGAGGGCGCTCGACCGGCTGCTCGACGTGCTCGACAGCGCCCGCATGCGCATCGTGCTGATGACGCCGCCGCCACGCGAGCCTCGCGGCGAGGGGTGGCCCGACATGTCGTCGCAGAACGAGCGGCTCGAATGGGTCGCGGCGCACCTCGCGAACGTCGCGGCGCGGCGGGGCCACATCCTGGTCGACATGTTCCGTGCGTTCGCGCGCTGGCCACAGGAGGCCGGCCTTTTCACCCACAACGGCATCCACCTGAACGAGGAGGGGTATCGCTTCGTCGCCAGCACGGTGGCGGAATCGCTGCGCATGGCCGAGCCGGAGTGGGCGCTCCACCTGCGCGGAGACGGCTCGGTCGCATCCGCGTCGGGAACGGCGGTCGAGGCCGCGAGGCGGACGGAGTTCGGGCTGCGCTTCCGCGTGCGCGACGTCCGACTGCCGTCGCTGGCCGCGCCCGCGGGCGCGGATCGGCTGCTCCGCATCGAGGGGCTGCCGCCGGGGAGCTACTCGCTCGACATCGCCGGGCGACGCGTCGCGCGGGCCGGCGCTGCGGCGTGGGCCGAGGGCGTCGTCATCACCCACGGGCCGGACGTCGAGCGCGCCCGGCGGCTCCGCGAGACCATCGTCGAGAAGAACCGACTCTTCGCGCACGGCTTCCGCCCACAGAACACCGCGTACGTCTACCTCTTCCGCCGCCACGAGCGCGGACACCACGAGGGCGAGATCGCGCAGTTTGACGTGCTGGTCGGCGAGAAGGAGGAGGAGATCGCCAGGCTGCGCCGGCCGACGCCCCGCTTCTGGGAGCTGGTGCGCGAGACCGACTATCCCGATCACGAGGTGCCGTTCAACGTCCCCGAGCCGGACATCGAGAAGGAGCTCGAGCGCTTCACCGTCGCCGAGGGGTTCGAGGTCGGCCTCTTCGCGTCCGATCCGATGATCGCCAACCCGATCAACCTCAACTGGGACGAGCGCGGCCGCGCCTGGCTGGCGACGAGCACCATCTACCCGCACCTCGCGCCGGGCCAGAAGCCGGACGACCGCATCCTGATCCTCGAGGACGTCGATCGTGACGGCCGGGCGGACACCTCGAGGGTCTTCGCCGACGGCCTCCTGGTGCCGCACTCGGTGGTCCCCGGACACGGCGGCGTGTTCGTCACGCAGTCGACCGACCTCCTCTTCCTCCGCGACGTCGACGGCGACGATCGCGCGGACGAGCGCCGCGTGCTGTTCACCGGCTTCGGCAACGCCGACGTGCACCACATGATCCACGCGCTCCGCTGGGGTCCGGGCGGCGACCTCTACTTCACGCAGTCGATCTACATCAACTCGTTCGTCGAGACGCCCTGGGGCCGGCGGCGGCTGAACGGCTCGGGGATCTGGCGGCTGCGACCGGAGGTGATGCGGCTCGAGGTGCACGCTCGTGGCCTCGTCAATCCGTGGGGGCACGCGTTCGATCGCTGGGGCCAGTCGTTCTCGACCGATGGCGCCGGCGGCGGCGGCATCGCGTACAGCTTCCCCGGGAGCGCGTTCCGGTCGGCGACCGGAGTGGCGCGCACGCTCGAGACGCTCAATCCCGGCCGGCCGAAGGAGTGCGGACTCGAGGTCGTCAGCGGGCGGCACCTGCCGGAGTCCTGGCGCGGCTCGCTGATCACCAGCGACTTCCGGGCCAACCGCGTCGTGCGATACGAGCTCACCGCGGACGGCAGCGGGTACTCTTCGCGGCTCATGGGAGAGGTGCTCGCGTCGTCACACCGCTCGTTCCGGCCGGTCGACGTCAAGCTGGGACCCGACGGGGCGATCTACGTCGTCGACTGGTACAGCCCGATCATCGATCACGGCGAGGTCGACTTCCACCACCCCCTTCGCGATCGTCACCACGGCCGCATCTGGCGCCTGACGGCGAGCGACCGCGCCCCGGTCGAGCCGCCACGGCTCCACGACGCTCCCACCGCCGACCTGCTCGCCGCGCTCGAGCTCCCCGAGGGCTGGACGCGCGACCAGGCGCGTCGCCTGCTGCGCCAGCGCGGTCCCGACGACGTCGTCCGCGCGCTGCGACGCTGGCTCTCGGAGATCGACGCTCGCGAGCCGGCGGAAGGTCTCCCCGGCGACGACGGCATCGAGCACCACCGACTCGAGGCGCTCTGGGTGTTCCAGGGGCTTCGCGTCGCCGAGCCGAAACTGCTTCGCGCCGTGCTGCGCTCGCCGGACCACCGCGCCCGTGCCGCCGCCGTTCGCGTACTCGGCGACTGGCGCGACGAGGTCCCGGACGCCACGGCGCTCCTCGCGGCGGCGATCGCCGACGAGCACCCGCAGGTGCGGCTCGAGGCGGTCAACGCGCTCCGCGAGGCGCCGTCTCTCGAGAGCGTCGAGCTCGCGATGGCCGCGATCGATCGACCGCTCGACACCTGGCTCGACTACGCGCTGTGGCTGACCGCGCGCGAACTCGAGCGCTTCTGGCTGCCCGACTTCGAGGCGGGCAAGCCGGTCTTCGACGGCAAGCCCCGCCGTGTCGCGTTCGCGCTGTCGGCGGTCGGCAAGCCGGCCTCGCTCGCCCCGCTGGTCACCCTCGTGCGACGTGGCGAGCTCGCCGGCGACGAGCGCCGCGCCGCGCTCGAGCTGATCGCCGGTCTCGGCGGACCCGAGGAGCTGGCGCTGGTCGTCGCCGAGGCGACCGGCGAGTCGGGCCGAGCGGATCGAGCCGCCCTCCTGGCAGCGCTCGCCGATGGCGCCCGTCGCGGACGTCCGGCGCCGGCGAACGCGTCGCGCATCGCCGCGCTGGTCGAGTCGCTGCGTGATGCCGCCAGCGACACCGGGAGCGGCGCCGGCGCGAGCGACGCGAGAGCGCTCGAGCTCGCCGTCGAGCTCGCCGGCCTCTGGCGAGTGGCCAGGGCGCGACCGGAGCTCGAGCGCCTCGCGGCGAGCGCGTCGACCGGCGACGCGCTGCGACTGATCGCGGCCACGGCCATCGGCGACTTCGCGGATGGCCTCGCGACGCTGCGAGGGCTGGCGCAATCGGACCCCTCGTCCGCGGTACGTCGCACGGCGACCGCGGCGTGGGTGGCGATCGATCAATCCGCCGCGACGCCGGCGGCGATCGCGCTCCTCTCGGGCGAGACGGCGGACGAGGAGTCGGCCTCGCTGCTCGTCGAGGCGTACCTCGGCCGCGAGGGGGGCGACGCGGTCCTCGCCGCGGCGCTCGCGGAGACGCGCCTCGATCCCGGCGTGGCGGCGGCCGGCATCCGTGCGGCGAGCTCGACCGGACGCGAGGTCGACGCGCTCGTCGAGGCGCTCCGGCGCGCCGGCGAGCTCGACCCGATCACCACGATGCCTCCGCCCGACGAGCTCACCGCCCTGATTCGAGCCGTCGCGACACGAGGCAGCGCGGCACGCGGCGAGGCGATCTACCGCCGCGAATCGCTCCAGTGCGCCACCTGCCACGCGATCGGCGGCGAGGGCGGTCTCGTCGGTCCCGACCTGAGCGGCCTCGGCGGCAGCGCGCAGGTCGTTCACATCATCGAGTCGCTCCTCGACCCGAGCGCGAAGATCAAGCAGGGCTACGAGACCGTGGTGGTGATCGACGCGCGCGGCGCCGTCCACAGCGGCGTCCTCGCCCGCCGCACGGACGACGAGATCGTCCTGCGCGACATGAAGGACCGCCTCGTCACCATCCCGGCGAGGCGCATCCGCGCCGTCACCGGAAGCCCCGCGTCACTGATGCCGATCGGCCTGACGCAGACGCTGCGACAGGACGAGCTCATCGACCTGACGCGGTTTCTGTCGGAGCTGGGGGTGTCGCGAAACTCTGGATCTCGGTGACGTTTCCCTTCCATTCCCGGTCCCGGTCCCGGTCCCGGACCCGGTCCCGGTCCCGGTCCCGGTCCCGAAAGCCGTCGTCGTCATCCTCGTGTCCGACGTCGGGGCCGAGCGCTCGGAGTGCGAGACCGAGACAGAGACCAGAGACAGAGATCAGAGGTCAGAGGTCAGAGGTCAGAGGCCGATACCGAGTCCGATGACCGATACCGATTCCGACTCCGATACCGATTCCGATTCCGATGACCGAGTCCGATTCCGACTCCGAATCGACGTTCCTCGATCTGCGTCATCTGCGCAATCTGCGTAATCTGCGTTCCCGTCCCTCTGCCGCTCTTCTCAATCAACCGGCGGCGGCATCCACTTCGGGATGCCCGACTCCTCGCGCTGCTTCTCGTAGAGCGCGAAGTACGGTCGCTCTGGCGCCAGGGGGACGTCCTCGTTGACCATCAGCGGTCGGGTCTCGCTCCACCACCGGTCGTAGGCGGCGCGCATCTTCTCGACCACCACCGGGTGCTCGTCGATGACGTTGGTGGTCTCGCCCGGATCCTCCTCGATGTCGTAGAGCTCGCGGTTGTTGACCAGGCGGAAGCGCTCGCTGCGCACGGCGCAGTCGGCGTGCTTGAAGTCGTCGGGGTTCTCGCCCTTCTTCCAGCGTCCCTTGTGGATGAAGAGAAAGCGATCGGCCCAGCGGGAGTCGTCGCTCTCGAGGAGGGGCAGGAGGCTGCGGCCGTCGAGCGGCTGCGTGCGCTCGGGGGGTTTCGCGCCGGCGAGGGCGACGAAGGTCGGGAAGACGTCGATGTGCGCGGCGAGCGCGTCGATGTCGCGGCCGGCGCGCAGCGTTCCCGTCCAGCGCCAGAACGCCGGGACGCGCGTGCCGCCCTCGTACGGCGAGCCCTTGCCGGAGCGCAGTCCCGCGGTGTGGAGTGCGTAGCGCTTGCCGTTTCGTCTGGTGAAACGGCCGCCGGCCTGGCCGTTGTCGGTCATGAAGATGAGCAGCGTGCTCTCGTCGAGCTTCCACTCCTCGAGCTTCTTCATCAGCACGCCGACGTTGTCGTCGATGTTGACGATCATGCCGTAGCGGCCGGCGGTCTTGCCGTCGAAGCCGGCGTCGAGGAAGGGCTTCTTGTAGCTCTCGGGGGCGATCATCGGCCCGTGCGGCGCGTTCGTCGAGATGTACGCGAAGAAGGGACCGTCGCGCTTGCGCTGCTCGGCGATCCAGCCGAGCGCCTGGCGGAAGAAGACGTCGGTGCAGAAGCCCTCCGTCTTGACGAACCGCCGGTTGTGGCGCACGACGATGTCGAAGTAGCGGTTCTCGCGGTTCGGAGGCGCGTCGGCGCAACTGCCCGGATAGGCCTGACCGACTCCGCCGGCGCCGTGGATGAAGACCTCGTCGAAGCCGCGGTTGTGCGGCTGGTAGGGCTCCTCGTCACCGAGGTGCCACTTGCCGAAGATCCCCGTCGCGTAGCCCGACTGCGCGAGGACCTCGGCGATCGTCACCGTCGAGAGCGCCATGCGCTCGCGCTCGAGGATGGTGTGCGTGACGCCGTTGCGGAACTCGTGGCGGCCGCCGAGCAGCGCCGAGCGCGTCGGCGCGCACGTCGGACTGACGTGGAAGTCGGTGAAACGGGTGCTCTGCGAGCGCAAACGGTCGAGGTGCGGCGTGCGCAGATCGGGGTTGCCGAGCGCGCTGAGGTCGCCCTTCCCCTGATCGTCGGTCATCACGAGCACGATGTTCGGCCGCCGTCCGGCGAGGCCGCGGCGCTGACCGTGACCCTCGCCATGGCCCGCGTGCGCATCTCCCGATCCCGCAGCGTCGTCGTGCCGGAACTCCGGCGGCACGTCATCGCCGCCGGCCTCGAGGAACGCCAGCATGTCGAGGATCTGCTCGCGATCGAGGACGGAGACCAGCCCCTCCGGCATCGGCGAGAGCTGCGAGGGGATCCTCCGGCGGATCTGCTTCCTCGGCACCTCGATCACCGTCGACGGATCGAGCAGGTTCGGGATGACCCGCACCTTCGGGCCCTCGTCCTCGCGGATGACGCCGAGGACCACCTCGCCGTTCTTCTTCAGGATTTGGTGCGTACGGTAGTCCTCGTTGATCTCGCTCGACGGCTCGATGATCTGCGCCAGCAGCGCGGCGCCGCGGTACTTCTCCGCGACGCGGGTGAGATCGGGACCGAGGTTGACGCCGTGGCCGGCGACCGCGTGGCACTGGTTGCACCGGGCCGCCACGAACGCCTGCGCCCCGCGAGTCACCGAGCGCCCCTCGAGGTTCGCGGCGTCGGCGGCGAGGTCCTCCATCGTCCAGTTCCTGACGAACGCCGGCTCCGGGCGTGACGCCAGGAGCTCGTCGATGTCGTCGACGTCCCGCGCCACCACCATCTCGCCGTTCATCACTATCCAGTGCCCGGGGAAGGTGCAGACGTACGGATAGATGCCGGGCTCCTCCGGCGCGGTGAACCGCAGCACGTGGACGCGCGCCGCGCGCGTCGGGCCGACCATCGGCGTCCAGTGGAGAATCAGCGGCGCCTTCTCCTTCGGGATGAAGTCGGAGGCGGCGTTCGCCGGGTCCCTGGCCATCTCGTTCGCGGCGATGCCCACCTCCTCGAGCGCGCCGGGGCGGACGACGACGAGGTTGTGGTCGGTCGCGTCGGGGTTCGTGAAGACGAGCTTCACCGGCTGGCCGGTCCGCACCGTGAAACGCTCGACGGTGTACTTCATGCGTTCCGGCACGCACGAGATGTCGACACGTCTGAGGTCGGGCTGGCTGTCGAACTCCGCCTGCCTGGCGCTCGGCGTCGGCTCGGCGAGCTCGTCGGCGCGCGCGGATGCCTTCAGCAGCCGCGGCACCTGCGGGTACGCCGGATTGCCTTCCCAGTGACGCCGGAGCGTGTGCGACCCGAGCGCCGTCCGGAAGGCGTAGTCCAGGTGGCCGCCACGAGGGTGTCGGGCGACGTCGAGCATCGCGTCAAGCGCCTCCCGCGTCCCGATGTACGACGCGGCGATCGCCGCCTCCATGCGAACCAGACCGCTCGGATCGTTGGCGCTCCGGCGCAGGAGCTCGATCGCGTCGGCGAGGTGCGGGTGCCAGGAACGCAGCTGGCGAGTGGCCGCCGCCCGCGCGTGGCGGTTCTCGCACGCGAGCACCTCGCGCAGGAGCCCGACGTTGACGTCGCCGATCCAGTTGTACGTCCAGATCGCCTCGATCTGGTGATGGCGCAGCCGCGGATCGTCGCGGCCGAGCTCACGCACCCAGCGATCGAGCGCCTCGCGCACGGCGACGGGATCGCGCTCGCGGAGCTCGCGCTTGGCCCAGAGGCGCACGCGGTATTCCGGACGCCGCAGCGTGTCGATCAGCTCGGCGACGGTCGCGCCGGCGACGCGTGGCGGGTCCTGGAGCGCCCGGGCCCTGGCGGTGATGCGCCAGATCCGTCCGGAGTGGCGGTCGCGCCGCCGATCGCGCAGCGAGTACTGCGCGTGCCCCTTGACCGGGTTGTACCAGTCGCAGACGTAGAGCGCGCCGCGCGGGCCAAAGCCGATGTCGACCGGGATGAAGCTCAGGTTGGTCGAGAAGATGAGGTCGCCGACGTAGCGCTCGTCGTAGCCGAACTCGTACTCGTTCCACTCGTGGATCTCGACGCGGTTGGTCGGCTTGTAGCGCACCTTGATCAGGTGCCCCCGCAGCTCCTCGGGGAACGTCGAGAAGTCGACGAACTCCTGCCCGCAGGTGCCGGAGTACGCGCGCAGCCCCTTCGGCCGCGGGTGCTGCTGCGGGTAGGGCGGATCGAGCGCGTGAAAGGCGGAGGCGAAGATCGGGTGAGACGCGACGTGCTGGCCCCAGTCGTCGAAGGTGACGCCCCACGGGTTGGTGCTCGAGTAGCTGCCGAAGCTCGTCAGGCGGTGATCGCGAGGCCGGAAGCGGAACCAGCCGCTGTTCTGCTGTCGCACCGGCCCGTACGGCGTCTCGACCTGCGAGTGATGGAAGATGCCCTCGCGGAAGATCAGGTCGCCGTCGGGGGTCCACGTGAAGTCGTGCAGGGCGTGATGCGAGTCCTCGGTGCCGAAACCGGTGAGCACGATGCGGCGAGAATCGGCGCGGCCATCGCCGTCGGTGTCCTTCAGGAAGGTCAGGTGCGGCATCTCCGAGACCCACACGCCGCCATCGCCGAACTCGAAGGAGAGCGGGATGTGCAGGTCGTCGGCGAAGACGCTCGAGCGATCCGCCCTGCCGTCGCCGTCGGTGTCCTCCAGGATGACCAGCTTGTCGCGGGGCTCCTGGTTGGGATAGACGTGCGGGTAGGTGGTCGAGCAGCTCACCCAGAGGCGTCCGCGAGCGTCCCACCGCATCTGGATCGGCGCCGCGATGTCGGGGAACTGCTCCTCGCCCGCGAAGAGGTTGACCTCGAAGCGCGGATCGATCCTGAACGCCTCGAGCTCCTTCTCGGCCGTCAGCCACGTGTTCGCGCCGCGGCTCTCGATCGTCGCCGGCAGCGGCGGCGCGTTCGAGTCGTCGATCGCACCGCGGATCGCCCCGGGCACCCGGTCGCCCCGCGCCAGCGACCAGATGCGCTCCTCCCGGTTGGCCACCAGGATGTCGAAGTTGCGCATCGCGGGGAGGAAATCGAGGTAGCCGTACTGCTTGTTCCTGGCGCCGGTGTAGTAATACGAGTTCACCGGACGGAAGCGCCGCTCGTACTGGCGGTTCTTCTCGACGACCACGCGACGCAGCGTCTCGTCGATCCTCGGCGGCGTCTCGCGGAAGACCTCGCGGTAGAGGAGCGCGGCGAGCAGCCGGTAGCCCTCCTCGGTCAGGTGCACGCCGTTGAACGTGAGGTCGGTCTCGCGGACCGCCATCGCGGTGCGCGTCTCGGTGAAGAGATCGGCGAAACCGACTCGCTGCTCGGCCGCCACGTCGCGGATGGCGGCGACGTACGCCTCGATGCGCTCGTTGTTGAGCGTCCCGGCCGGCACGCCCTCGACGTCCTCGTTGGCGATCGGCGACAGCAGCACGATGCGCGGCCCCATCTTTCCGTTGAAGGCCATCGCGCGCAGGCGGGCGACGTGGTCGGAGAGCGCGCGCCGGAACTCGGCGAGGCCCTCCTCGCCCGCGAACGACTCGTTGAAACCGTAGGCCGCGAGGATGACGTCGGCCCGCTCGTGCGTCAGGTGCTGCTCGGTGTCGGCGAAGTTCAGGGGGCGCGGCTGGAGGTCCGGCGTGTCCGCCGGCCACGCGAGGTTGCGCACCACCAGGCGGTGGCGCGGGTGTCGCTGGTGCAGGAGCGCCTCGAAGTGACCGAAGTGCCGGGCCCGTTCGAGGAGGGTGTTGCCGATGTACGCGATGCGGGCGCCCGGCTCGAGCTCGAGCGGCAGTCGGGTCGCGACCGGCTCGGCCGGTCCCGCCCGTGGCGCCGTCTTGCGGTAGATGCCGTGCCTCGCGAGATCCACGGCGTCGGAGGCAGCGTCCGGAACGGAGTCCTCGCCGTCGTCCGCGAACGCGGCACCGGGGGCCGGGAGGAAGAGCAACACGAGGCACGCGGCGAGTGCCTGCCGGAGGGCGTCATCGGGCATCGTCGAGTCCTTCTCTGTGCGGATTGCGTTTTCGAGACCCCGCATCCTACCGCAGCCAGGGCTCGTCTTTGGAGTGCGTTCCGCCGAAACGGCCCATACAATAGCGCGGTCGAACGGTCGGAAGTCGAACCCGCGGGATACCCGGGAGGAACCTGAACACGATGAGACTGCATCTGATCGCCGCCGTGGCGGTTGCGGGCACGGTGCTGGGAAGCGTCACGCCGGCGCGAGCGCAGGGCGAGGTGTCGTTCCTGCGCGGCGAGGTGAACCGGGATGGCATCGTCGACCTCTCGGATGCCGTGTCGGTCATCTTCCACCTCTTCCGGCCCGGCTTCGAGATCCCCTGTCGCAAGGCGGCGGACTTCAACGACAGCGGCCAGGTCGACATCAGCGACGCCATCTACGCGCTCCGCTTCCTCTTCACCGAGGGTCCGCCGCCGCCCGCTCCGTTCGGGCGCTGCGGGCCCGACCCGACACCCGATGCGCTCGACTGCGTCGAGACGCCGTGCGAGTTCGATTCCGGCTCGGTGATCATCAGCGAGGTGATGGCGCTGAATTCCGAGACGCTCGCCGACGAGGACGGGTCGAGCTCGGACTGGATCGAGCTCCACTTGCTCGAGAGCTCCGCGGAGGACGTCGTCGACCTCGGCGGCTGGTTCCTGACCGACGATCCGCAGCTCATCGACACCTGGCGCATCCCGGACGGGGTCACCATCGAGCGAGGCGGCTTTCTGATCGTTTTTGCCTCCGGCAAGGACCGCGGCGCCGCCGGCTCGGAGCTCCATGCCGATTTCCGGCTCGACAGCGAGGGCGAGTACCTGGCGCTGGTCGCGCCCGACGGCGTCACCGTCGTCGACGAGTTCATGCCCGGTTTCCCGGAGCAACTGCGCGACGTTTCCTACGGCCCGGCGCAGTCGACGACGACCCTCATCGGGCCCGGCGCGTCCGTGCGCTACCGAGTGCCGACCTCCGCCGACGCCGGGATCGGCACCGGCTGGACCGCCATCGGTTTCCCCGCCACCGGCTGGCGGAGCGGCGCCACCGGACTGGGCTTCAGCAGCGTCTCCGGCGAGGGCTTCGACGTCACCTACATCAGGGCGAGCGTCGCCGTCGACCACCTCTCCGTCGCGGAGCAGGTGCTCGCCAACCGGTCGATGCAGGCGCGCGTCGTGACCGAGAGGGCGTCGGTGATCGACTACTACAACACCGGCGGCCGCGGCAACTACGCCAACGACAATCCGTTCCCCGGCATTGCGTTCACGGACGTCAACGACTTCGTCGTCCACGTGACCGGCACGGTGCTGATCCCGAGTACCGGCCAGTGGAGCTTCGGCGTCAACAGCGACGACGGGTTCCGTCTCGAGCTCAGCAGGGGCGCGCGGCGATTCACCATGTCCCACCCGACGCCACGCGGACCGAACGACACCATCTCCGTCTTCAACATCACCGAGGCCGGCCCGTACGACATCGACCTCCTCTTCTACGAGCGCGGCGGCGGCGCCGAGCTCGAGCTGTTCGCGGCCCCGGGCAACCGCACGACCTTCAGCCCGGGCGCCTTCCGGCTGGTCGGCGACGCCGCGAACGGCGGCCTCGGGCTGCTCGGATTCGCGAGCGACATCCGCACCGATCTGGCGTCGGAGATGCGGAACGTCAACGCCTCGCTCTGGACGCGGATCGACTTCGATGTCGACGACGCCGCCGCGCTCGGCGGCCTGTCGCTGCGCATGAAGTACGAGGATGGCTTCATCGCGTACCTGAACGGCCAGGAGGTCGCGCGCCGGAATGCGCCCGGCTCGCCGAGGTGGAACTCCTCGGCGACCGCCGACCGTCCGATCGAGGACGTGCCATCGGCGGTCGAGATCAACCTCACCGGTCACCTCGGGCTGCTGCGCAACGGCCGCAACGTGCTGGCGATCCACGGGCTCAACGACTCGTCCTCCGACGGCGACTTCCTGCTGCAGCCCGAGCTGGTCGCCGCGGGTCGCCTCTCGGAGCGCCAGTACATGACGGCGCCGAGCCCCGGGACGTTCAACGTGCCGGGCGCCATCGACTTCGTGCGCCGCGTCGAGGCGAGCGTCGAGCGCGGTTTCTTCGACGGGTCGTTCTCGCTGGCTCTCTCGACGCCGACCGAGGGCGCGCGCATCCGCTACACGCTCGACGGGTCGGAGCCGACGGCGACTCGCGGGACCATCTACGACCGCCCGCTGACGATCTCCGAGACGACCGTGATCCGCGCCGCGGCCTTCAGGACGAACCACCTCGACTCGGTGGTGACGACGAGGACGTACATCTTCCCGCGCGACGTCGTGCGGCAGTCGCCGAGCGGCCAGGCCCCGGGGCCGGGGTGGCCCACCGGACAGGTCAACGGCCAGGTGCTCGACTACGGCATGGATCCCGACATCGTCAACAACGCGCGCTGGTCGTCGCAGCTCGACGACGCGCTCCTCCAGATCCCCTCGATCTCGCTCGCCACCGATCTCGACAACCTCTTCGGCTCGACGACGGGCATCTACGTCAACGCGCGCAACGACGGGCGTGCCTGGGAGCGGCGCACCTCGGTCGAGCTGCTCAATCCGGACGACACGCCGGGCTTCGGCGTCGATGCCGGCCTCCGCATCCGCGGCGCGTTCAGCCGCAGCGGCGGCAACCCGAAACACTCCCTGCGACTCTTCTTCCGCAGCGAGTACGGCGCCGGGCGGCTGCAGTACGCGCTCTTCGGCGGCGAGGGCGTCGACGAGTTCGACAAGATCGACCTGCGCACCAGCCAGAACTACTCGTGGGCGTTCCAGGGCAGCAGCCAGAACACCTTCCTGCGGGACGTCTTCTCTCGCGACGTGCAGCGAGACATGGGACAGCCCTACACGCGCAGCCGCTACTATCACCTCTACATCAACGGGCACTACTGGGGGCTCTACCAGACGCAGGAGCGCGCCGACGCGGAGTTCGCGCAGTCCTACCTCGGCGGCCGCGACCAGCACTACGACGTCATCAAGAACGACTCGTCCGGCTCCCGTGCGCTGCACGCGACCGACGGCACGATGGAGGCCTACCGGCGGCTGTACGACGCGGCGGTCGCGGGTTTCTCGTCCGATGCCGCTTACCTCCGGCTACTCGGCCTGCGCTCGGACGGCGGCCTCGACCCGGCGGGCGAGCGGCTGCTCGACGCCGAGAACCTGATGGACTACATGATCTGCACCTACTACACCGGCGATCCGGACGCGCCGATCAGCGCGTGGGCGCACTTCTCGAACAACGTCTTCGCCATCTACAACCGGGTCGAGCCGGACGGCTTCAAGTGGTTCCGTCACGACGCGGAGCACTCGCTCGGCGCAAACGGCGGACTGAACGAGGCGCGGCTCCTCACCGACCCGACCGACCGCTCGATCGGCCAGGAGTGGCGCCACTTCAACCCCGCGTGGCTCCACCTGCGGCTGACGGCGAACGAGGAGTACCTGATGCAGTTCGCCGACCGCGTCAACCGGTACTTCACGCACGACGGCCTGCTGGCGCCGCGGGCGAACCGCGACCGCTGGCTCGACCGCGCGCGTCAGATCGACATGGCGATCATCGCCGAGTCGGCGCGCTGGGGCGACGCGAAGACGCACCCGCCGTTGACCAAGGACCACTGGCAGGCCGAGGTCAACAGCATGGTGAGCTCGTACTTTCCTCAGCGCACGCGCATCGTGCTCCAGCAGATGCGCTCGGTGAGCATGTTCCCGCGCGAGGCGATCGTCTCGTTCAACCGCCACGGCGGCGAGGTCGAACCGGGGTTCCGGGTGCTGATGACGCAGGGCGACGGGACGGCCGGGACGATCTACTACACGAGCGACGGCTCGGATCCGCGCCTCTGGGGCGGCGGTCTCAACCCCGGCGCGCGGGTCTTCTCCGACGACAGCACGGAGGTGACTTTCGTGCCGCGTGGCGCGACGTGGCGCTACCTCGACGACGGCTCGAACCAGGGCGCGGCGTGGCGCGGCCTCGGTTTCGCCGACGGCGGCTGGAGGTCCGGGCGGGCGCAGCTCGGCTACGGCGACGGGGACGAGGCGACGGTCGTCGAGTTCGGGCCGGACCCGAACAACAAGTACCCGACGACCTACTTCCGCCGCGCCTTCACCGTCGAGGACGCGTCGGCGGTGGTCGACCTCACCCTCGGCATCGTGCGCGACGACGGCGCCGTGGTGTATATCAACGGCGTCGAGGCGATCCCGCGCCTCAACATGCCGGCGGGACCGATCGACTACCTGACGCTGGCGGAGGGACCGGGGGTGCCGGTCGGCGGGGATGACGAATCGACCTTCCACACCTTCCCGGTCGATCCGTCATTGCTGCGCGACGGCACCAACGTCGTCGCGGTCGAGATCCACCAGAGCAGTCGCACCAGCACCGACATCAGCTTCGATCTCGAGCTCACCGGATTGACCGGGGGCGGCGGAGCGTCTCCGGGGATCGTCATCGACAGGACCACCACGGTGCGGGCGCGCGTGCGCTCGGGCGCCAACTGGGGCGCGATGACCGAGGCGCGATTCACCGTCGGTCTCGAGGGGCTGGTGATCAACGAGATCATGGCCGCGAACAATGTGACGCTCGAGGACCCGTCCGAGCCGGGCGAGTTCCCCGACTGGATCGAGCTCTACAACGGCACCAGCGGGGTCATCGACCTCGAGGGCATGTACCTGACGGACGACCTCCTCGATCTCCAGCAGTGGGCCTTCGGCCGCGGCGTCACCATCGGTCCCGGCGAGTACCTGATCGTCTTCGCCGACGACGACGGCACGCAGGGCCCGACGCACACCAACTACAAGCTCAGCAAGAGCGGCGAGGCGGTCGCCCTGGTGGATCGGGACGGCATGACGATCATCGACTCGATCGTCTTCGACGGACAGATCGACGACGTGTCCTTCGGACGTTTCCCCGACGGTGGCGACACGTGGGGTTTCCACGAGAGCGCGACGCCCGGCTCGGCGAACAGTCCGCACGCCCAGTGACGCCCCGAGCGCTCACCGGTCGCCGACGTCGATCTCGTGCAGCGTGAACGGGTAAATCGTCGTCAGGTAGACACGGCCCTTTCCGGGCGCGCAGATCGCCATGACGACGTAGCGCGGGACGAGCGCGCCGCGAGGTCCGGCGCGGTGCACGCCGTGCTGATGCGACAGCGGCTTCCCGTCCGGTCCCGTCGGTGACGCGTAGTCCGGATTCGAGATGGCGATGGCGCCGTGATCGCGCGTCGCGCTGTCACCTGGACGGTAGCTCACCAGGCGGAGGCGCTGCTCGCCGCCGGGGAAGGTCGCCGCGATCCCGGCCCAGACGGTGCCGTCCGGCGCGACACAGAGCGCGCGACAGTCGGTGGACGCGGCCCCCTCGAGGAGCGACGCGACCCGACGCCCGCGGAGCACGCCGTCCGCTTTCCGGGCGTCGCCCCGCTCGTCCCTGTCGTCGAGATCGTACGCGTAGAGGGCGTTCCCGCTCATCGCGACCGCCCAGAGCGTCCGCCGGTCCGGCGACACCTCCCAGTTGATCGGGTGGCTCTCGGGATGCGCCAGCAGCGACTCCGTTGACGGCGGGCGCCCGTCGATGGTCTGCGAGAGCACCTCGAGCCGGTCGGCGTCCGGATCGTAGCGCGCGATGCCGCCGCCGAGCACCGGGTGGTACGCGCGACCGCGGTGATCGAGGACGATGAAGGCGTACATGTGCCGGCAGTCCATCAGGTCGCGATAGGTGCCCCTTTCGAGATCGAGCACCAGAAAGTGCGTGCTCTCGATCGGTCGCGCGTCGTTGCAGGTCGAGATGTAGGCCAGCCCCCGCGATTCGTCCGGCGTGACGCTGATGATGCCGTGGCGCGGCACCGGGATGTCGTGGACACGCGTCTTTCCGCTGCGAGGATCATGGACCATCGGGTGGCCGCCGGGGTAGAGGTCGCGCGTCTCGCCCTCGCGAGGATACCCCTGCTTGGTGCCGAAGTAGATCTTGCCGCTCCGCCCGACGTTGTTGCGCGTGTGGATCTTCGACTGCGCGGCGAAACCCTTGCGGTCGACGCCGATCTCCTTCTCGCAGTCGACGACGACGCGCATCGCCCCGGTTTGCGGATCGAACGCGACCAGGTAGGCGTTGTCGCCGTACTTCGCCGTGCCGATGTAGAGCGTGCCGTCGAGCCCGGCGACCAGCGCGAAGTAACCGCTCTCCTCGCTCGTCGTGTGGCGCGGAACGCGGTGCGCCGTCGACCAGATCCAGCGCTCGCCCGCCGCCACGTCGTACGCTCCCGCGACGCGACCATCGCCACGACGCGCTCCGGTGAGATCGTGCTCGACCTCGAAGCGTGGCTCGGCGGCCCCGATCGGCGCGCTCCCCGGTCTCGGCGTCGCGTTACGGCGCGCCGCGTCCCGGGTGACGTCCTCGAGGTCGGCGAGGCCGCCGCCGCGGACGAAGCCCGTGTCGATCCCCGAGACGCCTCCAGTGACCACGTTGCCGGCGACGACGACTCCCGCCGCGCCGCGCGGGAACCGGATGGCGTCGCCGCTCTCGACCACGACGAGGTTGTTGGCGAAGACCATCCCCTCCCGTCCGTTCCAGCTCGAGAGATTGGCGCCGCGCCGGCGCGAGATGATGGTGTTGTGGACGACGGTGAGCGCCCGGGTCTTCCCCTGGTGATCGGTGCTCGCGAACCCGGCGCCGTCCGCGGCGACGATCAGGTTGTTGCGGACGATCGCCTCGCCCTGCACCTGGATGACGTTGTCGCCGCTCCGGTAGCAGACGTTGCGCTCGATGACGTTCAGGCCGCGCCCGCCGGTGCCGTACGCGAGGATGCACGGGTAGTTGGTGTCGTGGACGTGGTTGCCGACGATCCAGTTGTGGTGCGAGCCCTGCTTGAGCTCGATGCCGTCGCCCTGGCTGCCCCCGCAGTCGTGCACGTGGTTGCCGGCGATCACCGAGTAGGACATCACCGCCTTGCCGTGGTTGGCGCCGAGGTACATCGCCTCGCCCGTCGCGCCAGGACGGGTGAAGTGGTGGAAATGGTTGTCCGTGATGAAGAAGCGCGTGGTGTCCCGCGTGTTCGTGGTGATTCCCTCGTGGCCCGCGTGGTGGAGGTGGCAGCGGTCGAGCCAGATGTCACGGCAATCGTGGAACCGGATCAGCGTGCTGCCGCCGGTGAGCTCGAGCCCGCGAAAGCAGATGAACTCGGCGCGCGAGCGCTCGCCGACGTTGAGCACGTTCTGGCGCGCGTCCGGCCTCGTGATCACCGGCTTCCGATCCGGGTCCGCGCCGGCGATCCAGATCGGCGCCTCCGCACTGCCCCGGAGCGTGAGGTCCATCTTGCGCGCGATCGAATACCGCCCGGGCCCGATCTCGAGCCGATCTCCGGGCTTCAAGTCCGCGAGAGCCCGCGCCAGCCGCTCGCCGTTGGCCTCATCGGATCGCGAGGCATCGTGCGCGATCTCGATGGTGCGACGCGGCCGGGCATCGGCCCAGGTCGGGACGAGGCGGCCGACGACCCAGGGAGGGGCGGGGTCGTCGCCCTGGGCTCCCGGGGATGGCAGCGTGAGGAGGAGGGCGGTGAGCGTGGTCGGCAGGGGCCGGATCATGGGGGTATTGTAGCCGAGA
This sequence comes from Planctomycetota bacterium, assembly GCA_041569895.1. Taxonomy (GTDB): domain Bacteria; phylum Planctomycetota; class UBA8108; order UBA8108; family JACQVS01; genus JBFFXF01. The sequence continues at coordinate 7,260 of JBFFXF010000045.1, read as the reverse complement.
CTGAACACGGGTTTCACGGACGCCGGAGTGTCGGACCGGAGACTGCCGATTACCGACGGTTCCTCGATCTGTGTGAGGCCCGGAGAAAGAGTGGCGGGCTCGGGGAGAGGTTTGACGGCTCGACCGAAAGAGGGTGTCGTCACCTTCCGGCGATGAGCCGATAGAGGAGACCGAGCATCACGCACGCCACGATCGTCCAGATGACGCCGACCTTGAAGCGGAACATCGCCAGGAAGGCACCGAGCGCAATCAAGAGCCGCGGCACATCGATCGTCTTCCAACTCGGAACGAACCATCGGATTCCCGAGATCCTGAGCTCTTCGACCTCTCCGAAGACGCTATGCAGCGCGAACCAGAGAGCAAGGTTCAACACGACTCCGACAACTGCCGCGGTGATGGCCGACAGCGCGGCAGTCAGGAGTTTCGCTCGCCTGAGGCGCTCGATGTACGGCGCGCCGAGGAAGATCCAGAGGAAACACGGAATGAACGTCACCCACGTCGTCCACACCGCCGCGAGTGTCCCGGCGGCCATCGGGTGGAGACCTCCGAGCGCACCGGACTCCGCCGCTCGATAGGCGCCCATGAAGCCGACGAACTGAACCACCTGAATCAACGGCCCCGGGGTGGTCTCCGCCATCCCGAGCCCGTCGAGCATCTCACCGGGCTCGAGCCAGCCGTAGACGTCCACGGCCTGTTGCGCCATGTACGCGAGCACCGCGTACGCACCGCCGAACGTCACGACGGCGGCTTTGCTGAAAAAGAGTCCTTCCTTGACGAAGACGTTGTCCCAGCCGGCGGCGACGATCAACACCGCGAGCGGACCCAACCACAGTCCCGAGAAGACGGCCAGCACAACTGCCGCTCGGAGGAGAGTCGGCTTGGTGTGGACCCCGACATGATCCGAAAGCACATAGTCACCGTTTCCACCGCTTCCGCCTTTCGTGTCGTGCGGTTTCAGAACGATGAACTTGGCCGGTCGAAACAGACCTCCGACAAACCCGACCAAACCGGCGCCGACCACGATGACCGGAAACGGCACATTGAAGAAGAAGATCGCCACGAACGCGCAGCTCGCGATCGACACCATGGCGGTGTTCTTCAGGACCCGCTTGCCGATGCGAAGCACCGCCTCGACCACCACCGCAAGTACCGCCGGCGCAAGACCGTAGAAGAGCGCCTCGACGAACGGGAGCTCGCGGTAACCCGCGTAGAGCACGCTCAAAGCCAGAATCGAGACAAATCCCGGCAGCACGAAGAGCGAGCCGGCAACGATGCCGCCTACGGTTCGATGCAGGAGCCAGCCGATGTAGGTCGCCAGCTGCTGAGCCTCGGGACCGGGCAGGAGCATGCAGTAGTTGAGAGCATGCAAGAATCGGTTGTCGCTGATCCACCGCTTCTCATCGACGAGGATGCGATGCATGACGGCAATCTGTCCTGCAGGACCGCCGAAACTCAAGGCCGCCACCCTGCACCACACGCGTAGAGCTTCCGGGAATGGAACGCTCGGGGTGGTGGTCGCTTTGGAGTCCTCTCTCACTTCCTGTTCCACTCTCTGAAGAGCCGCAAGATCTCCGTATCGGAGTCTTCGATGAGCTTGTCGAGATCACCGGAGTCTTTGATCTCGCCGCGTTCCAGAACGATTCCGAAGGAGCACAGTTCAACGGCATCGCGCGGCTCATGCGTGACCAGAATCACGGTGACGCCTTTCTCACGAGAAAGTGCCGCGGTTTCCTCGAGAAGTCTGTGCTTGGTCGCCAGGTCGAGCCCGGCGAACGGTTCGTCGAGGAGGAGGAACCTTGGTTGTACCGCCACGGCGCGCGCGAGTGCGACGCGTTGCTGCTCGCCGCCGGAAAGCGATCCCGGCTTGCGCCCGGACAGGCAGTCGATCCCGCAAAGCGACAGCACACCGAGGGCGCGATCTCTCGCCTCACGCTTCGGGAGACGAAGGCCGTGCAGACCGAGAAGAACATTGTCGATAACCGAAAGATTCGGCCAGAGCGCCAGATCCTGAAACACCATGGAGAGGCGGCGCTCGTGAGGAGCGATGAGTACCTGCCCGGGTCTGGAGGCGGTGGTACCGTCGAGATTAATTTCACCGGTCGTCGGTGGTTCGAGTCCGGCAACAAGCCGAAGAAGCGACGACTTACCACTCCCTGAAGGGCCGATGATCGCAGTGTTCCTTCCTGCTCCGAACACCGCGGAGAATTGCCAGAGGGCGGGCCTTCCCTCGTAGGTCTTGCTGACCCCTCGCAGTTCGATCGTCTCCACGACGCGCTCCCTCACGTTCTTGCGGCTGCTGAAGACCGGGAGCAGATTTGCATGACTGCGACAAGCAGCACAGCTGCCGTAGCCAAATAGAGGAGACACAGAGACGCCACGAGACTCTCCGGGGCGTTCGCCATGACGGTGAAGATGGCCAACGGGAATGTCCCCTCGCCGGGAGGAGCCAGAAGTAGAACAGTGCCGATCTCGGCGCTCGCGACGAGCGCGACGAGGAGAATCGATATCCCGGCAGCCGGAAGCAATAACGGCAAAACGACCCTGCCGACGTATTTTCCGAGAGGAACTCCCGAGACGGCGGCCGCGAAGGCCCAGGAAGCCGAGGTAGAGCCCCAGGCTCGCAAGAGCACGAAGAGGGCGATCGGAACGAGCCGCAGTGCCAGGAGGGCGCAGACGGTGAAGCGGCTGCGAAGCAGAAGGTCGAGCCACGGTGGCGCCTGGGACGCAGTCTTCAACGCTCCGAGGGCGCTGAGGGATGGAGGAAGGGAGAAGACCGCCAGAGACAGCGCCACGACGACGACACAGCGCTTCCAGTCTCTGCCGACGCAAAGAGTCAGAATCAGCCCGAGAACTGCCGCCAGGAAGCCGGCTCCGAAGGCGTACACGAAGGTGTTGCCTCCGGTGCGCGCAAGCTCGGCCAGCGCGCGGCGAAATTCGGTGGTGCGAAGAAGCGGAAGGGCGAGCCCGAGCGCGGGAGCGACCGTCAGCAGAAGGACGGCGGCTCCGAGCACGCCGAGAGCAACGGGTTGGACCTTCTCGTTCGTCGCACGCTCCGGCCCGCTCAGCTGCCGCCCGAGAACCTGCGCACTGAGCCTGCGACCCGCAACCCAGCTGAGAGGCATCGCGAGGACAAGCACGAGAAGAGCGAGTGCCAGACACTGAATCGCGGCGAGATCGAAGTCGTTTTGCGCTGCGAAGCTCACGAGAACATCCGACGCGCCAGTTCGAAGTCCGACAAGCTGGCCGGGGCCGGGATCGGACAGGGTCAAGATACCAGCGAGTGCCGACGCGAGAACGACGGGGATCGTCGCGTTCTTGCAGCTCTCGAAGAACACCGCTGTTTCTCCCCCGGCAAGGCGAGCGGCGTCGATCTGAGAGCGCGTGAGCGAGAACGTCGCCGCGTAGGACGTGAGAGTTGTGAGGCCGACGGCAGCGCTCAGAAACGTCAGGGTGCAGCCAGCGTGCGGGGAAGCCCGAAGGAATGCGCCTATCAACGAGAGACGCTCACCGAGCATGGACCACCCGAGCCCCCAGAGAAAGGAGGGGACAAGGAGCGGCAGACATACAAGAGCGAGAAGGAGTTTTCTCAACTTGAAGTCGTAGAGCTCGAACAGAATCCCCGCCGGAAGGCCAACCAGGAAGGAAACAATGGCGACGCAGAGGGCGACGATCCCGCTATTGGCGAGTGCAGCACCGAAGGGGCGCAGTCCCTCGAATTCTGCCGGCGAGAGAGCGGCGGTCAGAATGAGCGGCAGGCCGGGTGACACGAGGACGAGCAGCACGGCCGAGATTCCGACCACTCGCCAGCGACCGGGTCGTTCCAACACGAGGCTCGATGACATCAACTGTTTCTCTCGACCCACTCCTTCAGAAATCCCCGCGAGAGATTCTCGAGAAGCTCTGCGAGAGCCGAGTAGTCGACTTCCATCGGCTCCAGCTTGTCGAGCGACGTCACGTTCTCGGGTGTGGGCACTCCGGGCCGGACTGGAATCTGCGCGGCAGCGCTTTTCGCAAGCGTCTGTTCGGTCTCCGCGTTCAAGAGGTAATCGACGAAACGCTTCCCGTTCTCCCCATGCGGCGCACCGGAGATCAACACGGCGCAGTTCGGAATGATGAGGGTCCCCATGCCGCCCGTGTCAGGGAACACGACGCCGATCGGTTTGCCTTCCTGGAGGGCGACGTTCGCGTCGTCCGTGTCCGTGACTCCCAGCGCGAACTCTCCGGATGCGACCCGGCGTCGAACCTCGCCGTTCGACGACACGATCTTGCCGCCGTTCGCCACGAAGCGTTCAAAAAACTCCTTCGCTTTCTCCTCACCGAGGACATCAAAGAGCGCCGCCGCGTGCATGGAAGTCGTTCCGAAAAGGGGATTGGCCATGCACGCCCTGTTCTTGAATCGAGGATCGAGCAGGTCCATGACGGATCGCGGCGGGCTGTTCTCGGGGACGAGGTTCTTGTTGAAGACGAGAACGCGCGCCCGGCAGGAGAATCCGGTCCAGTGTCCGTCCGGGTCGGAGAAAAGCCGCGGGAGGTCCTTCGCTCCCGGTGAGCGGTACACCGCGGAGACGACCTTTCGCTTCAGGATGGCCGCACGAACGGGGTCGCCGCTCCAGAAGACGTCGGCGACAGGACGGTCCTTCTCGGCGATGAGCCGGTTGAGAAGTCCGGTGCTCTTGGTCTCCTCGGTGTCGGGGACAAGACGCACCTCGATACCGGTTTCTCTCGTGAAGCGCTCTGCAATCGGACGCGCGAAGACGTCGTCAACAGACGTGTACACCACGACGACCGCCCCGTCTCCTCCCGTGCAGCCCACGAGGAGGGCCACGAGACCAAGCCACGATCCCCTTGGAAGGCGCCACGTCCGAGTCATGAGTGTCCTCCCCTCTCTCCTTCAAAACACGAACTGGAGCCCGAAGTACCCGAGGAATTCCGGTTCGTCCGCCGGGGCTCCACGAAGTCCCCTTCCCGCCGCGACGAGCAGCTTGACGGTGTCTGTCATCTCCCAGCGGCCTCCGGCGTTGAATACGACCCTGTGCTTGTGGAGGCCGTTGTCGGCCTCTCCGTGGATCTCTCCGAGGAGCTCGAGCCCGTGCGGGATTTCGTACCCGAGGGCAAGGCCGTAGGCCCATTCTTCCCGACCCTCCTGCCGTATGAGGAAGCCCACTTCAGGATTGAGCGAGAACGAGCCAAAACGTCGCTCCAACTGAAAAGGAATGAAGAGGTCAGTCCCCTCGTCGACCAGTCCTCTGTCGGCGGACGATGTCGGGTTGTTGAAAGAGAACTGAGGATAGACCGACATGTCGACGTAGTGGTCTTCCTGGTCGAGGAATCTCCACTTCACTCCGAGCTCCGAGTTGCCGAGCCCATTCCGCGTCGACTCTCCCTCTTCGTGCGAAAACACCCAGGGCACCTCGAACTTGAGCTGGATGTTCTCGCCGACTCCGTAGTTGATGTCGAGAAGCGGCGCCTCGAAGAACCACTCCTTCTCCGACGTCTTCTCGACACTGAACGCGACGTTGACCTCCCAGAGCCCGTCGCCGGGTGTGCCGGGGTCATCCGTGATCAGCGGAGGACCGCCCTGAGCCAACAACACCGCTGGCAAGAGGACCAGGACAAGGACCGGACAAACACGTCTCGGCCGAATCATCGGGCCCCTACCTGGTCACCGTCGCTTGCGCGTCGAGAGCGTTTCGGAAGGCCCGGGCGAGCGCCTTCGCGGGCCCCTTTCCCCAAAAATGCGTGAAGTAGTATGCCGGCTGCTCACCGACCATGTGGTTGTGAAGAGCCACGACGTGAATCCCGGACGTCCTGAGCGCGCGCAGGACCGGCTGGACCTCGCCGGCTGTCATCGCGAAGTCTCCGTCAATCGCCGCGAGGTCGTCGCTACCGGAGAACGCCACCCACGAGCTCAGCCCCATCGAACCGCCGAAGCGCAGTCCATGCATCTCGGCAGCTCGACCGATGGAGATCTTCAACACTCCGTCCTGGAGCTTTCCCTCCGTCCCGATGATCGATTCGATGGCCCCCTGGTCCAGGGTGCCGGGCTCCGGCACCCCACCGCCGAAGCGTGTGGCTGGTTGCGGCGCCTCTGACCGCACCTTCTTTATCGCATCCCAGACGCCCTTCACGCCGCGTGCAAGATCCTCGACGTTGCCGCCGCCGCCTATGTGCATGAAGTAGACCCTGGGCTCGTCGTAGAAGAAATGATTGTGAAGCGCGGTGACCTCGAGTCCGGCCGAAAACGCGGCGTCCATCGCCGGACCGACCTCGTCCTGGAAGACGACCGTGTCGCCCATCACCATCGCGCCGCGCTCCGTCGGCGCGAAGCCAGCCCACGAGCCGAGTCCGGCGAAGGGCCGAAACGGCATGCCATCCACGAGCACCCGAACGTCGGTCCGCGGCCAGCCGATACGGACCACACCGTCGGGCGCCTGGCTCGCACTGGCGCCGGAGGCCTTCTCGATGACCTCCGGATCGAGCGATGGAGCGCCGGACGCCGAGACCGTGAGGTCGTCGAAATGCGTCTGCGCATCGGCCTTCGTCCACAGACCGACCTTGCCAGGCCCATCGAAAGTATCGTCGCGAGCCTCCAGGGAGAGCCTGTGATCGTAGTAGCAGCGGATCCGGTTGCCCACCATGGTGACACGGAGCGTGTGCCATCCTCCGGAGCGCTCGATGTCCGCGCTCTCGAGCTGCCTGCGCCGCCCATCAACGACTTTGTAGACTCGGTAGTTGTCCTCAAGCGGATTGTAGCGAGCGATGTAGTAGTTCCGGTGATCTCTCGCCCGCCACACGACGCCGCCACCCTGATCGATCTTCCCCGCGATGGACTTGAGCTTCACGGACAGGTCCACGTCGCCGTAGCTCGTGTCAGCCGCCAGGATGACGTTGAAGGTGGGGCGAGAGTTCTTTGCCAGCTGGGCGAGTGCGCGCCTGCCGCTCGGTGCGCTGGGATCATCGACGATCCTCCACTCCCCGACCGCGGCGTCGAAGCCGCCGGGAGCCTTGCCGATCGTCTCCGTGTCGAAATCCCATGTTTCGGCGATCGCCTGGCTGACACCCGCCCCGGTCGAAATGGAAAAGAGAACAAAAAGGGACGTTGTGGGAAAGAGCTTGAAGCGCCTCATGGGTCCTCCTTTGCGGTACGCGACGCCCGGCATTTTACTCGACCCCGCCGACGGGACGATGCACGGAGTAGCGGAAAGGCTCCAAACGGTTCCCTCGGGCACGGGCACGGGAACGGGCACGGGCACGGGCACG
>JBFFXF010000044.1:0-34215 GCA_041569895.1 Planctomycetota bacterium | reverse complement strand
CATGCCGGTGCCGTCGGTGTTCTCGACGAAGAGCGTCCCGGTCACCTTCCGCGGCTCCGGGAGGCGCACGGCGAGCCGCGCGTCGCCGTAGCCCGTTCCCCGGAACGCGTCCTGCCAGCGGATGTCGATGTACGCCTCGCCCGGACCGTCGAGGGACACGGAGGGACGCCTCCAGCTCGCGGTCATCCGATCGCCGCGGCGACCCGCGCCGACGGGAAGATCCCCATCGTCAAAGCGAAGCTGCGTCAGCCGCGCGCTGGCATGGGTCTCGGCCGCGGCCGGAGCCGACAGCAGCGCCACCGCGAGGGCCGCGCCGATCGTCCGCGCCGCGAGTTTTTTCGCTCTCTCCAGGACCATATCGTGCTCCCTCCGGATTCGTGACCAGGTGAAACGAGACTCGTACCGTACCCGGGACTGGTGGAGACGGAAATGCAAACACTGTTCCAGGACGGCCGTGATCCGGGAAGTGCAGCGGATAGAGGCAAAGAGCCGCGACCGGACGCCAGCGCGGCGCGGCGGGATGGACCCTCCGTGCACGGGGGGCTGCAGCAGGTGTACCTCCCGCCCGGATCAAGGGAGAGAAAGACTCCGATACCGATGGCCGATACCGACTCCCACTCCGACCCCGACCCCGATTCCGACTCCGACGCTGTGTCGGATCGGACTCCGCCCACGGAGTCCACCTCTCGAGCCTACAGGTAGGCATTCACCACATACTGCTGGACCATCCGGTGCGTGTTGAAGAAGGATCCGTTGAGGGCGATTGCGTGGCGCATGACGTCGATGTAGCGGGTACGCTCCTCGTAGAACATCGGCATCACGACGTGCTCGAGCTTGTCGTAGAGTGCCGTCGCGCAGGCGGCGGAGTCTGCGACGCGGTCCTGGTCTCTCTCGCCGATCGCCCATCCGGTGACGCCCTCGATGCAGCCCTCGAGCCACCAGCCGTCGAGCACGCTGAGGGACGGCACGCCGTTGAGCGCCGCTTTCATGCCGCTGGTCCCGGACGCTTCCAGCGGCGGCTGCGGGGTGTTGAGCCACAGATCGACACCGGCGGTGAGGAGCCGCCCGAGCTCGATGTCGTAGTTCGGCAGGAACGCGACGCGGACGGCATCGCCCAGGGCGTCACGCATCCGGTGGATGCGTCGGATGAGGTCCTTCCCGTGCTCGTCTCGCGGGTGCGCCTTGCCCGCGAAGAGAATCTGCAGCGGCCCGGCCGACGCGCGGATTCTCCGCAGGCGCTCGACGTCTTGGAAAATGAGATCGGGGCGCTTGTACGCCGTCATGCGCCTGGCGACGCCGATCGTCAGGATGTCCAGATCCATGCCCGCATTGCTTCGCCGGCTGGCCTGGCGAAGGAGACGCCGCTTCGCCTCGAGGTGCGCCTGCCAGACCTTCTCGCCCGGGATGCCGAGCGCGTAGCGCAGACTGAAGCTGTCGCCCCGCCAGCCGGGGATGGCCGCGTCGAACAGATCGGCGAACGGCGGGGAGGTCCACATGGCGGCGTGGACTCCGTTGGTGATGGCGTCGATCGAGTACGTCGCGAAGAGGTGCCGCGCCACCTCGCCGTGGCGCTTCGCGACGCCGTTGATGTAACGGCTGAGGTTCAGCGCCAGGTAGGTCATGTTGAGGTCGTTCTCGAAGCAGCAGAGCTTGCGCAGCTCGCTGACCGCGTGATGGCCGAGGACGCGGTCGGCGAGGTCGATGGAGAATCTGTCGTGGCCAGCGGGAACCGGTGTGTGCGTCGTGAAGATGCACTGTCTCCTCACGGCCTCCACGTCGTCCTGCGTGATCTCGCTCGTCCCCCTGGTCGCGAGCCTCTCGTCGAGGAGGGCGAGGGTGAGAAAGCTCGAGTGCCCCTCGTTCATGTGGAATCGCTCGATGGCGTTGTGACCGAGGGCCCGGAGCATCCGCAGGCCCCCGAAGCCGAGAACGATCTCCTGCGAGAGCCGATACCGGTCGTCGCCCCCGTAGAGGTGGTCCGTCAGCTTCCGGTCCTCCGGCGTGTTTTCCTCGAGATCCGTTTCGAGGAAGTACGCCGGCACGGAGAACCCGCCGACGCCCGTGACATCGAGCTTCCACGCGCGCACCTGCACCGTGCGCTGCTCGACGGTCACGGTGACGCGCTGGTTCAACTCCTCCAGCGAGTCATCGATGGCCCACTCGACAGGTTCCTCCCTCTGGCCGCCGTCCGCCTCGAGTCGCTGGTGAAAGTAGCCCTTCCGGTGAAGCAGCGTCACCGCCACCATGGGGACCGAGAGGTCGGCGGCCGCGCGGACGGTATCGCCCGCGAGGATTCCCAGGCCGCCGCTGTAGGTCGGGATATCGACGTCGAGGCCGATCTCCATCGAGAAGTAGGCGATGATCCTCTCGGCGTCCATGGTGCGGCTCGCCGCTGCCTCACGAGGCGCCGACAGCTTCCCCACGAGCGCGAGGCTCGCAGACGAACGACAGCGTTTCGCCGACCTCCGCGTCACTCACCTCCTTCCTCCTCTGCTTTCGCTCCTTTGCGGCCTCCTGTGCAATGTCGTTGATGGCGAGGATTCCGACGAGACGTCCGTCGTCGTCGATGACGGGCAAGCGTCGAACCCGCTTCTCCCGCATCAGGCGCTCAGCGCTCGAGACCGAGTCGCCCAGCCTGCAGCACTGGACGACCTGGCTCATCGCGACCGTGACGGGAATCTCGTTGAGGCTCTTTCCCTGTGTGTAGGCCGCGATCAGCGAATCCCTGTCGGTGACGATCCCGACGACCTTGCGGTCGTGATCGATCACGGGGGCACAGCCACAGTCGTTCTCCCAGAAGATCTGCGCCGCGCGGTTCAGGGTGTCGCTCGGACTACACGTGAAAACCTCCTGTGTCATGATTTGCTTGACCTTCATGGGCCACCTCCTTCACCGACTTGCGGCTCGAAACGTTGGACACGTCCGTCTGGAGGAACAATTTCCGCAAACCCTGTACCACAGGTACGGTGCGTGTTCGGGCGAGGTCAGGCCGCCAATCGCGCCAGCAACGCGGCGTTCCGGAGGCGCGCTGCGCGGACGTTTTCATGCCCACCGTGAAAATCCTGCAGAGACCCTGACGAGTTGGAGATTCCCGACCGAGTCGGATCTCCCTCCGGGTGGCAGTCCACGTCTCGAACGACTTCAATCTCCAGAGAGGCGACAGGTCACGGTGGCCGCGTAGCCCCTGAAGGCGGCGCTCTCCCGGTGGGCGCTCGGGCAGCCGGCAACCGATGGCGGTCGACTCACGGCGGTCGACTCACGGCGGTCGACTCACGGCGGTCGACTCACGGCGGTCGACTCACGGCGATCGGACCGACTGCGACGTCGCTGTGGCGACGCGGTCGCCCACCCGCACCTCGCGCCCCGACGCGATGCGGATCGTCCTCGCTCCCGCGAGGTCGTCGTAGACCTTGACGACCTCGACCTCGCCGACCAGGTCTCCGCCCCGCAGCACGGAGAATCGCTGACCGACCTTGACACCCCGATCCCGTCCGATGGAGATGACGACGAGGCCATCTTCGTCGTCGACCGCATCGATGACGCCCTCCATTCGGGCGCCCTCGATGCCGGCGCCCCCGGCGGACGCACCGGCCCGAGGATCTTTCCCCGGGTCCGACGACGCGGTGAAATCGAGCGGACGGAGCTCGATCTCGACCTGCTCGCGGAACAGCGCCGGCGACAGTCTTCCCCCGGCGATCGCGTCGAGCTGCTCGCGGGTCGCGGTGATGACGAGCTGCGAGATCGGTGGGGCGGCCGCGGGTGCTCCCTTCGCCGCCGAGTCGTCGCCGGCCTGCTGCTCGAGGAGCGTCAGGAGCTTCCGCGCGCGCTCGTACTGCCCCAGGGCCGTGTACGCCTGGGCGAGCTTGCGTCGCACCGTGCGCTTGACGTGCTCCGGCCTCGCGCTGGCCGTGTACTTCTCGAGCAGCGCCGTGTAGGCGGCGACCGCCTCCTCGTAGTTCCCCTGGCGCAGATGGAGGTCCGCGGCGAGCTGCTCCGGGGCCCCGGAGCCGGGACGTTCCAGGATCCTTTCGAGCGCTGCGGGGTCTCTCGCGACCTCGAGCTCGGCCAGCGACTCTCCGAAGGGACCACCTTCGTGGGGGTGCACCGTTGTTCGCGTCGCGGGCGCGTCGCGGAACGTCACCGCCACCGTGAGCCGCTGCCCCGCTCCGAGGCTGCGGAGGTTGTGCCCGTTGCGACCGACGACGTCCACCAGCGCATCGCGGACGGCGTTGCTATCGGGTATCCACGCGACGGCGAGCGTCCCACCGGATGTCGCATGACAGTTGAGACAGCTCGCGTTCCGTGCGTCGGACGGCTGGAATGACGTGCCGTGGACTCGCTGCCTCGCCAGATCCCACTCGCTCGGCGCTCCGGCAATGCCGCGTTCCGCGCCCGACGCCCGGGGGCGTGGCGCCTCGATCTGCAGGACGACGCCATGGCCGCGGAGGTAGAGCGCGTGCGGCCTGCCGACGGCGCCTCCCCCGGCTGCCTGGCCGTGTGGGTGACCCAGCTGCGGATCCAGTCCCTCGATCCAGCGGTGCACCAGCTCCACGTGACCGGTGGAGGCGTACACCCGGGTGAGCGCGCCACGGACCAGCTCGCCGAGGACCGCGAGCTCCTCGACGGTGCTGATGGCCGGTTCTGGTGGCGTGTCCTCGGCGCGCGTGGCGCCCGGGCGGACGGTGACGGCGGCGGCGACGAAGATGATGATGGCGATCAGTACGGTCGTGCTCCGGTGTCTCATGACGTTCTCACGAAATGGTGTTGCGGTTGGTTTCGCTTGTTCACTCTCTCGCGGCGATGTGCTCTCTCGAGGCGATGTGGTAGACGGCCCGGACGTCGTCGTCGAGCCTCCGCCAGCGGGCGCGGCTCTGCCCCTCGAGCTCGTGGAGGCGGCCCTGCAGCGCGACCAGCGCGCGGGCGGAGCGCTCCCTCTCCGAATCGATTTCGACGGCAACGAGCCGCGTGAGCTCCTCGAGGGCCTCCAGGCGTTCGTTGTGGTCGCGGATGGCATCGAGGGCTTCGGCGAACGTGGCGTCGGTCATTCGCGACGGTGATGGACCACGCGTCAGCACCGCGAGCCCGAGCGCGAGGACCACCATCGCGGATGCCGCGGCGCACGCGACCCTCCACCGACGCACCGCTCTCTCGGCCCGGTTCGTCGCGGCGAGCAGGACGCGGCAGGTGTCGACGCGGACCTCCTCGCCGCCGTGCGCGTCGTCGAGACGACGGAGCGTGGCGCGGAGGTCCTCGAGCTTGCCGCCGCAGTCGGCGCAGCCGCGCGCGTGCGCCTCGAGGCGTTCCCGTTCCTCCGCGGGAAGCTCGCCGTACGCGAGCTCGACGAGTCTGTCCGCGACCTCGTTGAAGTCGTCACAGTTCATGGCTGATGTCCTCTCCGTCGATGCCGACTCGTTTCAGTTCCTTTCCGAGCTCCGTCAGCGCGACGCGGAGGCGCGACTTGACGGTGCTCGCGCGCAGGCCGGTGACCCTCGCGACCTCCTCGAAGGTGAGCTCGCCGAAGTGCTTCAGCACCAGGACCTCGCGGAGCTTCGTGGGGAGCTGCGCGAGCGCCGTCTCGATGCCGCGCCTGGTCTCCTCGCCGCGGAGGCGCGCCTCCGGCACGGGCACGGTCTCGGCCTGCGGAGTGTCGCGGTGGTTGCCGTTCCCGACACCCTCGAGCAGTTTCCGAAACGCGCCGCGCCGGCGCTGCGCGTCCCGGGCGACGTTGCGGGCGATCGCGTGGAGCCAGGTCGAGAAGGCCCCCGTGCCTCGATATCGCGCCCGCGCCGAGTAAACACGCAGGAACACCTCCTGACAGAGGTCCTCGACGTCGCCTCGCGGACCGGCGAGCCCGGCGAGGACCCGCGCGACGGATCGCTCCCAGCGACGCACGAGGACTTCGAGGGCGGAGGCGTCGCCCCCCGCGAGGCGTTCCATCAGCTGGTTGTCGCTCGGACGCATCCGGTCCATCCCTCGCTCCGCGCGCTCTCATATGGTGTACACGCGTGTGGGAGTGCGTTGGACGAAAAAAAATGCGCAAGGGGGCCACCCGCCGGCTCGCGCCGCTGGAACTGCCCGCGGGCCGCCGGTACGATGCGTCGCGTCATGCTCCCCGTGTGCAGCTCTGCATTCCCGCTCGCCCTCGCGCTGACGTTGACTGTCGTCCCCGCGCTCGCCGCTGAGAGTGTTCCCGTTGATGAGACGCTGCGGGATCGGGCGCTCGCCGTCTTGCGGGACGGGCTGGTCGCGACCGAGGCCGGGACGCGCGTGCGTGCCGCGAGGGCGCTCCTGTGGCATTCCCATGAGGTCGAGCGGGCGCGAGCGGTGCTCGAACGTGAGGGGGCGAGCGATGACGTGGCGGACGGAGCCGAGATCGCGCCGCCCGAGCAGCCCGGCGATGCGGGTGAACGCGAGGCGGCGCTCGCCGGGGCGGTGGCGTCTCTCGAGGCGGTCGGCGAGCCCGCCGAGCGAATCGCGGCGGTCGAGCTGCTCGGCGAGATCGGCGAGGCGACGCACGTCGCTCTGCTCTCGCCGTTCCTCGACGACGACGACGATAACGACGACAACGACAACGCCGTCGACGCTGTCGACGCCGACCTGCGCGTCGCCGCGGCGCACGCCATCCTGCGCATCGGACGCCGCGCGCCGCACCGGCTCTCCGCGCTCGACTGGGCGGTGATCGCGCTCTACGGCGCCGGGCTTCTCGGCGTCGGGTGGTACTTCTCGAGGCGCACGACGACGCGCGAGGAGTATCTCCTCGGCGGCCGGCGGATGCGCTCGACGGCGGTCGGCCTGTCGCTCTTCGCGTCGCTGATGAGCACCATCTCCTACCTCGCCTGGCCGGGCGAGATGCTCCTCCATGGGCCGATCTATCTCGGCCTCGTTCTCGGCTATCCGCTGGCGTTCCTCTTCACGGGGTGGCTCATCATCCCGACGATCATGAAGCTCCGCGTCACCAGCGCGTACGAGATCCTCGATGCGCGGCTCGGCCCGACCGTGCGCACCGTCGGCTCGAGCTTCTTCCTCTGCCTGCGCCTCATCTGGATGTCCGTCATCATCTACGCCACCACGACCAAGGTGCTGATTCCGGTGCTCGGTCTCGAGGCCTCCGCGACGCCGCTCGTCTGCGTGCTCCTTGGCGCCATCACCATCGTCTACACGACGATGGGCGGCTTCCGCGCGGTGGTCGTCACCGACGTCGTGCAGACGCTGATCCTCTTCGGCGGCGCCGTGCTGACGGTCGTCGTCGTCAGCGTCGAGCTCGGCGGCGTCGGCGCCTGGTGGCCGGAGGGATGGGCCTCGCACTGGCCGGAGCCGATCTACGGCTACGACACCCAGGCGCGCATGACTCTTCTCGGCATGGCCACCGCCGCGTTCACCTGGCACATCTGCACCAGCGCCTCCGACCAGATCGCCATCCAGCGTTACCTGGCGACGCGCGATGCGCGCTCGGCGCGCCGTGTCCTCGCCACGTCGTTGACGACGGACGCCTGCGTGGCGCTCTTCCTCGGCTGCCTCGGCCTCGCGCTCCTCGCCTACTTCCAGCGCCAACCGCACATGGTCCCCGACGGCCCGGGGCTGTTCTCGAGCGACGACATGGCCGACAAGCTCTTCCCGCAGTTCATCGTCTTCGGGCTGCCGATCGGCATCAGCGGCCTGGTGATCTCGGGCCTGCTGGCGGCGGCGATGTCGAGCCTCTCCTCCGGCGTCAACTCCTCGTGCTCGGTCATCGCGGTCGACTTCATCGACCGGTTCAGGGAGCGGCAGATCGGCGAGATGGCACGCGTGCGGCTCGCGAAGGTCATCTCGGTGGCCGTCGGGGTCATCGTCGTGCTCCTCGGCACCGCCGTCGGCATCGTCGAGGGCAACCTGCTCGAGGTCACCTACAAGACCGTCAACCTCCTCACCGCGCCGCTCGCCGGGCTCTTCTTCATGGCGATCTTCGTGCGGCGCGCCAGCCAGACCGGGACGCTGATCGGGTCGGCGTGTTGCGTCGCGGTCGTCGTGCTGATCAACTACTGGGAGCAAATCCTCGGGTCGAAAGGCCCGAGCTTTCTCTGGGCGATGCCCCTCGGGCTGCTGACGCAGATCGTCGTCGGCACCATCGCCAGCTTCGTGTTCCCGCGGCGAGGTCCGCTTCCGGCGGAGGAATGAGCGCATGCGACCGAGTCGAATCAAGGCGAAGCTGCGGCGCGGCGAGTCGGTCCTCCTGACCCAGCTCCACCTGCGCAGCCCCGAGGTCTTCGAGCTCACCAGCCTGATGGGCTTCGACGGCATCTGGATCGATCTCGAGCATCACCACACGAGCGTCGAGACCGCCGAGGCGCTGATCCGTGCTTCGCGCGTCGGCGTCTCCGACGTCGTCGCGCGCGTGGCTCGTGGCGAGCTGATGCGTCTCGGCAGGCTGCTCGAGGCCGGCGCCGCGGGCATCATGTACGCGCGCTGCGGGTCCGCGGACGAGGCGCGCGAGGTGGTCGCCGCGGCGAAGTTCGCGCCGCTCGGCCGTCGTGGCTTCGACGGCGGGGGCGCCGACATGCCCTACTGCTCGATGCCGATGGACGAGTACGTCCGCCGCGCGAACGATGAGACGTTCATCATCGTGCAGATCGAGGACGCCGGCGCGCTCGCCGACGTCGACGCGATCGCGGCGGTCGAGGGCGTCGACGTGCTCTTCTTCGGCCCGGCGGACTTCTCGGTGCTCGCCGGCACGCCGGGTCGCTTCGACGGACCGGTGATCGACGACGCGCTGCGGCGCATCGCCTCGGCGGCGCGGGAGGCGGGGATCGTCTGGGGGATGCCGGCCTTCTCCGTCGACCATGCACGGCGCCTCCTCGACCTCGGCGCCCGTTTCCTCACGCACGGCGCCGACATCGTCATGGTGAAGGCGGCCCTCGAGCGCATGCAGCAGGACTTCGGCGCCGTCGGGTTCCGGTTCGACAACCGGCTGGCGTCTCCGGAAGGCGGGCCCTCGTGACGGCGCGTGTGCTGGTGATCGGCACGGGGTCGATCGGCGAGCGTCACGTGCGGTGCTTCCTGGCCACCGGGCGCGCGACGGTCGCCATCTGCGAGATCGACGACCGGCTGCGAGCGGAGGTCGCGGGGCGCCACGCGGTCTCCGGCTCGTTCGCATCGCTCGACGAGGCGCTGCGCGAGTCGTTCGACGCGGCGGTGGTCGCGACGCCCGCGCACCTCCACGTGCCGATCGCGACGCGGCTCGCCGGGCGCGGCATCGGCCTGCTCATCGAGAAGCCGCTCGCGACTGGCCTCGACGGGGTCGATGCGCTCCGCGAGGCGGTCGCCGAGCGCGGCGTCGCCGCGGCGGTGGCCTACGTCTACCGCGTGCACCCGGCGCTCGTCGCCATGCGCGACGCGATCGCCTCGGGACGCTTCGGTGCGCCCCACGAGCTCGTCGCCGTCGCCGGTCAGTGCTTTCCGAAATACCGCCCGGCCTACCGCGAGATCTACTTCGCCGACCGCGCCCGCGGCGGCGGCGCCATCCAGGACGCCCTGACGCACGTCATCAACGCCGGCGAGTGGCTGCTCGGGCCGGTGACGCGCGTCTGCTTCGATGCGGCGCACCGGGCGCTCGAGGGCGTCGACGTCGAGGACACCGTTCACGGCATCGCGCGCCATGGCATTGGACGCGATGGCACTGGACGCGATGGCACTGGACGCGATGGCACTGGACGCGATGGCATTGAACGCGATGGCGTGGGACGCGATGGCGTGGGACTCGAGGGCGACGTGCCCGCCTCCTACAGCCTCAACCTGCACCAGGCGCCCTTCGAGCTCTCGATGACCATCGTTTGCGAGCGCGGCACGGCGCGCTTCGAGTATCATCGGGAGCGCTGGCGATGGATGAGCGAGCCGGGCGGCGACTGGCACGACGAGCCGGTCGGACCGCTCGAGCGCGACACGCTCTTTGCAGCGCAGGCCGGCGTGTTCCTCGATGTGCTCGAGGGGAGAGCGCAGCCGCCGTGCTCGCTCGAGGACGGCATCCGCACGCTGCGCGTCAACCTCGCCGTGCTGCGCTCGGTGGAGCGCGGCGCCTGGGAGAGTCTGGAGTCATGACGATGCGTTTCGATATCGATGCGATCCGGCGCGAGTACGAGCGCGACGGCGTGGTGCGTGTCCGCGCCGTGCTCTCCGCCGATGAGGTGGCCGAGGTGCGCGACGTGCTCGCCGGTTTCGAGAGTCGCCTGGAGAGCGTTCCCGTCGACGACTACACGCTCGAGCCGGACGGCCGGTCGGTAAGGAACTTCTGGCGGCTCGACCGCAACGAGCCGTACTTCGCGCGCCTGCGCGAGCGACCGGACTTCCTCGACCTCGTGCGGCCGCTCCTCGGCGGCGACCCGGTGCCGCTCGGCGTCGAGACGTTCAACAAGCCCGCGATGGTCGGCAGCGCGGTGCCGTTCCACCAGGACAACGCGTACTTCTGCCAGACGCCGCCCGACGTGCTGACGCTGTGGATCGCGCTCGATGCGGTGACGCCGGAGAACGGCCCCGTCGAGTACCTGCGCGGCTCGCATCGCGAGCTCTGGCCGCACGCGCCGTCGGGCGTCAAGGGCAACTCGTACGGGCTCGCACGCCAGCCCGAGCCCGGCGCGTTCGAGAGCCTCGTCGTGACGCTCGATCCCGGCGACGCGGTGATCCATCACGGCCAGACCATCCACCGCAGCGACGTCAACCGCAGCGGTCGCTCCCGGCTGGCGCTGATCATCCCCTACCGCGGCGCGCACACGCGCACCGACGAGGCGCTCCTCGCGAAGTACGACGAGGCCCGCAAGCTGACGCCACAGGGAGGCTGAGCCGATGGCGCCGGACGATCGCGACGTGCCGCGGCTCTTCGACCTCGGCGGCAAGGTCGCCCTGGTCACGGGCGGCGCGGGGCACCTCGGCCGCGCCATCGCGCGCGGGCTGGCGGAGGCCGGCGCGACGGTGGTGGTGACGAGCCGCGACGCCGAGCGGGCATCGTCGACCGCCGCGTCGCTTCCCGCGCCGTCCGGCGCCCGTCACGCCGGCGCCGTCCTCGACCACGGCGACGAGGCATCGATCGCGCGCGGTTTCGACGACGCCGTGCGGCTCGCGGGCCAGGTCGACGTGCTCGTCAACAACGCGCACGAGGCGATCGCCGACGACTGGACGACAGTGTCGTTCGATCAGTTCACGCGGCAGCTCGCCAACGCGAGCGGCTACTTCGCGCTCGCGCGCCGGCTCCGCGATCACGCTGTCGAGCGCGGTGCGCCGGCGAGCGTCATCCTGCTCGGCTCGATGTACGGACTGGTGGCGTCGTACCCCGGGGCGTACGAGGGCGTCGGCCCCGCGAACCCGGTCGCCTACCAGACGCTCAAGGGCGGCATCATCCAGATGGCCCGTCACCTCGCCATCTACTGGGCGCCCGACCGCGTGCGCGTCAACTGCCTGAGCCCGGGACCGTTCCCGGCGGAGTCGGCGTCGCGGCAACTGGTCGAGCGCCTCGAGACGCGCAGCCCGATGGGCCGCATGGGGCGACCGGACGAGCTCCGCGGCGCGGTCGTCTTCCTCGCGAGCGACGCGAGCTCCTACGTCACCGGCCACAACCTCGTCGTCGACGGCGGCTGGACGGCGTGGTGATCGCCGCGGGCGGCGCCGCTTTCACCCGGCTCAGCCCTCGTCGCTCTTGCGGCGCGATTTCCGCGCGCGTCGGCGTTCCCGCGTGCCGGCGCGCTCCTCCTGGCTGCGGACGAACGCCTCGCGCGCCTCGGTGGAGTCGCGCTGCCTGAAGGCGGCGAGCGCCGGGTCTCCGGTGCGCTCCATCCACTCGAGCAGGCGCCGCCTGAGGCGATCGAGCTCCTCGCGATGCGTGGCATCGCCGGCGAGGTTCTCGAGCGCGTCCGGATCGTTCGCGAAGTCGTAGAGCTCCTCCGGGACGCGCTCGAGGAAGAGCGTGACGCGCGCCCGGAGCGCCGGGTCGTCCTCCGCCGCGGCGCGCATCGCCTTCATCGTGCGGCCGCTCTGCGACTCGTTCCGGAAGACGCGCTCGCCGTCGGCCCAGGGGTTCCAGATGTACCCGAAGCGTTTCGTCAGCACGCACCGCATGGGATAGGCGCGCCGCGCCGAAGTCTGATGAAACTGAGTGAAGACCATGTCGCGACCGCTCTGCGTGCCGCCGCGGAGGACCGGCAGGAAGGACCGCCCGGCGAGCCCGCTCGGTTGCTCGATCTTCAGCGCGTCGAGGACGGTCGGCGTCAGATCGACACCGGAGATCATGTGCTCCCGGTCCACCGAGCCCGCCGGGACGCGACCCGGCCAGCGAACGATCCACGGCGTGCGCGTGCTGTGGAGGTAGCAGTTCGTCTTGGCGAACGGCAGCGCCATGCCGTGGTCGGAGAGGAACATAACCAGCGTGTTCCCGGCGTGGCCGCTCTCCTCGAGCGCGCGCAGCACGGCGCCGACGGTGTCGTCGCAGCGTCTCACCGAGCTGAAGTACTCGGAGATCTCGAGACGGACCTCGGGCAGGTCGGGCAGGAAGCCGGGGACGACGACCTCCCCCGGCGTGTAGACGCGCGTCGGCGGCTCGGCGCCCTTGCGCGGTGGCCCGGCGTTGTGGAAGGGCCGGTGCGGATCGTGGGAGTTGGCCATCAGGAAGAACGGGCGCTTCGCGGCGACGGAGTCCGCGATGAACTTCTTGGCGCGCTCGCCGTAGAGCGACGGGGAGCGCCCGCCGCCGAGCTCGGCGGCCTCGAAGCGCGCGTCCCACTCGAAGTCGGGGTAGGGCGTCGAGTGTCTCCCCTTGCCGAGGATCCCGACGCGGTAGCCCGCCGAGCGGAGCAGCGCGGGGAGCGTCGGCACGCCGGGGACCCTCAGCGTGTGGAACCCCTCGCCGCCGCTCTGGTGCGGATACCGTCCGGTGAGCCACACCGAGCGGCACGGCTGACACACAGCGATGGTGACGTGCGCGTACTCGAGGCGAAGCCCCTCCGACGCCAGCCGATCGATGTTCGGCGTGATGTCGGGCACGCGAGAGCCGTACGCCCCGACCGAATCGCAGTTGAGGTCGTCGGCGGTGATGAGGAGGAAGCTCGTGCGCCGCTCGTCCTCCTCCGCGACCGACACGGCGCATGCGGCGACGACCGCCGCGAGCAGGAGCCCCGCCCGCGCCGGTCGCCGCCGTTTCCCGCGTCTCCGTTCCGTACCGTTCATGGTCTCCGTTCTTGCGAGGCAGGGAAGCTCAGGGCGCCGCGCAGTTCTCCTCCGGGTAGTCGCACTCGCCGAGATCGTCCGCCGTCGGGTCCTCGCCGCAGTCGGGGAACGGCGCCGGCGGCGGAGGTCCGCCGTTGAAGAGGAAGTTGAGGACGTAGATCCCGGACGTGATCGAGAGCGCGCCCTCGTCGTTCGAGTCGGCCGCGTCGGGACAGACCGGCGCCGGGCCGCCGAGGAAGAGGAAGTTGAAGATGAAAGATGCGTCGGAGAGGTCGACCTCGCCGTCGGCGTTGCCGTCGCCGCGGACGAAGATCGGCTGCGGCTCCGGGAGCACGGTGACCGTGACCTCGGCGCTGTCGGTGTTGTTCTCGTCCTGACCGTCGTCGACGGTGAGCCGGTAGACGAAGGTGCCCGCCTGCGTGAACGTCACCATCGTGCTCGGCGCGTCCGGCGTCGCGATGGCGTCCCCGTCGGGGCCGCTGACCTTCGTCCAGGAGAACATCAGCCCCTGCTCGCCGCCGTCGCCGTCGTCGGAGTCGCCGCCGAGGAGTTGCACCGAGGCCATGCCATCGGCGATGGTCACCTCCGCGGGATCCGGCCGGGTCGTGATCACCGCGGTCGGCGCGTTGTTCGGCAGCGCGAGGCCGAAGAACCGGTCGGCGCCGATGTCGGCGAGCTCCGCGATCTCGGCGGGGGTGAGCGCGGTGCCGAGGACGAGCACGTCGTCGGCGATGCCCTCGAGGTTCTCGTTGACGGCGCCGCCGAGGTCCTCGCCGACGCGCAGCGCGAAGTCGCCGAGGTCGAGGTCGCCGCCCGGCCCGGACCCCGAGGCGACCGGCGTGCCATCGAGGTAGAGGGCGATCTCGCCGTTGTTGTACGTCGCCGCGATGTGGTGCGGCTCGTCGACGGTGAACGTGTCACTGGCGATGACCGCCGTGCCGTCGGGGACGATCAGCCGGATGCCGATGTCGGAGACGTCCGCGTCGGGGTTGAAGTCGAGGATCAGCCGGCCGGCGGGGCTGCCGCCTCCGGCGTACGTGCTGAAGAGGCGCGTCAGACCGCGACCCGAGAAGCCGCCGTCGGGCACGTTGACCACCGCCGCCAGCGTCAGCTGGTCGCCGACGTTCTGGACCGGACCGATCTCGATGATGCTGAACGGCGCGGGAAGCGGCGCGAGCACGCCGGACTGCTCGCCGGCGAATGCGTTGGCGGCGTCCTCGTCGACCGAGACGTCGCCGTGCACGACGCCGTCCTGGGCGCCGTCCATGACGAAGCGGTCGGTGATCGTCGTGCCGCTGTCGTCCGCCTCGAAGCTGTAGTGGACGCCGAACACGCCGGCGCGCTCGAGGTTGGCGCGCACGCCGACCGCCGCCAGCGTCGAGACGTCGATGTCGCTCAGGGCGCGGCCGACGACGAGGATGTCGTCGACGTTGCCGACGAACTGCTCGTTGGCGGATCCGCCGCCGTCGTGGGGGTCCTCGCCGAAGCGCAGGTTCGCGGTCATCGTCACCGGTCCGCTGCCCGCGGTGCCGGTGACCACCGGATCGCCGTCGACGAAGACGGTCACCGCGCCGTCGTTGTACCTGAGCGCGAAGTGGTGGTAGCCGGGCTCCGCGAGCACGGCCGGCGGCTCCGTGGTCTGGACGACGACGTTGTTGACGATGGCGCGGACGCCGGGGATGGAATTCCCCGACGGATCGAAGTCGAGGATGATGCGGTCGGCGCCGACCGGGCCCGTGCCGCGGAAGCTGGTGAAGAGCCGCGTGAAGCCGGTGTTCTCGTAGTCGGCGTGCGCGGCGATCGTCCACGCCATGCCGAGCTCGAGCGTGCCGGGGATCTCGAGCGTCGAGAACAGGTCCGGCGGCTCGAACCGCGCCGCCCGGTTGCCGAACGGCACCGGCGCCTCGGCCCTCGAGACGATCGATACGTTGTTGAAGAGCGCGCCGTCGCGCTGTCCGTCGTCGACCAGCTTGTCCGTGGCCACGGCGCCGCTGTCCCCCTCGAAGTCGTAGAGGATGTCGATCGGGATCGGCTCGGAGAGCACCGTGACCGAGACACGCGCCGAGGCGCGGGCGTTCTCCGCCTGGCCGTCGTCGACGGTGAGCGAGTACTCGTAGACGCCTCGCGTCGAGAAGGTCACCTCGGTCGCCGCCGCGGCCGGGTCGGCGATGACGTCGCCCTCAGGGCCGCCGAGCTTCTCCCAGAGAAAGGTCAGCCCCTGCGCGCCGCCGTCGCCGTCGTCGGAGTCGCTGCCGTCGAGGATCACCGCCGCGATTCCCCCGGCGAGCTGCACCACCGGCGGGTCGGGGTTGGTCTGGATCACAGCCGTCGGCCGCGTGTTCGCGGGAGGCTCGCCGCTGATGACCGCCGCGGCGCCCTCGGTCGTGAGTCGCGCGACGTCCTCGGGGCTGAGCGCGCGTGCGAGAATCAGCACGTCGTCCATGATGCCGATGAAGTTCTCGTTGACGCCGCCGCCGAGGTCCTCGCCGATGCGCAGCGGGAAGTCGCCGAGATCGACGTCGCCCGCCGTCGATCCGCTCGCGACCTCGACGCCGTCGAGATAGAGGCGCACATCGCCGGCGTCGTACGTCGCGGCGATGGTGTGGTTTTCGTCGACGGTGAACATGTCCGGCGCGACGACGGCGGTGCCGTCGGGGAGGATCAACCGGATGCCGATGCCGGCGACGTCGGCGTCGGGGTTGACGTCGAGGATGAGGCGGCCCGCCGGGCTGCCGCTTCCCGCAAACGTGCTGAAGACACGCGCCAGACCGCCCCCCGCGTGCCCGCCGCCGGGGACGTTGATGGTCGCCGCCATCGTGAACCCGCTGCCGAGGCTGCCCACCGGGCCGACGTCGATGACGCTGAACGGGATGGCGAGGCCGAACGGGCCGACGGCGCCGGAGCGCGAGCCGCGGGCGGCGTTCCCGGGCGTCTCGTCGACGCTGACGTCGTTCACGACGATGCCGTCCTGCGCGCCGTCGGCGTCGAACTTGTCGGTGATGGTCGTGCCGGAGTCGCCCTCGAAGTCGTAATAGATCGCCAGGCCATCGCCGGGCGCGATCCCCGCGCCGTCGACGCCGGCGTCCGCAACCGCCATCACATCTGCGGCGGAGAGCGCACGGCCGAGGACGAGGATCTCGTCGACGTTGCCGACGAACTGCTCGTTTGCCGAGCCGCCCCCGTCGTGGGGGTCCTCGCCGAAGAAGAGGTTCTGGGTCATGGTGACGGGGCCGCTCGCAGCGGTGCCCGAGGCGACCATCGCGCCATCGACGTAGAGCGCCACCGCGCCGTCGTCGTAGGTCACCGCGACGTGGTGGTAGCCGGGGTCCGCGAGCGCCGCCGCCGGCGCCGACGTCTGCACGACGGTGTTGTTGATGATGGAGCGGAGCCCGGGGATGACGCCGCCCGAGGGATCGAAGTCGAGGATGATGCGATCCGTGCCGACCCCGCCGGTGCCGCGGTAGCTGGTGAAGAGCCGCGTGAAGCCGGTGTTCTCGTAGTCGACCTCGGCGGCGATGGTGAACGCCGTGCCGAGATCGGTCGAGCCGGGGATCTCGATGCGGTTGAAGTCGTCCGGGGCGACCGGCGGGTCGGGCGGGAGGTCGAACGCAGCCGCCTGCTCGCCGAAGGGGACTCCCGCGGTGGTGAAGGAGACGTTGTTGACGAGCGTCCCGTCCTGGGCGCCGTCCCCATCGAGCTTGTCGGTGGCGATGGATCCCGAGTCCCCCTCGAAGTCGTAGAAGATCTCGAAGGGCCGACCCAGAACCGCCGCGGCGCCGTTCGCGGCGATGGTGGCGACCTCCCCGGCGCTCAGGGCGCGCCCGAGGATGAGCACGTCGTCCATGATGCCGATGAAGTTCTCGTTGACGCCGCCGCCGAGGTCCTCGCCGATGCGCAGCGGGAAGTCGCCGAGGTCGACGTCGCCCGCCGTCGATCCGCTCGCCACCTCGACGCCGTCGAGATAGACGCGCACGTCGCCGGCGTCGTACGTCGCGGCGATGTGGTGGTTCTCGTCGACGGTGAAGGTGTCCGGCGCGACGACGGCGGTGCCGTCGGGGAGGATCAGCCGGATGCCGATGTCGGCCACCGACGCGCTCGGGTTGACGTCGAGAATCAGGCGGCCCGCCGGGCTGCCGCTCCCCGCAAACGTGCTGAAGACACGCGCGAGACCGCCCCCCGAGTGCCCTCCGCCGGGGACGTTGATGGTCGCCGCGAGCGTCAGGGCGCTTCCGAGGTTGCCGAGCCGCCCGACGTCGATGACGCTGAACGGGATGAACGGGGCGAGAGCCGCCGAGCGCTGCCCGAACGCCGCGTTCGCCGGATCCTCGTCGACCGCGACGGCGTTCAGCACGATGCCGTCCTGCGCGCCGTCGGCGTCGAACTTGTCGGTGATCGTCGTGCCCGAGTCTCCCTCGAAGTCGTACCAGACCGCGAGCCCGCCACCGGGCGCGATGCCCGCGCCGTCGACCCCGTCGAGCGCGACCAGCGCGATCTCCTCGGCGCTCAGCGCGCCAGAGAGAACGACGATGTCGTCGACGTTGCCGACGAACTGCTCGTTCGCCGAGCCGCCCCCGTCGTGCGGATCCTCGCCGAAGAAGAGGTCCTGGGTCATGGTCACCGGGCCGCTCCCGGCGGTGCCGGAGGCGACCTCCGCGCCGTCGACGTAGATCGCCACCGCGCCGTCGTCGTACGTCACCGCGACGTGGTGGTAGCCCGGGTCCGCGAGCGACGCCGGGGGCGCCGCGGTGCCCACGACGGTGTTGTTGATGATCGCGCGCACGCCGGGGATCACGCCGCCCGAGGGATCGAAGTCGACGATGATGCGATCCGCGCCGACCCCGCCGGTGCCGCGGTAGCTGGTGAAGAGTCGCGTGAAACCGGTGTTGTCGAAGTCGACGCTCGCGGCGATCGTGAACGCCATCCCGAGCTCGGTCGAGCCGGGGATCTGGATGCGATTGAAGCCCTCCGCGCCGCTCAGCGGCACGTCGAACGCCGCCGCCTGCGCGCCGAACGGGGCGCCCTCCATGGTGACACCGGCGTTGTTCTGGAAGGTCCCGTTCTGGGCGCCGTCCCCGCCGAGCTTGTCGGTCGCGACGCCACCGGCGTCGCCCTCGAAGTCGTAGAGCAGGTCGACGCCCGCCACCGGAGCCCGCGCGACCAGCGCGAGGACGACGAGCGTTGAAGAAAGTGCCACACGGGCACGTGGAGCGTGTACGGACCCCATATCGACCTCCATTTTTCCTCGCCGTGTTGTCGCTGTCAGTCGCTTCGAAGCTCGATCACTCGCACCCCGCCGAGGGCCGCTCGCAGCCGAGGGCGATGTCCCTCGGTTCGTTGCTCCTGCCGCAGTCCGGGAACTGCGCCGGCGGCGGCGGGCCGCCCGTGAAGAGGAAATCGAGGGCGAAGATCGGATCGGAGATGTTCACGTCGCCGTCGGCGTTCGCATCGGTGGCGACGCGGCAGCGCGGATCCGGACCACCGGTGAACAGGAAGTCGAGGGTGAAGATCGGATCCGAGATGTTGAGATCGCCGTCGACGTTCGAGTCGCCGCGGATGAAGGGGCCGACGCCGATCGGGGGCTGATCGAAGAGCGCCGCCGCGCCCTCGGTGGCGAGCGTCGCGATGTCAGCGGCGCTCAGGGCCTGCGAGAGCACCAGGATGTCGTCCATGACGCCGACGAAGTTCTCGTTGATCACGCCGCCGAGGTCCTCGCCGATGCGCAGCGGGAACTCGCCGAGGTCGACGTCGCCGCCGATGCCGATGCTCGACAGCACGAGGTCGCCGTCGAAGTAGATCTCGACCTCGCCCTCGTCGTAGACCGCCGCGACGTGGTGGTTCTCGTTGACGGTGAACGGCTCCGGGTGGACCACCGTCGTGCCGTCGGGAAGGATGAGGCGGACGCCGATGCCCGCGATGTCGGCATCGGGGTTGACGTCGAGGATCAGCCGGCCCGCCGTGCTGCCCGTCCCCGAGAAGGTGCTGAACAGCCGCGCCAGACCGCCCGCCGAGTGGCCGCCGTCCGGCATGTTGAACGTGGCGGCCAGCGTCACCGTGCTGCCGAGGTTGCCGAGGCGTCCGACGTCGATGAGGCTGAAGGGGATGTCGTCGACCGGCGGCGCTCCGCCGAGGAGCAGCGACTGCGTGCCGAAGAGCGGGTGCGACTTCTCGGTGTCGATCCGCACGGAGCGGTGCACGATGCCGTTCTGCGAGCCGTCCGCGACGAAGCGATCGGTGATCTTCGTTCCGGCGTCCGGCGGCTCGAAGTCGTACCAGACGGCGAGGACATCGTCCTCCGGAGTGAAGCCGCTCGCCTCGACGCCGGAGTCCGCGATGGCCGCGATATCCGCGGCGCTCAGCGCCACGCCGAGGACGAGCAGGTCGTCGACGTTGCCGTCGAACTGCTCGTTGGCGGTGCCGCCGCCGTCGTGCGGATCCTCGCCGAAGCGGAGGTTCACGGGCGCGAACGCCTCGGTCGCGGACAGCAGGTTGCTGTCCATGGCGATCTCCTCGCCGTTGAGATAGACGTGGATCTCGCCCTCGTCGAAGGTCAGCGCGAAGTGCTTGAAGCCGGGCTCGTTGAGCTCCGGCGGGATCTCGAGCGCCTGCGCGATGTTCAGCGGGTCGCTGGTGGCGCCGACGATGACCCGCACGCCGAAGATCTGCGACCCGCTCGGGTCGATGTCGAGGATCATGCGGTTCGGCCGCACGCCGCCGGTTCCCTGATAGGTCGAGAAGAGCCGCGTGAAGTCGGTGTTCGTGTAGTCGACGAAGGCCGAGACGGTCCACTGCGAGCCGAGGCGCATCGTGCCGGGGATCTCGAGCTCGTTGAACGGGGCCTCGGCCGGCGGTGGCGGCTCGACGTCACCGCCCTCGCCGAGCAGTCCCGAGCCGGTCCCGAAGCGCGCCTCGTCGGCCGTCTCGTCCACCGACACCTGCTTCCAGATGATGGCGTTCTGTGCGCCGTCGGCGTCGAAGCGGTCGGTGATGGTCTGGCCCTCGTCGGGCGGCTCGAAGTCGTACCAGATGGCGAGCTCGCCGGCGACCGGTGCGAGGTTGGCCTCGGCGACCCCATCCCGGGCGATCGCCGCCACATCGGCGGGCGTCAGCGCGCGTCCGATGATCAGCAGATCGTCGACGTGCCCCTCGAACTGCTCGTTGGCGGTGCCGCCGCCGTCGTGCGGGTCCTCGCCGAAGCGCATGTTCACCGGCGCGAACGCCTCGGTGGCGGTGAAGACGTCGGTGGTCATCGGCACGGGCTCGCCGTCGAGGTAGACCGCGAACTCGCCGCTGTCGAAGGTCAGCGCGATGTGCTTGTAGCCGGGCTCGGTGAGCGCCTCGGGGAATTCCGGCGGCACGCCGTCGACCTGCGCGGACTCCGGTCCGACGATGACGCGCATGAAGTTGATGGCGCCGCCGGTCGGGTCGAAATCGAAGATCACCCGGTTCGGCTCGGGCGCGCCGGTACCCTGGTAGCTCGAGAACCACCTGGTGAAGCCCGTGTTCGTGAAGTTGACGAACGCGGCGAGAGACCACTCGGAGCCGAGCATGTCCGTCTCCGGGAACTCGATGGTGTTGAACGGGATGCGGTCGGCGAGCCTGAGCGACTGGCTGCCGAAGAGCGGGTGCGCCACGTCCGGATCGATCTGCACGTTCTCGTGGGCGATGCCGTTCTGCGCGCCGTCCTCGTCGAAGCGGTCGGTGATCGTCGTGCCCTCGTCGGGCGGCTCGAAGTCGTACCAGATGGCGAGCTCGCCCGGCGAGGGGGTCACCTTTCCCTGCACGCCGTTCTCGGCGATCTCGGCGATCTCCTCCTCGAGGAGCGCCCGTCCGATCACCAGCAGGTCGTCGACGTGGCCGCGGAACTGCTCGTTGGCGGTGCCGCCGCCGTCGTGCGGATCCTCGCCGAAGCGCATGTTCACCGGCGCGGAGATCTCCGTCGTGCTGACGGTGTCGAGGTCGAGCGGCACCGGGATGCCGTTCAGGTAGACCGCGATCATGCCGGTGTCGAAGGTCAGCGCGATGTGCTTGAAGCCGGGCGCGACGAGGTCCTCGGGCAGCTCGATCGCCTGCGCCCTGTCCGGGCCGACGATGACGCGCAGGAAGTTGATCTGACCGCCCGAGGGATCGAAGTCGAGGATGACGCGGCCGGGGCCGGGGGGGCCGGTCCCCTGGAAGCTCGAGAAGAGGCGCGTGAAGCCCTCGTTGGTGAAGTTGACGAACGCGGCGAGCGTCCACTCCGAGCCGAGCTCGCGCGTGCCGGGGATCTCGACCGTGCTGAAGAGCTGCGGCTGGTTCGGCGGGGGCTCGGGAGGCTCGGGCTCGTCGGGCGGCTCGAAACGGGCGGCGCGGTCGCCGAACGGCACGCTCTCGGTCTCGATGCTGACGTTGTTGACCATCCTGCCGTTCTGCGCGCCGTCCTCGGCGAGCTTGTCGGTGGCGACGGGCGCCACGTCGCCCTCGAAGTCGAAGAGCAGGTCGACGGCCGGCGCGGGACCGGGCGCCGCGACGATGGTGACGAGGATCACGAGCGGAACGACCCTGGACATGGTGGCCTCCATGATGCCCTCCGCGGAACGAATCCGTCTGCCGAGGTTTGTGTTCTCACCCGTTCGACCGTCGTCTATTCTATGCGTGAGAGGAAAGCGAGAGGTAGGACAAAACCATGCTGCTATCGACACGTCTGCTCGGGGCCCTGCTGTTCGCCGTCGCGCTCTTCGTCTTTCGGGTCGACGTCGTCGCGCAGGAGCTCGTGATCAACGAGTTCCTGACAGCGAACGGCGGTGGCCTCGAGGATGCCGACCGCGACACGCCGGACTGGATCGAGCTCCACGCACCCGGTCCGGTCGGCGTCGACACCGACGGCTGGGCGCTCACCGACGATCCCGCCATCCCCTTCAAGTGGGTGTTCCCGTCGCGGCTGGTCGGCGCGGGCGAGTACCTGATCGTCTTCGCGTCGGGAAAGAACCGCACCGGTGACGAGCTGCACGCCAACTTCGCGCTCGACTCCCGGGGCGACTTCCTGGCGCTCGTGCGTCCCGACGGCCGCTTCGCGCAGCTCTTCGCGCCCGCCTATCCGCCGCAGCGCGAGAACATCTCCTACGGGCTCGGCGGCACGACGGCGCGCACCGAGACGCTCGGTGACACGGTGTCGTGGCTCGTGCCGGCCGACGGCGGCGACGGGCTCGACTGGACCTCGCCGGGGTTCGACGACGCGCGCTGGAACGCCGGGGCGCGCATGCCGATCGGCTACGAGCGGATCGACCAGGGCGCCGAGGTGACGAACTTCTACTCCGGACTGGTCGCGGCCGCGGATGGCCTGGTCGGGTACTGGCGCCTCGGCGAGAGCGACGGGCTCGCTGTCATGGACGAGCTCGGCCGGCACCACGGCTCGTTCTCGGGCGCGGTGATGCTCGGCGCGCCCGGCGTGATCGTCGGCGACGCCGACACGTCGGTCGATTTCGAGGGCGGCGCCGTCGACGTGCCCGCCGACGCCGCGCTCGACGTCGGCGCGGGCGCGCTCACGGTGGAGGCGTGGGTCCAGCCCGCGGCGGGCGGCGCGTTCCAGTGGATCATCTCGAAGGGCATCGGCACGAGCAGCGTCGATTATCTCCTCGG
The DNA here is from genome assembly GCA_041569895.1 of Planctomycetota bacterium. Classification (GTDB taxonomy): domain Bacteria; phylum Planctomycetota; class UBA8108; order UBA8108; family JACQVS01; genus JBFFXF01. The sequence goes on along the minus strand of JBFFXF010000044.1, from coordinate 11,418 downwards.
CCTGACGAGCTCCAACACGGTGCGTTTCATCTCGCAGGGGCTCGCGAACGTCGCCACGTCGTCCGCGCCGCTGCTGATCGATGGCCAGCGGTGGTACCACATCGTCGCGGTGCAGGATCCGGGCGCCCGGGAGATCCGGCTTCACGTCGACGGCGAGGTCGCCTTCCGCGGCGAGCTGCGCGAGGGCGGCGCGATCCCCGCCGGTCACGGCGTGCGCATCGGCGCGCGGACGTTCGGCAGCGTCCAGCCGTTCGACGGTCGCATCGACGAGGTCGCCATCTACCGGCGCGCGCTTCCGGTGACGGAGATCCGCGAGCACTTCGAGACGGCGCTCGAGCCGGGCGGCTTCCGGCGCATCCTCGAGACCGACGTCGAGGCCGCCATGCACGGCGTCAACGCGACCATCTACGTGCGCTCGCCGTTCGACGTCGAGACACCGGACGAGCTCACGTCGCTCTCGATGGGCGTTCGATACGACGCCGGCTTCGTGGCGTACCTCAACGGCCGCGAGGTCGCGCGCCGGAACGCGCCGCCGGTGACCGACTGGCGCTCCGGGGCGACTGCGGCGCGACCGGGTGATGATCTGCTGACCTCGGAGCTCATCGATCTCTCGGCGCACGTCGACGCCCTGCGACCCGGTCTCAACGTCCTCGCGCTGCACGGGCTCAACGACGGCGCGACCAGTCCGACGTTTCTCCTCGACGTGACGCTCGTCGGGACGCGCTCGGAGACGCTCGTCTTCTTCCCGGAGCCGACGCCCGGTCGCGCCAACGGGAGGGGCGTGGCCGGCTTCGTCACGGCGGTGGAGTTCTCGAGGCCGCGCGGATTTTACGACGCGCCTCTCGACGTCGAGCTGGCCACGGCGACGCCCGGTGCGGTGATCCGCTACACGCTCGACGGCAGCTGGCCGGCGCCGGGACGCGGCGACGTCTACGACGGTCCGATCCGCATCACCGGGACGACGCTCCTGCGCGCCGCGGGTTTTCGGGACGGCTGGGCGCCGAGCCTCGTCGGCACGCACACGTACGTCTTCGTCGACGAGGTGATCCGCCAGACCGGCGCCGGGTTCCCGTCGACGTGGAACGGCGTGCGCGCCGACTACGCCATGGACCCGACCATCGTCGACGACCCGCGCTACGGCGCGACGATCCGCGATGACCTGAAGGCGATCCCGACGCTCTCCGTCGTCGCCGACGTGCAGGACCTGTTCGGCTCCGGAGGCGTCTACTCGAACCCGACGCAGCGAGGCAGCGCCTGGGAACGGCCGTGCTCCGTCGAGCTCTTCGAGACCTCGGGCGAGCGCGAGTTCCAGGTGAACGCGGGTCTGCGGGCGCACGGTGGCAGCAGCAGGCGGCCCGACATCACGCCGCAGCACTCGTTGCGCCTCCACTTCCGCAGCGAGTACGGCGCCGCGAAGCTGCGGTTCCCCGTCTTCGGCGACGGAGCTCCGGAAAGCTACGATACGCTCGTCATCAGCGCCAACTCGAGCGACAACTGGACCAGCGCCAACACCGCGACCGGCGTCGTCGGGCAGTTCATCCGCGACCAGTGGGCGCGCGACGTCCACGCCGCGATGGGGCACCTCGCCATCCGCGGCTTCTACACGCACCTCTACCTGAACGGGCTCTACTGGGGGCTCTACAACCTCGTCGAGCGCGTCGACGATGAGTTCGCGGCGGGGAACCTCGGCGGCGCGGCGGAGGACTACGACGTCATCATCGACCGCTCGGCGTTCCGCGGCAATCTGTCCGCGTGGAGCAGCCTGCTGCAGCGCGCGCGGGCGCGCGACTGGGACGGCGTCAACGAGCTGATGCACGTCGACAATTTCATCGACTACATGATCGTCGAGATGTTCACCGGCAACTGGGACTGGCCCGACCACAACTGGCACGCGCTGCGTCGCCGGGCGCCGGGCGAGAAGTTCCACTTCGTCGTCTGGGACGCCGAGGTGGGGCTCGGGCTGAGTCCGAACATCCCCGGTCCGATCCGCCCCAACGTCCTCACCGTCGATCTCACCGGTCCGCGCGCCGACGTCTCGACCTCGGCGCTCGCCAACGGGCCGGGAGAGATCTACAACGCGCTCGGCCCGCACCCGGAGTTCCGGGTGGCGTTCGGGGATCGGCTGCAGCGCCACCTCTTCAACGACGGCGTGCTGACGACGCAGCGCGCGCGCGAGCTGTATCGGCGGCGCGCGGATGAGATCGAGGCGGCGCTCGTCGGCGAGTCCGCCCGCTGGGGCGACGTGCGGCGCCGGCCACCGGATGTTCCCGACGGTCGCTGGAGGACGGAGCGCGACTGGATCCTCGATGTCTTCTTCGATCGGCGCCCGGCGATCGTGCTCGACCAGTTCCGTCGCCGTGGCCTCTACCCCGCCATCGACGCGCCGGTCTTCAATCGCCACGGCGGGCGCGTTCCGGAGGGCTTCCCGATCGTTCCATCGGCGCGGGCGGAGGAGATTCTGCTGACCGTCGATGGCGCGGATCCGCGCCTTCCCGGCGGTGACGTCGCTCGTTCGGCGTTCAGCGTCGATCCGGGAGGCAGGTCGGCGCTGGTGCCGTCCGGAGCGCCGGTGCGCGTGCTCGTGCCGGTCGACGGTGCGCTCGGTCTCGACTGGATCGCGCTCGACTTCGACGACTCGGGCTGGAGGGAGGGCGTCACCGGCGTCGGCTTCGAGGCGACCACCGGGTTCGAGGAGCTGATCGGCACCGACGTGCAGGGGGAGGCCTATCAGAAGAGCTCGACGGTCTACGCGCGCATCGAGTTCGAGGTCGCCAGCCCGGAGGAGCTCGGCGCGCTCGAGCTGCGCATGAAGTACGACGACGGCTTCATCGCGTATCTCAACGGGCAGCGCGTCGCGTCGATGAACGCGCCCGACGATCCGGCGTGGGACTCGCGGGCGACCGGGAGCAATCCCGACTCGAGCGCCATCGTGTTCGAGAGCTTCGACCTCGCCGATTCGATCTCACTGCTCCGCGAGGGCACCAACGTGCTGGCGATCCACGCGCTCAACGTCACCAGCGCCAGCAGCGACATGCTGGCGTTGCCGGAGCTCGTGGCGTCGCGCGGCGGCGAGGGCGGGCTGGTGCTCGATGCGCCGGCCCTCGTGCGGGCGCGCGCGCGCGACGGGGGGAGATGGAGCGCACTCGTCGAGGCGTTCTTCTTCTTCGACATCCCGCTGCGCATCACCGAGCTGATGTATCACCCGCGGGACCCGGAGCCCGGGAGCCGCTTCGCGGACGACGACTTCGAGTTCATCGAGCTGCAGAACGTCGGCAGCGAGACGATCGAGCTCGACGGCTTCCGGCTCGCCGGCGGCATCGACTTCGCGTTTCCGGCGCGGGCGCTGGCGCCCGGAGAGGTGCTCGTCGTCGTGCGCGACCTGTCGGCGTTCGCGTCGCGTTACGGCGACAGGGGAATCCGCGTCGAGGGCCGGTACCGCGGGCGCCTCGACAACTCGACCGACCTCGTGCGCCTCGAGGGGCCGGCGGGAGAGCCGTTGCTCGAGGTCGAGTACAGCGACGCGTGGCAGCCGCGCACCGATGGCCAGGGAAGCTCGCTCGTCATCGCCGATCCGGACGGCGATCCGGAGTCGTGGCGCGAGGCCGCGAGCTGGCTGGCGAGTGACGAGCTCGACGGCACGCCGGGAACCGTCGGCCGCCCCGCCGGACAGCTCCCCGGCGACGTCAACCAGGACGGCGACATCGACATCTCCGATGCGGTGGCCATTCTCGTCCACCTCTTCGTGCGCCCGATCGCCGACCCCCCCTGCGGCGGATCGATCGACGACGAGCCGAGCCGGACGGTCTTCGACATCAGCGGCAACGGAACGATCGACCTCGCCGACCCGGTCCGCATTCTCGAGTACCTCTTCCGCCGGGGCCCGGCCCCGGCCCTCGGCACGGGGTGCGTGCGGATCGAGGGGTGTCCGGATGTGTGTCGGGGCTAACCCCGCGGACTCGATTCGTCCCCGGTCCCTGCCCCGAAAACCACGGCCGTCGCGCGGATGCTCACCGTCGGGACCGGGCGGCTGGCGTCGCTTGGGGTCCCCTGCGGACCCCTGCGCCCCGGGCGATTCCTGGTCCGCGCACTCCGACCGCTCGCGACCCAACCCAGGTTGATTTCGAAGCCCCGACCCGGCGACGGAACCCCCGACACACGTTGAGTTTTGGCGACACAGATCATTCCTGGACGCCCGCGCCGGCAGTGTCTCGCACCCCCGCTCGCAGCACGCAGCACCCCAACCCCGCAGCACCCCTAGCACCCCAACCCAGGTTGCTTCCGACGCTCTGCTCGGGCGACGGAACCCCCAGCCTAAGTTGGACTTGGCGCCGCCGAGCCAGTCTCGGAGTGGGCAGCTCCGGGGAGCTCCGTCGATGACCCCGGGTCGGGAGTTCCGGGAGTTCCACCGGAAAGACCGCGGAAAGACCGACCCTGGGTCGGGACCGCACGGGGCTGCAGAAACGAAGTGGTTCTCTGACAGCGACTTCAGGCTCAGCGGCTCACTTCGGAAGTCAACCTGGGTCGGGGAACCGCGGGGTCGGGGAACCGCGGGGGAATCGCGCGAGTGGAAATCAACCTGGGTCGGGGAACTGGCCCTGTCGGTTAGGATGGAAGGCGTGTGACACGGAGGACTTCTGAAAAGCCCGGGCGCGATGTCAGAAAAACCTGCCGATCCCCAGCCGGCCGGCATCCACGACACGCTCCGGCTTGTCGAGTCGGCGCGGTCGGGTGATCGCGGTGCGCTCGAGGGGCTGTTCGAGCGCTACCTGCCGCGTGTGCGGCGCATCGTCGCGCTGCGGCTCGGGCGGCGGCTGGCGCGGTTCGTCGAGCTCGAGGACATCGCCCAAGAGGTGCTGCTCAGGGTCTTTCGCGGTCTCGAACGATTCGAGGCGAGGACCGAGGGGAGCTTCCGCAACTGGATCGCGACGTGCGTCGAGCACGCCATCATCGACTCGGCCCGGCGCATGGACGCGCGCAAGCGAGGCTCCGGCGACGTCGTGCGCTTCGGGGATCCCGCGCGGGACGAGTCGCTGCTGGCGATCCTCGTCGATCCCGGTCCGCGGCCGAGCACCATCGTCTCGGAGCGGGAGACCGAGGAGCGCATCGAGGACGCGCTCCTCGAGCTTCCCACCCATAACCGGGAGATCATCGTCCTGCGCTATCTCTGCGGCATGTCCTTCGCCGAGATCTCGCAGACGCTCGAGATCGGCAGCGAGGCGACCGCGCGCAAGGCCCTGCACCGCGCTGTGGAAAGGTTGCGGGGGCTGCTCGACGGTTGATCCCTCCGCCGGTGCGCTCAACGCGCCGGCGGCGCCTCCCCGAACATCACCGCGACGCGTCCGATCCGCAGCAGTCGCTCGGGATCAAGGCGAAAGTCGGCGCCGAGGTTCTGCCGGCTGCCGAAATGCGCGTCGTCGATGAAGAACGTGTACCGTTGCCAGTCGCCGGAGCCGTGCATCCAGACCTGATCGGCTCGCTTGTACCGGCCGTTCAGCGACGGTGATTCGTCCTGACTGTCATACTCGAGCGTGAACCAGCTCCCTCCCGCATCGAGGTACTCGACCGTGACGGCGACCGGCGTGCCGGGAGTGAACGCGGCGTCGAGGTCGAAGTAGAAGTAGCTCGGGTGCTGCCCGGAGACGTCGTTGGCGCGACAGCGACGACCCCGAGTGTCGTCCGGGCCGGCCTCGGTGGTCCGTCCGTCGCCGCCGACACAGAGTCGCAGGCGCTTTCCGGAGACACCGCGACCGAGATTGATGGTCGCGTCCGGGACTCGCGTCAGCATCGCCTCGACCAGCACGCTCTTCGATCCGGGCCCGAGCTCCACGCCGTCCACGACCATCAGCGTGACCGCCCGGCGGAGCTCCGACCTCGCCCGATCGGTGTCGCCGAGGCGATTCCGGCAGAGCGCCGCGATGATCGAGTCGACCGCGCCGTGATATCCTTCGCGCGCCGCGCGATTCAGCTCGCGAGCCCGCGACAGCGCCTCGAGCGCCTCCGGAATCAGGCCGCTCCGGTAGCGCGCGAGGGCGAGCGTGTTCAGGAAAAAATGATTCTCCGGATCCAGCCTGCATGCCGCCGTCGCCTTGCGAAGCGCGAGCTCGTAGTCGCGGTGCGGACGGTCCGGCCCCACGACCACGGCCCAGCTCTCGTTGTTGAGCGCCACCGCTGGATGGTGCTCGCGAAAACGAGCCATTCGGATCGCCGTGCGGCGCTCCTCGTCGTCGAGATCGGGTCGCGACTCGAGATGGTCGATAACGCGCGCCGCCCAGATGTGTCGGCTGAAGAGACGCCGGAGCAGCGGCATCATCCTGGAGCGCACCGCCGCCACCTGCCAGACCGTGCGGGCGTCGGCGAAGTCGCTCTCCCAGATGCGCACCGTCCCGGCCGACGACGCCGAGATCACGCGCCGGCCGTCGGGAGTCGCCGCCACGGCCGTGATGGCGCCGCGAGCCCCTCGAAGGGTCGCGACGACCACGCCGGTCGCAGCGTCCCAGACGCAGATCGTCCGGTCGTCCGATCCGGACAGGATCCTCTTCCCGTCGGGGGTCACGGCGACCGCCCGCACAGGACCGGCGTGGCCCCGGAGCAGGGCACTCGTCTCTCCCGACCGCGCGTCCCCGAGACGCAGGGTACCGTCGGTGGACGCCGTCACCAGCTGGCGCCCACGATCGAACAGCGCCACGCCGACGACCGGGCCCGCGTGTCCCCGAAGCTCCGCGGCGTCTCGACCGGTGTCGTGCCAGAGTCTCGTGGTGCCGTCACGGCAGCCCGCGGCGATCGTCCGACCAGCGACCGCGACGGAGACGAACTCGTCGATGCCGGCGTGGCCGAGCACGGTGACGGCTTTGCCGGATTCCCACACGCGCACCGTGCCGTCGAGCGAAGCCGACACGAGTCGCTTCCCGTCGGCCGCAAAGGCGAGCGATGTCACCTCGCGCTCGTGCCCGCGGAGGACGCGCTCCGTCCCGGCGCTCGAGGCGAGCTCGATGCGGATCGTGCCATCGACCAGGCCCAACGCGATTCGCTCGTCATCCGGGCTCACGGAGAGCGACGCGATCTCGCCCTCGGGTCGGAGCGCACGCTGCGTGACTTCTCCGGTGGCGGCGTCCCGGATCAGCACCTCCCCTGTCGACGCGGAGATGATGCGACCGGACCGCGGCGCCACGGCGAGAAAGCGTGGCTCGCCCTCGTGCTCCCGCAGCTCTTTCGTCACCCCATCGGAGAACGCGTGCCAGACGCGAGCCGTTCCGTCACGCGAGGCGGAGACGACACGTTGCCCATCGGCGCTGAACGAGACGGCGGTCACGGGCGCCTCGTGCCCCAGCAGCGTCGTCGTTTTCCGTATCCTCGGTCTCCAGAGTCGAAGCCCGCCCCTGAGCGAACCCAGGGCGACTTGCCTGCCGTCCGGACTCCAGGCGACGCACGACACCAGCCACGGAGTGAGTCTCGCGACCATCTCGCCTTTCTCGGCGTGCCAGGTCTCGAGTCTGACGGAGCCCTCGGCGCCTTCCGCGCCGGTCACCACGTGCGAGCCGTCGTCGCTGAGGTCGATGAAACTCGCGCCGTGTGGATGAGGCAGTACGGAGAGAACCTGAGCTGCCGCGACGTCCCAGATTCTCACCGTGCGATCCGCGCTGGCCGACGCGACGCGGTCGCCCGCCGGCGTGACATCGAGCGCCGTGATGGCGCCGACGTGCCCTGCAAGGACGACGATCTCCCCCGTCTCGACGTCGAGGACGCGCACGGTGCGATCGACCGACGCGAAAACGACCGAGCGGCCGTCGGCGTCGAGCGCCACCGTGGAGACCCGGTCGGTGTGCGCCTGAGCCGAGAGGATGAGCGCACCGGTGCCGGTGTCGCGCACATCGATGCGGCCATCGTCCGTCCCCGACGCGACGCGCGACGCGTCTGCCGACCATGCGCTGCTCGCGGTCGTCTTGATCACCGCGAGAGGGGTCCATGGGTCGGCTCGCCAGGTTCGCACGGAGCCGTCGGAGAAGCCCGCGATGATGCGCTCGCCGTCACTGCTGATGTGAATCGAATCGACGTTGGCCGGCCCGCACTCGACCGTCCGCAGCGAGGTGCCGTCGATCGCGTTCCAGATTCTAACCGTGCCTCGGTCGTTTCCCGTTGCGGCGATCCGGCCGTCGGGTCCGACGGCGACCGCGAGCGAGTCTCCCCCATCCGACAGCCGCGCCAGCGAGGTGTCTCGCTTGAGATCGAGGTGCCGCCACTCCCATCCGCGCAGCGACTCCGGGCACGCGGCGAGGCGCCGCCTCGCCTCCGCGGAGTTGGACTCCTCGAGTCGATCGCCCGCCGCGGTGATGTTCGCGAGGTAGGTTTGCTGGAGCGCTCTCGCGAGGCGATCCTCCGCCTCGACGTAGAGCAGGAGACTGGCGACGAGCCCGGCGACCAGCGCGGCGATTACCGCGGCCACCGCAGTCACCGCCACGCGATATCTGCGAATGAACTTCTGGGCCCGGTAGATGGCGGAGGGCGGTCTCGCGGCGACGGGCTCGCCGTCGAGGAAGCGCTCGATGTCGGCGGCGAGGTCAGCCGCGGTGGCGTAGCGGCGGTCGGGCTCCTTCTCGAGCGCCCTCATCGTGATCCAATCGAGGTCACCGCGGAGCTCGCGCAGCAGGTGAGGAGAATCGATACCGCGCCGGGCGGCCCGGGCTCGCGTCTCGCCCGCGTCCAGTCGCAGCCAGCGAGTGCTCGGCGTCGGTGGATCCTCTTCGCGGATCCGGTGCAGGACCTCTTCCAGACCGGCAGCCTGTGGCGACGTCCAGTCGAGCGGGAGATCTCCGATCAGGAGCTCGTACAATATGACGCCCAGCGAGTAGACATCGCTGCGCGCGTCGACCTCGCTCGACAGCCGCGTCTGCTCGGGACTCATGTACGCCGGCGTGCCGACCGCGGTCCCGAGCTCGGTCGCGAGTGTTCGCTCGGTGAGGCGCCTGTCGGTCGCCTTCGCGATCCCGAAATCGATGACCCTGGCCGTGGGCTCGCCGTCGACCGGACTCACGAGCACGTTGGTCGGCTTCAGATCCCGGTGCAGGATCCCCTTCGAGTGCGCGTGCTGCACCGCTCGGCACACCTGCAGGAAGAGACGCAGTCGCGTCGCCACGTCGAGCCGCTCGCGGTCGCAGAACGTCGTGATCGGCGCGCCGTCGACGAACTCCATCGCGAAGAACGGTCGACCCGTGACCGTGGCGCCGGCGTCGAAGATCCGGGCGATGCCGGGATGGTCCATCAGCGCCAGCGCCTGCCGCTCGGCGTCGAAGCGGGCGATCACCTCGCGGGTGTCCATGCCGAGCTTGATGATCTTGAGCGCGACCTGCCGCTGCACCGGACGCTGCTGCTCGGCGAGGTAGACGTCGCCCATGCCGCCCCCGCCGAGCTTGCGCAGGATCAGATAGTGCCCGACGCGGTCGCCCGGGGAGAGGACCTCGAGGGCGGCAGCGGTGTCATTGGCGCCGTCATCAGGAGCGCCATCCGCGGAAGCGGTCGAACCGGCGGCGTGGAGTGAGTGAAGCAGCCGGAGGCCGGCGGCGAGGTGAGGACGCTCCGCGCAGAACACATCGATGTCGACCGGCTCGCCGTCGGCGCGCCGTCGCAGGTATTCGTCGAAGGCTCGCTTGGCGGCATCTCCCTCTGCCATCGCAGAGGGTATTGTACCGCGTTCCTCGATCGCCTACTCGCTGGATCCCACCGTGACCTCGGTCGATCGCGCGCCCGCGGCTCGGTCGAACGGCGTGGGGACCGGCTCGTCAGGTGCGAGGGCGCGCACGGTGACGCGGTACGCGCCCGCTCTGAGTCTCTCTCTGTGCTCCACCACGGTGCGTTCGCCGGGCTCGAGCGACGGGATCACGACCTCGCGCTTCTTGCTGCGGACGCGGGATTCGACGATCACGTGGCCGGTCTTCTCGGGTGACACCTCCGTGCCACGATTCTCGACGACCGCGATGATGGTGAACGGCTCGCCGGGCGCCGGCGGTTCGGGACGGATTCGCAGTCCGACGACCGCGAGGAGAGGCCCCGGGGGCGGCTCGGCGATCGTCAGCCGCACCGAGCGAGCATTGTTCTGCTCGTTCGACTCGCCGACCCTGTCGCCGCGGTCGGCTTCCACTCCGACGCGGAGCTCGCCCGGCTCGAGTGACACCTCCTGTGTGGCGACCAGCGGGAACGCCTCGCCCGGCTCCAGCGCCGGCACTCTGAACGTCCGTGTCCCGTCTCCGAGGAGGATCCCGGCGATCGATGGCCTGGCGACGCCGTCGCCGTCGTTGACGACCGACGCCTGCACCGTCAATCGCGTGGTCAGCGTGTTCGGGTCTCGTGGGCTCAGACGGAACGACTGGATCCGCAGGTCCGGCAGCGAGCCGGAGTCGGGGGAGCACGGCTCGAATCGGTCGCACGTCAGCTCGTCTGGGGTGAGATCGAGGCCGCACTCTCCGAACGGGATCATCGGCGCGCCGCCGGTGCGGAAGAGAAAATCGAGCAGAGAAATCGGATCCGAGATCTCGATCGCGCCGTTGTCGTCCGCGTCGAGACTCTTCAGGCAGTCGGGAGGCGTCGCGCCCCCGATGAAAAGAAAGATGAGAGCCGTCACCGCGTCGCTGATGTCGACCTCGCCGTCCTCGTTGGCGTCTCCGCGAAGGAACGCGACGTGTCCCGCGTTGCAGTCCGGCTCGGAGCAGAGCTCGAGCAGCTTCCTCGCGTCGCTCTGCGTGATGAGCCCGTCCGAGTCGAGGTCGCGAGGATCGAACGCCGTGCGGCGGATCCTCGCGTGGATCTCGCGGTCCGTTTCGGTGATCCGGCCGTCTCCGTCGAAGTCGGCGAGCTCGATCGACGCGACGATCGATTGCTCTCCGGCCGCCGCGGCCAGCGCCACGAACCGGAAATCGTCGGCGTCCACATCGCCGTCGACGTCGAGGTCGCCGTCGAGTCGCTCGACGGTAATGGTCTGTTCCACCCGGGTCACGTTGCCGGCCTCGTCGGTGGCGATCCAGGTGATCTCGTTCTGCCCGATCGCGAGCGAGTCGAACGCGGTCTCGAGCTCCACGCTGACCGATCCGCCGCTCGCGTCATGGACCAGCGGCTGCACGACCTGTACCTGCGTACCCTGGCGGCCGTCGGCGACGGTGACGAGGTCCGGAAGCTCATCGAGGATCTGCGGCGGGTCACGATCGACGACGGTCACCCGCTGCACGGTCCTCGAGACGTTGCCGGCCTTGTCGGTCGCGGTCCACGTCACGGGCGTCGTCCCCAGGGGGAAGACGTCGGGCGCGTCGCTGGTCAGCTTGACGTGCAGGTCGAAGTCGTCGATCGCTCTCGCCCCGCCGAGCGTGTGTCGCAGCCCGACCGGATCGGGGCGAGCGATGGCGCCGGCGCCCCCACCGCCGAGCGGCGCGCAGT
>JBFFXF010000043.1:0-34342 GCA_041569895.1 Planctomycetota bacterium | reverse complement strand
GACACGTTTGTCGGCCGCGTGCGCCTCCTGGGCGTATCTCGCTTCCCCGAAGTCCGTCCGCCGGCGTCATCTCTTTCGGCTCCGCCGCGCCTCGAGCCGCGTGGCACGTGGCGTGCTCGGCGCCCCGTATCGCCCGCGACCGTCGCGAGGGCATACAGGAGCAGACCGGGAGACGCCAGCGTGAGCGCCGGGGACGACCACTTCAGCGAGCAGCAGAAGCGCTACCTCGAGGGATTCGTCAGCGGCAGCGAGCTGGTGCGGTCGCGCCACGGGCTGGCGACGTTCGCGGAGACGCTCGCGGCGCGGGGCATCGTCCCCGACCTCCGCGGCAAGACGGAAGCGGAGCCGATCCGCTCCGGCCCGGACGCCATCCACCTCGCCGCACAGGATCGTCTCGTCGCGGCGGGCGAGACGCTGAGCGCCGAGGAGCGGGCAAAGCGCGAGAAGAACGCGCTCGACATGTGGGACGAGATGGTCGCGCGCGCCGGCGCGGGCGAGTTCCCGAAGGGCGCCGACGTCTTTCGCTACAAGTTCCACGGGCTCTTCCACGTCGCGCCGGCGCAGAACGCGTTCATGTGCAGGCTGCGCTTCCCCGGGGGGATGCTCTCCGCACACCAGCTGCGCGGCGTCGCCCGCATCGCCGCGGATCTCGCCGGTGGCTACGCGCACGTCACGACGCGGGCCAATCTGCAACTGCGCGAGATCGGCGCCGGCGACGCCATCGAGGTGCTCACCGCCCTGCACGATCTCGGCATCGTCAATCGCGGCGCGGGCGCCGACAACATCCGCAACATCACCGGCTCGCCGACGGCCGGCATCGATCCGGCGGAGCTGATCGACACGCGACCGCTCACCCGCCGTCTCCACCACGCGATCCTGAACCATCGCGAGCTCTATGGGCTGCCGAGGAAGTTCAACATCGCGTTCGACGGCGGCGGCGCCACCGGCGTCCTCGAGGACACCAACGACATCGGCTTCGCGGCCGTGCACGTCCGCGATGGAAGCGCGAACACGCGTGTCGCCTTCCGCATGCTGCTGGGCGGCATCACGGGCCACGGTGACTTCGCGGCGGACACCGGCGTCCTGCTCGAGCCCGACGAGTGCGTCCCGGTCGCCATCGCCGTCGTCCGGGTGTTCATCGAGCACGGTGACCGCACCGATCGCAAGAGGGCGCGGCTCAAGTACCTCCTCGACCGCTGGGGCATCGAGCGCTTCCTCGAGGAGACCGAGAGGCAGCTCGGCAGGGCGCTCCCGCGGACGCCGCTCGAGGAGTGCGAGGCCCCGCCGCCCGCGGGGCGAGGCACGCACATCGGCTTCCACCCGCAGAAGCAGGACGGCCTCTGCTGGCTCGGCGTCGTGCTCCCGGTCGGGCGGCTCGAGGTCGCGCAGATGGAAGGCCTCGCGCGCGTCGCCGAGACGTGCGGGAGCGGCTCGATCCGGCTCACCGTCTGGCAGAACCTGATCATCTCCGACCTGCCGCTCGAGCGCGTCGAGGACGTCAAGCGAGAGATCGAGGCGCTCGGTCTCGACTGGAAGGCGACGAGCTTCCGCGCCGGGCTCGTGGCGTGCACCGGCAACCGCGGGTGCAAGTACTCGGCGTCGGATACCAAGGGGCACGCGATGGAGATCGCCGGCCACCTCGAGTCGCGCCTCGAGCTCGATCAGCCGCTCAACATCCACCTGACCGGGTGCCCGCACTCGTGCGCACAGCACTTCATCGGCGACATCGGCCTTCTCGGCGCCAGCGTCGAGGACGGCGACGAGCTCGTCGAGGGCTATGACGTGTTCGTGGGCGGCGGTTTCGGACCCGAACGCGAGATCGGCCGCCTCGTCTACCGGGGCGTCCCGGCCCGCGAGGCTCCATCGCGCCTCGAGCGCATGGTGCGGGCGTATCTCGACCACCGGGTGACGCCGGACGAGAGCTTCGCGGATTTCACCAGGCGCCAGACTATCGAGGAGTTGCTCGCGCTGTTCGAGGACGCAGCGGCATCGAGGACTGGGGAGATCGCCGGGGCGAGCCGATGATACCCGTCCTTCCGGAGAGCGCGCCGTTCAGCGCCGAACAGCGGGCCTGGCTCAACGGCTTCTTCGCGGGGCTGCTCGGGATCGACTCGAGCCTCGCCGGCAGCGGCGTCGACGACGACACGCCCGCGGAGGAGATCTCGTGGCACGATCCGTCGCTCACAATCGAAGAGCGCATGGCGCTCGCCGAGGGACGGCCGCTCGAGCAGCGGATGATGGCGGCGATGGCGCAGCTCGACTGCGGCGCGTGCGGGTACGTCTGCCAGACGTACTCCGCGGCGCTCGCCCGCGGCGAGGAGAAGAGCCTGACGCTCTGCGCGCCCGGAGGTCGCGAGACCGCGGCGAAGCTGAAGGAGCTGCTCAGGGGCGCGAACGGCGAGGGACAGGCGACCTCGAGTGCCACCGCGCCTGCCGGATCTCCACAGGGGGCGTCGGACGCAACCGCGCCGCAGCCGACGGCGACGCCGGGATCGAGCCGGGACGCGCCCTTCACGGCGCGCGTCATCCGCTCGCAGCCGCTGACCGGAGAGGGCTCGACGAGGCCGACGAGCTTCGTGGCGCTCGATCTGTCCGGTGGCGATGTGTCGTACGAGGTCGGCGACTCGCTCGACATCTTCCCCCGCAACTGCCCCGAGCTGGTGCAGGAGATCATCGAGGCGCTCGGCGCGAGTGGCGAGGAGGCGCTCGGTGAGTCCGACGCGTCGGGGATGACGCTCCGTGACGCGCTGACGAGCCGACGGGCGATCACCGCGGCGGGGGACGAGCTCCTCGGTCTTCTCGAGCGTCACGCCGCGAGCAGGATCGAGCGCGAGCGCATCCGCTCGATCCTCGGCAACGGCGTCGACGCGTTCCTCGAAGGGCGGGACGTCGTCGACCTTCTCGGCGAGTTCCCCTCGGCGCGACCACCGGCGGCAGAGCTGGTGATGGCGCTGCCGCGACTGCAGCCGCGACTCTACTCGATCTCGTCGTCCCTCAGGGCGCACAGCGCCGAGGTGCACCTCACCGTCGGTGTCGTCCGCTACGCCACCGGATCGAGGATCCGCAAGGGAGTCGCCTCGACGTTCCTCGCCGAGCGCGTGGGTCCGGGAACGCCGGTCGACGTCTTCGTTCACCCGTCGCCCCGGTTCCGGCTGCCCCGTGACGGTGGCACGCCGGTGATCATGGTCGGTCCGGGCACCGGCGTGGCGCCGTTCCGCGCCTTCCTCGAGGAGCGGCGAGCGACCGGCGCCACCGGGCGAAACTGGCTCTTCTTCGGCGCCCGCAACCGCGAGCATGACTACCTCTACCGCGACGAGATCGAGCGCGCCACGAGCGAGGGGCTGCTCTCGCGACTCGACCTCGCCTTCTCGCGCGACAGCGACGAGAAGGTCTACGTGCAGCACCGCATGCTCGAGCACGGCGCGGAGCTCTGGGCGTGGCTCGAGGACGGCGCCCACCTCTACGTCTGCGGCGACGCGCGTCGCATGGCGCGCGACGTCGACGCGACGCTGCGCGAGATCGTCCGCCGACACGGAGGGCGCTCCGGCGAGGCGGCCGACGAATACGTCGCCTCGCTCGCAAGCTCGGCACGCTACCAGCGAGACGTCTACTGATGGGCCACCACTCTCCGGCGCCCTACCGCTCCGGCACCGGCACGCGCGCTGTCGATTCGCGGTGCGCTTGCTGCGTTCCTGTGCACACTCGCAACCCGCACGCCACGACGTTATCCAGGGAAAAGAAGCGAAGTCACGGCGGGGAATGCCGATTGCGGCAGCAACCTGCCGAGCACATACGCCATGCTGACCAGACAGAGAGATTGCCAGCTCGACCTGCTTTACCGGATCACGCACGAGATGCTCGCGCCGGGCGACGACCTCCCCGACCGGCTCGAGCGCGTTCTCGGTCACCTCGCGGACTGCGGCATGGAGCGCGGCATGATCACCATGCTCGACGCCGCGCGCGACGAGATCTCCATCGAGCTCTCGCACGGACTGTCGCCGAGCCAGCGCGAGCGCGGACGGTACCGGCCCGGCGAGGGGATCATCGGAAAGGTCATCGAGCGCGGCGAGCCGTTCCTGATCTCGCGCATCGGTGACGAGCCGCTCTTTCTGGATCGGACGTGCTCGAGAAAGGACCTCGACTGGTCCAGCATCTCGTTCATCTGCGTCCCGATTACGAGCTCGAGGGCCCTTGGAAGGGAAGTGATCGGCACGCTCAGCGTCGACTGCGCCTGGCGCTCCGACATGAGCGACGACGACGTGCGGCTGCTCACGGTGATCGCGATGATCATCGGCGACGCCGTCAAGAACTACCGCGACCACTGCGAGGAGATCCGCAGTCTTCGGCTCGAGCGTCAGCGGGACGAGGGCGAGAGGCACGAGCCGCGCCGGCCGGAGTACATGATCGGCACCCACCACGCGATGGTCGATGTCTTCGGGCTCATCCAGCAGGTGGCGCCCACCGACATCACCGTGCTGATTCGCGGCGAGAGCGGCACCGGGAAGGAGCTCGTCGCGCGCGCGATCCACGACGGCGGTCCCCGCGGAGACCGGCCCTTTGTCAGCGTCAACTGCGCCGCGCTCCCCGAGCAGCTCGTCGCCAGCGAGCTCTTCGGCCACGTCCGCGGCGCATACACGGGCGCCGACAGCGCGCGTCGAGGTCGATTCGAGCTCGCTGACGGCGGTACGCTGTTCCTCGACGAGATCGGGGAGATCTCGCCGGCGATCCAGGTGAAGCTGCTGCGCGTGCTGCAGTCGGGCGAGCTCGACCGGCTGGGGGACGAGCGCACGCGGCGCGTGGACGTGCGCGTCATTGCCGCGACCAACGCGAACCTCGAAAAGGCGATCGAGGAGGGGCGCTTCCGGGAGGACCTCTACTACCGCCTCGCGGTGTTCCCGATCTACCTGCCGCCGCTGCGGGAACGGACCAGCGATATCACGCTGCTCGCCGACCACTTCCTCGAGAAGCATGCCGAGCTGCACGGCCGCAACGTCGTGCGCCTGAGCACGCCGGCGATCGAGCTGCTGACGTCGTACTTCTGGCCAGGCAACGTGCGTGAGCTCGAGAACTGCATCGCGCGCGCGGTGCTGCTCGCTCGCGACGGTGTCATCCGTTCGCACCACCTGCCGCCGACGCTGCAGACCGGTCAATCTTCCGGCACCACGAAACGGGGATCGTTCGAGGAGATGATGTCCGCCTTCGAGCGCGAGATCCTCATCGAGGCGATGAAGAACGCCGGCGGCAACCAGGCCCGCGCTGCTCGCGCGCTGAAGACGACGCCGCGCATCCTCTCCTACCGGCTGAAGAAGCACGGCCTCCTCGAGGATCTCACCCGCAGGGACTGACGCGGGCAGCGCGTGGCACGCGACAGTCCCGTCTCCATGACGACAGAATCGTCGCACGTCGACGCGACTCGGTGCTGTCTTCCGGGTGCTCCCGGTCTCCCGAAGTCGTCTCGCCCGGCCGTGATCCGACGACCTGGCCGACCTGCCGCCCGACCTGGCATACGCATTGCTCGATCGCCGTCCGTCACACACAAAGGCGGAACGACAGCAAGGAGGTGCTTCGCGATGGAAGTCAACGGCAAGGCGACGAGGATCAAGCTCTTCAGCTTCGGCACACCGCAGATGCGCGCGTTCCACATGACGTGGTTCGCCTTCTTCCTCTGCTTCTTCGCGTGGTTCGGGATCGCGCCGCTGATGAAGGTCGTTCGCGAGGAGCTCGAGCTGACGAGGTCGCAGGTCGGGTGGTGCATCATCGCGTCGGTGGCCGCGACGATCGTCGCCCGGCTGGTCACGGGCTGGCTGTGCGACCGCATCGGGCCCCGCTTGGCCTACACCTGGCTGCTGATACTCGGATCGATTCCGGTGATGGGAATCGGTCTGTCGTCCAGCTTCGAGAGCTTCCTCGTCTGCCGGCTGCTGATCGGCCTGATCGGTGCCTCGTTCGTGATCACCCAGTACCACACGACCGTCATGTTCGCGCCCAACTGCGTCGGCACGGCAAACGCCACGACTGCCGGCTGGGGCAACCTCGGCGGCGGCGTCACGCAGTTCGCCATGCCGCTCATCTTCGCGCTCTTCGTGTCGGTCCTCGGCTTCAGCGAGGCGTGGGGGTGGCGTCTCTCGATGGTGGTCGCCGGGGCGGTGTGTCTCCTCGTGGGCGTCGCGTACTACTTCCTCACGCAGGACGCGCCCGAGGGCAACTACCGCGAGCTCCGCGCTGCCGGCAAGCTGCCGCAGAAGGAGTCCGTGAACGGCACCTTCCTCGAGGCGTGCAAGGACTTTCGCGTCTGGGCGCTGTTCGTGATCTACGGCGCCTGCTTCGGCATCGAGCTGACGATCAACAACGTCGCGGCGCTCTACTTCGTCGACTACTTCGACTACTTCGCCGACATGGACATGACGACCGCTCTCGCCACGGCCGGGCTCGTGGCAAGCCTCTTCGGCCTGATGAACATCTTCGCCCGCACGCTGGGCGGCGTCCTCGGGGATCGCTTCGGCATCCGCTGGGGATTGCGCGGGCGCGTCGCGTGGCTCTTCATCGCGCTCTTCCGCGAGGGGCTCGCGCTGATGCTCTTCTCGCAGATGCCGGTCCTCGCCCTCGCCATCCCGACGCTGATACTCTTCAGTCTCTTCGTCCAGATGTCGGAGGGCGCGACGTACTCCGTCGTGCCCTTCATCAACCGCCGAGCCCTCGGCTCGGTGGCGGGCATCGTCGGCGCGGGAGGCAACGCGGGCGCGGTGGCGGCGGGGTTCCTGTTCAAGAGCGCGCTGCCGTGGAACACGGCGCTGCTCTTCCTCGGCGTCCTCGTCACCTGCTCCTCGTTCCTGGCGTTCGTCGTCCGGTTCAGCCCGCAGGCGGCGACAGAGGCCCGCGAGGAGATGGCGCGCGTGCTCGCCGAGCGCCGGGCGGTCGTCGGAGCGGCGGAGGAAGTGGCTGCGGGCGCTGGCGCCTGATGGAGCCCATGTCATGGAGCTGAGACACGATCCGGATCACGGAGCGCCGATCGCGCCGGCCACCGGCAAGGCGGTCTGTCCGTACTGCGGCGTGGGCTGCGTTCTCACCGCCACCGTCGACAATGGCGTGGTGACGAAGATCGCGGCCGACGCCGATCAGGCGCCGAACTTCGGCATGCTCTGCGCCAAGGGCGTCTACGTCAAGAAGACCCTCGGCCCGGAGACGCGCGTCACGCGACCGCTCGCGCGCGACAGTCGTGACGAGCCGTTTCGCGAGGTGTCCTGGGACGAGGCGGCGGCGCGCGTCGCGACGGGTCTGCGCGAGTGCCGGGAGGCGCACGGGCGCGACTCGGTCGCGTTCTACGGCTCGGGCCAGCTCGACACCGAGGCGTCCTACCTCTTCACGAAGCTCTTCAAGGGCTTCCTGGGGAACAACAACATGGACACCAACAGCCGCCTCTGCATGTCGAGCGCAGTCGCCGCGTACGTGCGCGCGTTCGGGAGCGATGGCCCTCCGACGTGCTACGACGACATCGGACAGGCGGACGTGTTCCTCATCGTCGGCGCCAACATGGACGCCAACCACCCCGTGCTCTTCAACATGGTGCGTCGACGGCGCTCGACGGCGCCGCACTGCCGCTACATCGTCGTCGACCCGCGGAGGACGCAGACCGCCGCGCTCGCCGACATCCACGTGCCCATTGCTCCCGGGAGCGACGTCGCGTTCCTGCAGCTCGTGGCGCGAAGACTGCACCGTCGCGGGCGCGTCGACTGGGACTTCATCAAGCGCCACACCGACGGGTTCATCGAGTACTTCGATCACCTCGACCGACTCGACGAGAGCCTGCTGCTGGCGGCGTGTGACGTCGACGAGTCCGTCATCGACGACGTCGTGACGACCATCGCCCACCCGGACGCACGTCTGCTCAGCTTCTACTGCATGGGCACGAACCAGAGCACGCGGGGCGTCGACAAGAACACCGCGCTGATCAACCTCCACCTGCAGCTCGGCGAGGTGGGCAAGCCGGGAAGCGGACCCTTCTCCCTGACGGGTCAGCCGAACGCCATGGGGGGCCGGGAGGTCGGCTACCTCTCGCACCAGCTGCCGGGCCACCGCCTCGTGGCGCGAGCCGAGGACCGCAGCGCGGTCGAGGACCACTGGGGACTCGAGAGTGGCAGCATCGATCCCGCGCCGGGGCTGACGGCCGTCGAGATCTTCGAGCGCGCCGCACGCGGCGACGTGCGCGCCCTGTGGATCGCCTGCACGAACCCCGCCGCGAGCATGCCGGACGTCAAGGTCGCGCAGGCGGGACTGATGCGCGCCGACCTCGTCGTCGTCCAGGACTGCTCACTGATGTCGGAGACCGTGGCCTACGCCGACGTGGTCCTTCCGGCGGCACAGTGGGGCGAGAAGTGCGGCACGATGACCAACAGCGAGCGTCTGGTGATCCGCAGCGAGAAGCTCCTCGAGCCGCCCGGCGAGGCGAGGCCGGACTGGTGGATCGCGGCGCGCGTCGCGCGCGAGATGGGGTTCACGGGATTCGACTTCGAGCGCATCGAGGAGATCTGGGACGAGTACCGTCCCCTGACTCGCGGCACGCCCTGCGATCAGTGGGGGATGACCAACGAGCGGCTGCAGCGCGGGCCGCTCCGGTGGCCCTGCCCCGACGAGAGCCACCCCGGCACGGCGCGACGGTATCTGGACGGGCGCTTCGCGACGTCGAGCGGCCGGGCGCGATTCTGGACGACGGAGCAGCAGCCCGCGGCGGAACGCGTCGACGAGGCGTTCCCGCTGGTGCTGACGACGGGGCGCATCCACTACCAGTGGCACACGCGGACGAAGACCGGCCTCGTTGCGGAGCTCAACCGCCGGGAGCCGGAGCCGTTCGTCGAGGCGCACCCGCGTGACGCCGCCGACTGCGCGCTCTCCGACGGGGAGTGGGTGGCGCTGATCGGCCGCCGCGGGAGGGCGTGCGCCCGCCTGCGAGTCACCGAGCGTGTTCGCCCGGGGCTGCTCTTCATGCCGTTTCACTGGGGCGACAGCTTCCACCCGCGAACCAGCGCGAACCACGTCACCAGCCGGGCGCTCGACGCGGTCAGCAAACAGCCGGAGCTGAAGTACGCCGCGGTGCGCCTCGTGCGGGCAGAGGTCGCCGACACACCGGACGGCTCGCGAGCCCGGTCGGCGGACTCGGAAGACGGTCAGAACCCCCGCAGTCGGATCGCCTCGACGACGCGCTCGACGGCGATGACGTACGCGGCGGGCCGGTAGCCGATCTCCTCCTTCTCGGCGCGCTCGCGCACGGCGTCCCAGCCGCGACGGAGGATCTCCTCCTGCTCGCACTCGACGCGATCGCGCTTCCACCGGTAGCGCGCGCGATTCTGCACCCACTCGAGGTAGGACACCGTGACACCGCCGGCGTTCGCGAGGATGTCGGGGATGACGCGCACGCCGCGCTCCTCGAGCTCTTGGTCGGCGTCGCAGTGGATCGGCGAGTTGGCGCCCTCGACGATCAGCTTCGCCGACACGTCGCCGACGTTGTCCGCCGTGATGACGCCCTCGATGGCCGCGGGAATCAGCACGTCAACGTCGAGCGTCAGCACCTCGTCCCGTCCGCGCTCCTCGGCGTCGTCGATATCGGGAATCCGGCTCTTCTTCTCCCTGTCCTCGAGCGACTCGAGGAGCGCCGCGACGTCGATCCCGTCCTCGCGATAAAGCGTCCGCTTCGAATCGCCGAGGGCGACGATCCTCGCGCCGCGCTCCTCGAGGAACTTCGCCGCGTTCCTGCCGACGTTGCCGAAGCCCTGGATCGCGATCGAGGCGCCGTCGAGGTCGAGGCCCTCGGTTTCGGCCGCCCACGCGGTGAAGAGCGCGACGCCGCGGCCGGTCGCCTCGGTGCGACCGACCGAGCCGCCGAGACTCACCGGCTTGCCGGTGACCACGGCGGGCTGGTGGCCGTGCTGCCTCGAGTACGCCTCGTAGATCCAGGCCATCTCGCGCTCGCCGGTGCCGACGTCGGGCGCCGGGATGTCGACGTCCGGGCCCAGCAGCCGGCTCAGCCGCCTGGTGAACTGCTTGGTCAGCTCCTCGACCTCGCGATCGGAGAGCTCCCTCGGGTCGCAATCGATGCCGCCCTTGGCGCCGCCGAAGGGAATGTCGACCAGGGCGGTCTTCCACGTCATCAGCTGCGCGAGTCCGCGGTGGTGCCCCATGGTGATGTCGGGGTGGAAGCGCGTTCCGCCCTTGAACGGGCCGCGGCTCGAATCGTGCTGCACCCGGTAGCCCTGGAACACCGAGAACGATCCGTCGTCGCGGCGGAGCGGCAGCTCGAACTTGATCTCGCGATACGAGGTACGCAGCAGTCGGCGCATCGGATCGTCGAGGTCCAGACGGTCGAGCGCCCTCGCGAGATACGTCTCGCTGCACTCCTGGAGGTCGTGCTTCTTCTCGCTCACGGTCTCAGGCCTCCTCCTCGTTCGCGTCCGCGATGGGTCGCACCTGGCGGTCGCCATTGTCGACCTGCGTCTTGCGGATGTGCGCGTAGTTGAGCAGCGCCACGAAGAGACTGCCGCCGACGAGGTTTCCCCCGAGCGCCGAGCTGATGAAGCGAGCGCTCTCGCCGACGGTGAACTCGTCGCCGTTCATGTACGCGGCGAACATCTCGACGGACCCGGCGACGGAGTGGTGCAGGCCGCCGAGACCGATCAGGAAGGTGACGAAGTACACGCAGACGATCTGGCTGATGGTCGGCGGCGTCGCCAGGATCAGCCAGGCGCCCTGCGCCATCAGCCAGCCGGCGAGGATGGCGCTGAGGAAGATCGCCGTCGAGCTCGGACCGACGAGCTCGTGCCCGATCGCCACGTAGCCCTCGTGAGCGCCGATCACGCCGTCGTTGATCGTCAGCAGCGACGCGCTGGCGAACGCACCGACGATGTTGCCCGCGATGACGATCCCCCAGAGCCGCAGCAGACGAGGGATGTTCGAGCGGCGCTCGAGCACCGGGTAGACCGCCGTTGCCGTGTGCTCGGTGAAGAGCTGCGTGCCGCTCATGATGCAGATGACGAAGCCGAGCGGGTAGACGAACGCGGTGGCGACGCGCACGAGCAGCTTCGATCCGTACGGCTCGACGAGCTGCGTGACGATGGCGACGGCCATCGCCGAAAACCCCAGGATCAGGCCGGCGGCGACCGACGAGAGCGCCAGCGACAGCGTCGGCCGGTTGAGCTGCTCGAGACCCTCCTGGATGGCGTTCTCGAGGACGTCATCGGGGTGGCGGAGCGCCTCGTCGGTCCGCTTGACGATCACCGGGATGAACTTCTCGTCCTCGCGGGCCCGTTCGCGGCCGCGCTCCGTCCGCTCCTGCTCGCTGGATTTGCTGCCATCCGGCAACAGGATCTCGGCCCCTCTCGTCTCGTTCACGGATCTCGGGTCCTTTTTCGCGGGCGCCAAGCGCCGGGACACGCAGTGGTTTGTCTCGCAAGGGCTTGCGACCGAAATCAGGATCGCCGACCCCGTCAACTTGCCCGCATTATACAACTGCTGAAGAGTTTTGCCGGCCCACAGGAACCTCCTCCATGGAGACCGGGGCCGTGACGCCCCGCCCGGGAAACGGGACCAGCCATGTCTGCCACCGAGAACCCGAGGGCCGGGTCAACTCGCGTCAATCGCTGACGGCGTCGCGGTCATCATCATCACCACCATCGTCACGATGGTCCCGATGGCCAGGATGGCCCCGACGGCCAGGATGGTCGCGATGGACAGGATGGTCACGATCGCCAGGGTGGACGGGATGGACGGGATGGTCACGATCGCCAGGACGGTCAGGATGGTCAGGATGGTCAGGATGGTCAGGACGATCGTCGACGTCACCGTCACCGACGGGCCCGCTCCGCACGCGACAGACGCGTATGCGCTCATCGACGTCGCGAAAGCCCGGGACCTGCTTCGAGCAGACGATGAACCGCTCGAGCGCCTCGCCGTACCGTCCGCCGAGCTCGAGCTCCCTCGCGTCCGCGTAGGCGACCTCGGCGCGCAGCCTCGGCAGGCGATCGTCGACGTCCTCGAACCCCACGCAGCGTCCCTGGATCTCGAGCGCGATCTTCAGCGCCAGACGGAACCGACCCTCGCGGTCGGCCTTGACGAGGTCCGGGTACCGCCTCGAGAGCTCTCCCAGGGTGGTGTCGATCGAGATGAGGCGTGTGTCGACGTCACGGTATCCCGGACGCGTTCGCCGGCACGAGCGAAAGAGTTTCCGCGCTCGGATGAGATCGCGCCGGTCGTACGCGCGACAGGCGTCCTCGTAGATCACGTCGATGTCGATGACCGTCGTCTGCTGGAGTCGCGCCAGTCTCGCCTCCGCGTCGAGAAACGGGAAGGACACGGCGAGACATTCCTCGAAGAGGATGCGGGCGCGCTCGATGTCTCCTCGCGCCTCCGCTCGCAGGCCGCCCTCGTACAGCCCGCGCGCCTGGGCGAGCGCGTCGCGGACCTCGCGCAGCCGCGACTCGGCATCGCGGTACGACGGGATCGCCTCGACACACGCGATGAACTCGTCGTGCGCGCGCTGCATGTCGCGCTCGTCCTGGGCGCGACAGCCCGAGACGTACGCGCGCCCCGCGCTCCGCAGCCGGAACTCGAGGTGCTCGCACTTGGACCGGACGTCGCGGTACTCCGGAATCAGTCGCTTGATCGAGCGATAGACCTCGAGCGCATCGGCGAACCGCCCGTCGCTCTCGAGGGACTGGGCCTCCGAGTAGATCTCGGCCGCGAGCCGTTCCCGTGACTGCTCGTAACGCTCCATGAACGGCGAGGCGTCGGCGGTGAGCTCGAGCGCCTGCCCGTAGTGGTCGTAGGCGCTTCGCCACTCGCCCCTCTCGAACGCGAGGTTCGCCTCGCGGACCAGGCTGGCGGCGCGCGCCTCGCGATCGGCCCTGGCGACGCGCTCGCCGAGACCGGGCAGGGCAGGCTCGAGCTCGAGGGCCTTGCGGTAGACCTCGAGGCACTGCGCCCAGTTGCCGCGCTCCGCGAGAGCGTCTCCCTCGCGCACGAGCTCCTCGGCGAACTCGTTCCGCGCCCCGGCGATCGCCGCCCGGGCGCCCGAGTGGTGCGGGTCGAGCTCGAGCGCCCTCTCGAAGTGGCGCAGAGCCGCCTCGTAGCGCTTTGCGTCACGCGCGCGCTCGCCCGCCGCGAACTCCGCGTCGGCGCCATCGCGACGGCTCTGCGCGGCGCCGCGTGTGCGAGCCAGGGCGTCGCGTGCGCGCGAGTGGTCGGGATCGAGAGTCAGCGCCCGCTCGAACTCGGCGATGGCGTCGAACGGATTGCCGCGCGCGAGCAGCGCCTGGCCGCGCTGATAGTGACTCTCGGCGCGACCGCGTCGCAGACGCTCGAGCCCGCGCTCGATCTCGGGGTTGTATGGATCGAGACGTCGCACCTCGCGGTAGCAACGCTCGGCGACGTCCCACTGGCCGCGCTCGATGGCCTCGTCGGCGAGCGACAGGTTGAGACGCACCGCCGTGATGCGGATCTTCTCGTCGATCCCCGGCAGTGTCGGGTCCTTCGCCTGCGCGGCGCGGTACTCCCGCAGCGCGGCGCCGTACGCGCCATTGGTGGCAAGAATGTCGCCGCGCTCCATGCGAGCGGCGGCGCTGACGCAACCGGCGAGCGCGAGCAGGCCGGCGGCAATCGAGAGAAGGATCGTGCGCCTCATCGAAGGTCTCTCCCTATTCGCTCCAAACTGTTTTCGGGTGATCGTCATCGACCACCCTGGCATCACGACCTTCGGCTGCAGGGTGGAGCGATCTTGAGGGAGGTTCCGGGAAAGCCGTCTCGTCCCCGTTCCCGGTCCCGTGCCCGTGCCCGGTCCCGTGCCGGATGGAGCTGCTCGACTTCGCCAGCGAGACTCTGACGGCAAATCAAGGCAAGGAAGGCAGGAACAGCAGGAAGGCAGGAAAAGAGAGGAGGACAAGGGAACACAGACGACGTGAGAGCCCGGCCGACGGACGACGAGGACGGGAACGCAGATTACGCAGATTGACGCAGATTGGGTGAACCGGTCAGCTCAGGCGTACTCGCGAATCTCGGAATCGGGATCGGTGTCGGAATCGGATCTCGGAATCGGTCCTCTGTCTCGGTCTCGGACTCCGACCGATCGGCCCGGACGTCGGACACGAAGGCGACGACGAGGGCTTTCGGGTCCGGGTCCGGGTCCGGGTCCGGGACCGGTCACCGACAGGCCGTCGGGCACCCCGCGATCGGCAGGCACTCGGTCCCCAGGGCCGGTGGCGCGCCGCGGCGGAAGATGGTGTCGAGGAGCGCGATGGCGTCTCCGATGGTGACCTCGCCGCTGCCGTCGGCGTCGTGGACCATGCGGTTGCCGCGCGAGTCGAGGGTGCCCTCGCACGGCAGCGTCGGGTTCTCCTCGATGAAGAGGAGACGGAGGATGCGAACCGGGTCGCCGATGGTGAGGCGGCCGTCCTGGTCGGTGTCGCCGGGGCGCTGCCGTCCTGCCGGTGGCTGGTCGGAACCCGCGCCGCCCGGCGAGCCGTTGCGTCGCTCGCTCGGGCGCCAGCTGTCGCGGTCGTTCCACGATTCGCGCGCGCCGAAGGGGTCGATGATCTCGAGCGAGCTGCCGCCGCCGTCGGCGAGCGGGTGCCACTCGTCATCGAACGTGAACGAGAGGATCGGCTCGCCGAGGAAGCCCTCGAGGATGAGCGTCTCGCCGCCGTTGGCCAGCCGGCCGCTGTACTCGCCGGCGATCAGGAGGTCCGTGACGTCGTGGACGGTGCCGAAGGCGTCGAGGTTCTCGACCAGCAGGAGGTACTCGCCCGGCCCGAGGATCTCGACCGTCGACTCGGAGAAGTCGAACTGGACGCCGCCGCCGAGGCGGATCTCGGAGAGGTCGAGCGCCTCGGCGCCGACGTTCAGGAGCTCGATGAACTCGAACTCGTCGGAGGTGTAGCGGCTCCCGGCCGGCGGCGCGGGCGGGTTGAACATCACCTCGGTGATCCGCAGCGGGATGTCCGTGTCGACGATGAAGTCGGCCTCGTTGAGCGCGCTCCACTGGTCATCGACGAGCGCGCGCGAGCGCACGCTGACGCTGCTCTCGATGACGATGCCGGCGCCGGTGGGATCGGTGGCGACGAGCTCCGGCTGGATGAGGAAATCGCTGTCCGACGACCGCGAGTTGAACCCCTGGATCGCCAGCACGTTGATTCCCGAGCGCAGCAGGTCGATGGCGTCGTCGACCTCGATGGTCTCGAACCGGACCGCGGCGCTGTCGGGGTTGGTGCCGGCGGCGCGAGAGTCCCACTCGATGAGATCGCGCGCCCGGCGATCGGCGATGCGCTCGCCGTTCAGCCACGCGACGAAGCCGTCGTCGTAACGCATGCGCAGCGCCATGAACGCGAAGGGCGACGGATCGCCGACCTCGAACGGGATCCGGATGTAGATCGAGGCGTTGATCTCGTGCATCAGGTCGCCCACGTCGGTGGCGATGATCTCCTCGTAGCCGCTCGAGCGCTCGTACCCGATCGCCGTGCGCGCCGGCTGCCAGCCCGAGTCGTCGAAGTCGAGCGCCGTCCAGTCGAACCCGAGCGTGCCGCCGGTGGGGACGTGGATGCGCGCGTCGGTCTCCTGCGGCAGGAGGACGACCTCCTCGCCGGTGTTCGCGACCTGCGCGCTCGCCGACACGTCGCTGCCCATGCGCCGCGGATCGGTGCCGTCGACCGTGTAATACACCGTGCCGGCCGGCGCGCGAGGCAGGAGCACGAAGCCCGCCTCGACGATGCCGCCGTGCACGTTGTAGGTCGGCGCGGCGACACGCGGATAGAGTCCCGCCGCCCGGAACTGGTCGAGGACGATCCCCGAGCGTTGCGGGATGTAGGTGCCGAGGATCCAGTTGAGCTCTCGCTCCCACTCGCGCAGCGTCAGCGGCGGGTGGTGGTGCTGATCGCCCCAGCGCGCCGACTCGGGGACCATGGCGCGCCGGATCCACTCCGCGATCTCCTCGTAGCGACTGGCCAGCGACTCCGGCGTCAGCACGCCGCCGTTGAAGAAGAACCTGTGGACGCGATCCCCGAAGAGCAGCCGGTACTCGGGATTGACCCTCAGGCTCTGATGCGGCACGCCCGCCGAGGAGAAGTTGTTCTGGAGGGCGTTCATCGCGAGCGGCGAGCGGTTGCGGTTGTTGCCCATGGTGTTCTCGAAGTCCCAGCAATAGAACTTGAACCCCGTGCTCGCCTCGGTGCGGTCCCGGCCGGCCCACCAGTTCTTCCAGGGCCAGTCCCAGTTGCCTCCCCAGAGATTGACGATCAGGTAGTCGACGTAGTTGGGCACGTCGAGAAGGTGCGGCAGCTCCGGATCGCGCTCGCCCTGCGGATTCATTCCCTGCAGCGCGAGGTACGCGTCGATCGAGGTGCGGGCGCTGGCGGCGCCGCGCACCATTTCATTCCAGGCCGCGTTGGTGCCGTTGGTCGCCTCGAGGTCGTGGATGGCGTCCCAGTCCTCCTTGTCGCCGCCGTGGTAGCTCGCCGAGAAGGCGTGATCCGGTCGCTCGGCGATGTTGTAGAGACCCCAGTAGACGCCGTTCAGGTAGAGGTGCACGAAGATGCCGTGCGACCCGGCGTTCCCCGTCGCGCGCTGCAGGCTGCGCCCGAACTCGTCGCGCGTGTACTGCTCGGTGTTCCGCGCCGCCGCCCACGCGTATCCGTCGTTCGCTCCCGCCCGCAGGGTCAGCGTGTCGAAGCGGTCGACCGCCGTGTCGCCGAAGAGGGGGAACTCGAGCTTCGTCGCGCCATACTCGCGCTTGAAGAGCAGGCGAAACGAGTGCTTCTTCGTCAGGCCGTGGCTCCGGAACGCGCCTCCCTGGATGCGGACGCCACAGTCGATCTGGAACTCCGGGCCATCGTCCGCGGAGATCAGCTCGACGGAGCCGGGACGCTCCCAGGCGACGCCCCCCTGCTGCGAGTTGGAATAGATGCCGCGCGAGCCGAAGAGGTCCTCGGCGAGCATGACGATCGACAGCGACGGCAGGCTCTTGAGGTCGTCGCGCACGGTCTCCGCGTAGACGCCGCCGAACCGATCGTTCGGCCCGATCACCTCGGGGTCCATGCCGTAGTCGGGGCTGGTGGAGACCCAGCTGCTCGGGAAGCCGCGCGCGATCGTCGCCCGGACGTCCTGAGCGACGATGTCGTCGACGAAGATGTACGTCTGCGTGTCGACGTTGGTGGGCTCCCGGCCCGGCAGGAATGCCCGCGCGCGCAGCGTCGTCGTGCCGTCGATCGGGATCGGCCCCTCGTAGAGCATGCCGTTCTCCCCGGTCGGCGTCGTGCCGTCGAGCGTGTAGCGGATCTCGGCTCCCTCGGTCGCGGTGGTGATCTCGACCTCGAACGGCTCGTCGTAAAAGCCCCGGTCATGGCTGAATCGCGTGTCCGCGACCAGCAGCGGCTGCTGCGATGCGGGACCCTCGTTGGCGGCGAGCGGCGTCGGCGTCAGGTGGTAGAGAAAAGGTCCCGACCCGTTCGGCGAGCGCCCATAGGACTGATCCGGCATCTGCGGCGACAGGTCGACCGAGTCGACGATGGTGCCCTGCGGGTCGGCGAGCAGCAGCGGCTCGCCCTCGCGGGCGAGCCTGAAGTCGGTGTGGAAAACCGGCGGCACGGAGCCGAGCTCCGCGAAGAGGACCATGTCGTTGCTCGTCGGCCGGAGGTTGAGGAGCGCGATCGCCAGCACGTTCCTTCCCGGCCGCAGCAGGTCGAGGCGGTCGCTGAGGTCGACGCGCTCCCGAGTGCGCGAGGAGTGCGACGAGCTCGCCTGGCTCGCGAAGGTCAGCTCCCCGTCGTCGGGGAAGTTGTCGGCGGCGACACGGACGCCGTTGAGAAACGCCACGAACCCATCGTCGTACCGCAGCTGCAGGACGAGGTTCCGCCGACCCGGCGTGAAGTCGAAGGCGGTCCGGAGAAAGGCGGCGCTGGTGCCCTCGGGCAGCGGCGTCATTATGTCGTCGGCGCGACCGAAGCCGAAACCCGGACGGCCGCGCTCCCACGCGGAGTCGTCGAACTCCGGCGAGGCCCAGTCGGAAGGCGGACCGGCATCCTCCGGCGCGCCGCCGAGGTAGCGCCACTCGTCATCGAGCGAGACGAGGTCGGGCACGAGCTCGAGCGGCGAGTTCCGCGCCGCGATCAGCTCGGGCGCCGCCGACGTGCGGTCCTTGCCGGAGCACCAGACGAGGAGAAACGACCCCGGATCGATGTTCACCGGCGGGAAGACCCAGCGCCGCGGCCGGGCGCGGTCGTCCGAGAGCCCGTACCCATCGAGGTCGACCGCCGCCGCGCCGGCGTTGAAGAGCTCGACCCAGTCGGAGGTGTCGCCGTCATCGTCGGTGTTGGTGTTGAGGTTGCTCGCCAGCACCTCGTTGATCACCACCTGCGCGCGAAGCGCCCCGGTCGAGAACACGAGCCCGGCGAGAATGACGGCGAGAACGGCAGCGGAATCGAAAGGACGTCGGCGATTCACGGGGTCTCCCTTTCCTGTTTCGACCTGGGTTCGCGCCAGTGTACCGTCGCGGGGGGTGTTGATCCAGCTTCCCCCCACTCGTCCTCGTTCCCGTTCCCGTGCCCGGGCCCGAAGGCGCCCGTCGTGATTGACAAAACTCGCTGGACGACGCCAAAACGGCCACGGTCCACGGTCACGGTCACGGTCACGGTCACGGTCCACGGTCACGGTCACGGTCCACGGTCCACGGTCCACGGCACACGGTCCACGGGTCACGGCCACCGTCCAGGCCAGCGTTGGGCCCGTGCTCGTGCTCCGTATCCGTGTTCCGTCTCCGTTGCCGTTACCGTCGCCGTGCGACAGAGAACCGACTCCGATACCGATGGCCGATTCCGATTCCGATGCCGATGTCCGAGTCCGATGTCCGATTCCGACTCCGATGCCGACTCCGGCACGGGGACGGGATGCGCCATCCCCGCGCGATTTGGTTACCATCCACCTCATGCACCGGCCACAGTTCCTGGCTCCGCTGCTCACCGCCCTCCTGGTCGCGCCCGACGGCGCCGCCGGCGGGGAGCGCTCGTCGTCGGGCGTGCCGGACATCGAGGCGGGGCGCTCCTTCTGGTCGTTCCGCGCTCCGGTTCGGCCGCCGGTGCCCACGGTGCGCGGGGGCGATCGCGTGCGCACGCCGATCGATGCCTTCGTGCTCCGTCGCCTCGAGGATGCCGGGCTCGGTTTCAATCCGGACGCGTCGCGGCGTGTGCTCGTGCGGCGGCTCTCGTTCGACCTTCTCGGTCTGCCGCCGGATCCGGCGGAGATCGACGCGTTCGTCGCCGATCCCGATGCGCACGCCGCGGACCGACTCGTCGATCGGCTGCTCGCCTCGCCGCACCACGGCGAGCGCTGGGGAAGGCACTGGCTCGACGTCGCGGGGTTCGCCGAGTCGAGTCTCTTCATCGGCGACCAGCGACGCCCGGGCTTCTGGCGCTACCGCGATTACGTCATCCGCGCCCTGAACGCGGACATGCCCTACGACCGATTCGTCACGGAGCAGCTCGCGGGCGACGAGCTCTTCGACTGGCGCTCGGTGGAGTCGTTCGACGAGGAGCACATCGCGAAGCTCGTCGCCACCGGGTTCCTGCGCTGTCCTCCCGACGCCACCGACAACCAGCCGATCACGCAGGGCGAGAAGATCTTCGCGGCGCAGCAGGCCGTCGTCGAGGTGTCGATGAAGGCGCTGATCGGCCTGACGCTGAACTGCGTGCGCTGCCACAGTCACAAGTACGATCCGATCCCGCACGAGGACTACTACCGGCTCGTCGCCGTGTTTCAGCCGGCCTACGATCCCGAGCGATGGCTCGCCGGCATCTGGAACCAGGGGAACCCCGGCCCGGTGCGCGCCGTGCCGATCCTCGACCGCGACGAGCGCGAGGAGTTCTTCAGGCGCTCACGGGCCTGGGGCGAGGAGCGTCTTGCGCTGGTCGCGAAGCTCGAGGGCAGCGACGCCGAGGAGACCAGACGAATCCGCGAGCGCTTCGAGGAGATCCGGAAGGAGGTCGGCGAGCTGCCGCCGCTCATCTGGGGGCTCTTCGACGTCTCGACCGATCCGTCGCCGACCCGTCTCCTCGAGCGCGGCAACCACGAGACGCCCTCGCGCGAGGTGGCGCCCGGCGTGCTCTCCGTGCTCGACGACCCCGACGACCCCTTCCGGGCGCCGGAGCCCGAGGCGGGCGCCTCCACCACCGGCCGCCGCCTGGCCCTCGCCCGCTGGCTGACGCGACGCGATCACCCGCTGACCGCTCGCGTCATCGTCAACCGCATCTGGCAGTACCACTTCGGTCGCGGTCTGGTCGAGACGCCCGATGACTTCGGCGCCCGGGGCAGAGCGCCGTCGCACCCGGAGCTGCTCGACTGGCTGGCCGTCGAGCTCGTCGAGAGCGGCTGGAGCCTGAAGCACATCCACCGGCTGATCCTCGACTCGACCACCTACCGCCAGGCCGCCGGCGTGGACGAGAGACGCCAGCGGATCGACCCGTCGAATCGCCTCCTCGGGAGCTTCCCCCGGCGTCGCATCGAGGCCGAGGCCCTGCGCGATGCGATGCTCGCCGCGAGCGGGCTCCTCGACACGCGGCTCCACGGGCCATCGGTGCCGACGGCGCGACGACCGGACGGCCGCTTCGTGGTGCCGTCGGACCACCCCGATCGACACCGCCGCAGCGTCTACCTGAGCACGCGCCGCACCTGGGTGGCGACCTTCCTGACCACGTTCGACGCACCGGTCATGGACACGAACTGCCCGCGACGCGCGTCCGCGGCCATCCCGCAGCAGGCGCTGGCGCTGATGAACAACCCGTTCACCATCGAGTGCGCCGCGGCCTTCGCCGGAAGGGCGCTCGCGGAGGGAGATGAGACCATCGACGACCGGCTGCGCCGCGCCTGGATACTGGCCTTCGGCCGCGCCCCGGAACACGACGAGGCGGCCCCGTTCCGGCGGCTCGTGGCCGCGGCGGTGGGCTCGACGGAAGAAGAGGCGGAGCGGCGCGCGTGGCGCACGGTGTGCCACGCGCTGCTGAGCGCCAGCGAGTTTCTCTATGTCGACTGAGTGAGGCCGGGATGCGAGACGACACCACGACCACGTCGCCGGGCAACCACGACTGCGCGTCGTGCCGGGCCGGTCGCCGCGTGCTCAGCCGCAGGCAGATGATCGCCGAGACGGCGGGCGGCCTCGGTGGCATCGCCCTGAGCTGGCTGATGGCCCGTCCGGCGAGCGCCGCGGAAAGGACCTTTGACGTCGCGGCGCGACCGGCCCACTTCGCGCCGCGCGCCAGCCGGGTGATCTTCCTCTACATGGGCGGCGGTCCCAGCCAGGTCGACCTCCTCGATCCGAAGCCGGAGCTGACGCGCTGCCACGGCCAGCCGATCCCGTTCTCGGTCGACCAGCGCGCCATCGGCGGCTCGACACGGCTGATGGCGAGCCCGTTCCGGTTCGACCACCACGGTGAGTCGGGCATCGAGGTGTCGGAGCTCCTGCCGAACATCGCCGGCGTCGTCGACGAGCTCGCGGTCGTTCGCTCGGGCGTGACGACGCGCATCGACCACGGCGAGGCGCTGTTGATGATGCACACCGGCCGGCCGATCTCCGGCTTCCCGTCGCTCGGCTGCTGGGTGACGTACGCGCTCGGCACGGAGAACGACGACATGCCGGCATACGTCGCCATGTCGGAGGCCGACCCGGAGCGCACGCGCAACGCGCTCTCGGCGGGGTGGCTGCCGCCGCTCTACCAGGGCACGCCGTTCCGGATCGAGGGCACGCCGATCCTCGACCTCGAGCGTCCTTCGTCGATGACCGCCGCCGAGCAGCGCCGCTACCTCGATCTGACGCAGGCGCTCAATCGCCGACACGCAGCGGCGCGACCCGAGCTCGCAGAGCTCGACGCCCGCATCCAGAACTTCGAGCTCGCCGCGCGCATGCAGATCGAGGCGATGGATCAGGTCGACGTCTCGAGCGAGTCCGCCGAGACCCGGAGCCTCTACGGGCTCGACGACGAGGTGACGCGGAACTTCGGGACGCAGTGCCTGATCGCCCGTCGCCTGGTCGAGTCGGGCGTGCGCTTCGTCCATCTCGTGCGCAACGACTGGGACCACCACGGCAAGCTCGCGGAGCGACTGCGAAAATCGACCGCCGAGACCGACCGGCCGATCGCCGGACTGATCCGCGACCTGAAACGGCGCGGGCTGCTCGAGTCGACGCTGGTCATCTGGGCGGGCGAGTTCGGCCGGCTCCCGGTGGTGCAGGGCTCCGACGGCCGCGACCACAACCCCTTCGGCTTCAGCTTCTGGCTCGCGGGCGGCGGCGTCCGCGGCGGCATCGTCCACGGCGCCACCGACGAGCTCGGCTACGCCGCGGTCGAGGGCCGCGTGACCATGCCGGACTTCCACGCCACCGCCCTCCACCTCCTCGGCCTCGACCACCGCCGCGTCACCTTCCCGCACGAGGGCCGAGACGAAAGCCTCACCGGCTCGGAACCGGCCCGCGTGGTCGAGGAGCTGCTGGAAACAACGGCGACCAGCTGAAGTCGCTGGTCTGTTCCGGGCTCGGCAGGGCGACTCGACTTCGGAGGTTTGCTGGCAGACGATTCATAAGGAAGGCAGGAAATGCAGGAATGCAGGAAACGGACAGATTGATGGGGTTGAACTTGGTGAGCTTCGCCTGGGTCCTCGAACGCAGTCGAGAAGTCACGCGTTCGCCCATTCACCCCGTTCCCTTTTCTCTCCCCTCTTTTCCTGCCTTCCTCTTCTTCCTGCTTTCCTTATAGATGCGTTCCCGGTCTCGCCTGCGGAGTCGAGCAGTGTTCGAAGCTCGGGCAGGACGTCAGGACGCGAGCTCCTCAGACCAGCTTGCCCCTCCCCTCCAGTGGCCACACTGCTTCGAGGCGGCCTTCCCGCACGCAGTGGAAGCGGTCGTGGAGGACGGTGGTGAAATCGCAGTAGCCCGGGATGAGCTCGAGGCGCTCGCCGATGCGCGGGCCCGGTGGGCGCGTGACGTCGAGGATGCCGTGCTCCGCCGAGAGGGATCGGACGGTCAGGTCGTCACGACCGCGCACGGCGGGCATGTGGATCTCCTGGTTCAACGTCTTGCGGCCGGCGTCGATGATGGCGCGATCGGGCGCGGGCCGTCCGGTGACCGTCGCGTGCACCGTCAGCGCGTAGTCGAGCGAGGTCACACCGCAGAGCTCGCGATACATCCGGTCCATGAAGATGCCGCCGCCGGCCTGCACCTCGGTGACGCCGCGCTGGCGAACGGTGATCTCGAAGGACCCGGTGCCGCCCGCGCTGACGATCGGACAGGGGAGACCCTCGCGCTCGAGGAGCGATCGCGTCGTCTCGAGAAGCACCATCGCCTCCGCGATGGCGCGTTCCTTCTCCGCGCGGTCGGGGATGGTGAGCAGGTGGCCCTCGTAGCCCATGATGCCGGCGAGCTCGAGGGCGGGCGCGCCGGCGACCAGACGCGCGAGGTCGAGCGCCGGCCCGCCGGGCGCCACTCCGCAGCGCTCCATGCCGACGTCGACCTCGACCAGCACGCGAAGCGTCACGCCGGCGTCGCGCATCGCCGCCGAGAGCGCCTCGACGTGGTCGCGGTGATCGACGACCGCGATCGGGTCGGCGATGCGCCGCAGCCCGGCGAGTCGCTCGAGCCGGCGCGCGCCGACGAGCGGATTGGCGATGAGCAGATCGCACACGCCCGCCGCCGCCATCACCTCGGCCTCGCCGAGCTTCGCGCACGTGACGCCGATCGCGCCTGCGTCGAGGACCAGGCGAGCGATGGCGGTCGACTTGTGACACTTCGCGTGCGGTCTCCACGCGACGCCGCTCGCGGCGCAGATCTCGCTCATGCGGCGAGCGTTGGTCTCGAGGACGTCGAGGTCGAGCACGAGACAGGGCGTCTCGATCTCCTCGACTGGCGATCCCGGCGGCGGGTGGTCGGCGGCCATGGCCGCGTCAGCTCTCGACGATGCTGTCGAAGACGCGCACGCTCTTCCAGTTCTCCTGCTGCTCCTCGATGAACCGCACGTGGCGCTCGTCGACCTGGTAGCGGTCGTGGCTCTCGCGGTCCTCGAAAATCACGTGCAGGGCGACGTGGAAGTCGCGGACGTTGACCGGCCGCAACAGCTCCTCCGCCAGCGTGCCGCAGGCGAAGAAGACCGTGCCCGGATGCCCCGAGAGGTACTTCTTGCAGGCGCCGGCCAGCCTCGATCTGGCCTCGGGCGAGTCGTCCTCGAGCGTGAAGTAGACGTTATGGGCGAGCATGGATTCTCCCGGATTGTCGGTACTCGGCAATCGCGATCACGACACGGCGCTCGCGCCGGATCAGAACCGGCGTGACGCCTCTCCGTCATCCGGCGTGAAGCCGAGGACGATGTCGAACTTCGCGGCGAGCTCGCCGGCGCGCGACTTCTCGATCGGCTTGAACGCGACCGTCACCGAGTCGCGCGCCTTGCCCTCGGGGATCCTCCGGTAGAGCCCGTCGCGCGCGTTGCCGGGGTGGCCCTTGACGTAGCACTGCGTGACGAACTTCTCCTTCCCCTTCACCTTGACGGCGAAGTGGATGTGCGGCGTGCGTCCGGGATACGGAACCGGCTTGACGGTCCGGAAGTAGTACTCGCCGGTCGAGCCCGTCAAAAACCGGCCGAACCCCTGGAAGTTGCCGTCGCGCTTCTCGCCGTTGCTGCTCCGGCTGTGGAGGTAGACGCCGTTGCCGTCGACCTGCCAGATCTCCACGATCGCGTTGCGGATCGGCTCGCCGCTGGCGTCGAGGATGCGGCCGCCGAGGTGCGTGACCTCGCCCACCGCCGGGGTGATCCCGTCGTTGATCACCAGCAGGTCGTTGTCCGTGTCGAGCGGCAGCCGGTCCGGATAGAACGGCCCCTCGGTCTGTCGCGGCGTGCGCACGAGCTCCTCGGCGAAGAGCCCGGGCGTGGCGAATGCGGCGGCGCCGAGCGCGAGCCGGCCGATGAAGTCGCGTCGGGTGGAGGCGGGGGGATCGACCGCGGTCATGGGGTTCTCCTTGAAAGAAGACGTCTTCGTGCCCGGGCAGCGAAACACCGGAGCGGGTGCGAGGTTCCGACCTTTCCCCGTTCATTGTACGCGCTTTTCTCCTTGACGCCGAGGCCGAGATGAAGAAGTGTAATCGGGGTCGGATCGGATCGAGTCCCGTTCGTACAATTCGGAGGTCGTCATGAATCGCCGCCCGCTCTCCCTCTTCGTCCTGGCGTTTCTCGTCGTGCCACTGTGCGCCGGCTCCGTGTGCTCCTCGGAGCTGACCAAGAGCCTGCGCGAGGGGAAACCGGATCTCCAGTCCGCCGGACCGCTCGCGTTCGGTCCCGACGGGATCCTCTTCATCGCCGATCCCCGCGGCGCGGCCATCTTCGCCATCGCCACCACCGACACCGGCAAGCCCTCCGAGAAGGGGATCGCCGTCAGCGAGCTCGACAAGAAGGTCGCCGCCGCGCTCGGCACCACACCGGAGGACGTGCTGGTCAACGACCTCGCGATCAACCCGCGCTCCGGGAACGCGTACCTGTCGATCTCGCGCGGTCGCGGACCGGAGGGCGCGCCCGTCATCGCCCGCGTCGACGCCGGGGGCAAGATCCACGTGCTGTCGCTCGACAAGGTGAAGTTCTCGAAGGCGGCGCTGCCGAACGCTCCCGGCCCGGAGGCGGTCGGCCGCCGCAACCGCAGCCTTCGCCTGGAGTCGATCACCGACCTGGCGTACATCGACGGCCGCCTGCTGGTCGCGGGCCTCTCGAACGAGGAATTCGCGTCGACGCTGCGGTCGATCGCCTTCCCGTTCAAGAAGGTCGATCGCGGCACCAGTGTCGAGATCTATCACGGCGCCCACGGTCGCTTCGAGACCCGCTCGCCGGTGCGGACTTTCGTGTCGTATCAGATCGACAAGAAGCCGCACGTGCTCGCCGCCTACACGTGCACGCCGCTCGTCAAGTTCTCGCTCGACGAGCTCGAGCCCGGCAAGCACATCAAGGGGACGACGATCGCCGAGCTCGGCAACCGCAACCGTCCGCTCGACATGATCGTCTACGAGAAGGCCGGCAAGGACTATCTTCTGCTCGCCAACTCCGCCCGCGGCGTCATGAAGATCACCACGGACAACATCGGCACGGCGAAGGCGATCACCGAGCGCGTCGCGCGCGGGGAACGCGAGGGGGTGCCGTACGAGACCATCGAGAGCTGGAAAGAGATCCACCAGCTCGACCGGCTCGACGACAAGCGGGCCGTCGTCGTCCGCCGCGGCGAGGACGGCGCGCTCCACCTCGAGACGATGCCGCTGCCGTGATGCGAGGCGCCCTCGCCGGCGCGGCTCTCGCCGTCGCATGCGTCGCGAGCTGCTCGACGTGGCACCGCGCCGCCGGACTCCGTTTCGTCACGGAGCCCGGCGGCGCGGTCGTCGTCGAGCTCGGCGGTCTCGACTCCTCGACCGCCACCGCGCTCGCTTCGCGGCGCTCGTTTTCCGAGTGGTCCGACGTGCTCTCGGTCCACGTCGACTTCGACGGGGACGGGAGCGGTGCGACCGGGGGGAGTCCGGCCGACGCCCTCCCGCCGATGGTCGGCGACTACCGCGTCGAGGCGGACGCGGTGCGGTTCACGCCGCGCTTTCCGCTGGCGCCCGGTCTGCGTTACGTGGCCGTCTACCGGCCCAAGGCCGCAGGACTCGAGGGTCCGCGGCTCGAGCTCGCGTTCACGACGCCGGACATCTCGCGCGAGCCCACCACCGTCGTCGAGCACGTCTATCCCTCGAGCGACACCCTGCCGGAGAATCACCTGCGTTTCTACGTGCAGTTCTCGTCGCCGATGAGCCGCGGGCGGTCGTACGAGCGCATCCGTCTGATCGACGACCGCGGCGAGGAGGTCGAGCTGCCCTTCCTCGAGCTCGACGAGGAGCTCTGGGACCCGGGCGGCATCCGCTTCACCCTGCTGATCGACCCCGGTCGCGTCAAGCGCGGCGTGCGGCCGCTCGAGGAGATCGGCCCGGCGCTCGAGGCGGGACGCTGCTACGAGCTCGTCATCGATCGGGCGTGGCGTGACGCGCGCGGCGTCGAGCTGGCGCGAGAGCACCGCAAGCGGTTCTGCGTCGGGCCGCCGGACCGCGAGTCACCCGATCCCGGAACCTGGGAGATCACCGCGCCGGCGGCGGAGAGCCGGACGCCCCTCCTGGTGCGATTCCCCGAGCCGCTCGATCACGGACTGCTGCAGCGCATGCTCTGGGTGATCGATGCGGACGGGAGAGCGGTCGACGGAACATCGACGGTGGGAGACGGCGAGACGAGCTGGACCTTCACTCCGGCAGCGCCGTGGAACGCCGGGCCCCACGAGCTCGCCGCCCGGACGACGCTCGAGGATCACGCGGGAAACAGCATCGGAAGGCCGTTCGAGGTCGACGTCTTCGAGACGGTCCGCGAGCGCGTCCACGTCACCACGGTGACGGTGCCGTTCCGGGTGGCGAGTCGCTGACCGAGGACGACTCGGGCACGGGCACGGGAACGGGAACGGGTACGGGTACGGGTACGAGGACGGCCGAGACGCCGAGTGTCCGTCCCTTACCGGTCGAGGATCTGGAACGAGTCGAGGAACATGTCGACGTGGCCGCTGTTCGGGCGATCCGCCGGAACGGTCGCGGCG
Source organism: Planctomycetota bacterium (assembly GCA_041569895.1). Taxonomy (GTDB): domain Bacteria; phylum Planctomycetota; class UBA8108; order UBA8108; family JACQVS01; genus JBFFXF01. The sequence continues at coordinate 6,697 of JBFFXF010000043.1, read as the reverse complement.
ACGCTGTAGAGCCTCGAGCCGGCCAGGTAGACGCGGGAGTGCGTCACGAAGCCGCGCTTGTCGTGGATCTCCATCGAGCGGCCGGGCACGTTGCCCATCCAGGACTCGCGGAACTCCTTGACCTCCTGGTTCGGGTTCGCCTTCGCCTCGTCGGCGCTCCCGTCGAGGATCTGCTGCGGCGTCGCCTTCGCCATCAGCGCGCGCGGGTAGTCCGTGTACACCACCGCGTAGGCCGACGCGCCGGCGGGATCCTCGGAGACGTAGATCTTCATCGCCAGGTGGCCGACATCGGTCGGCACGGTGCGCGTCTGCGCGTTCGGCTCGGTCGGGACCTGCACCGAGAAACCGCCGTCGGTCGAGACGAACTTCGTCCAGCCGGCGGACTTCGCCGCCATCTGGTTGAACCAGGCGCAGCCGGGATTGAGAGCAACAAGCGCGGTCAGAGCGACGAGCACCGCCGCACACGTCAGTGGGTTCCTTCGGTCCTTGGTCCTGTCCATGACCCCGCCTTTCATGAGAGTTTCCAGATATGGATCGGAGAAAGATACGATGCGGTGAAGGGTCGGGCCACGGTTGGGGGGTATTGGGAACTTGGGGGGGGGAGACGTCGTGCCCGGTTTTCCGGCCGACGACTCATGAGGAAGGCAGGAAGAAAAGGAAGGCAGGAAACGAGCCTGATCGTGCCTTGCGAGCTCTGTCGATCTCGAAGACGCCGTCGAGAAGCGAGCGAGGCTCACGAAACCGACCCCGTCAATTCTTCCGTTTCCTGCCTTCCTGAGTTTCCTGCCTTCCTTATGAAACGTCTGACAGCAAGCCTCCGAATCCGACTTCCGTGCGCCGAGGTCAGAATTCGCGCGCCCGTCGTTCCGGGTTTTTGAAGCTCGTCACCGAATGCGTCACGACCCGTCCGTGCTCGGCGTCGAACGTGGTCCAGGAGGCGGTTTCCAGGGCCAGGTCGACGTCGCGGACGAAGCGGCCGAGCTTGGTGAGGATGGCTCCGACGCGGATCAGCGGGCGCGTCTCGCGCTCCTCCGGCGCCATCGACAGGAAGAAGCCGGCGCCGGTGAGGATCTGCGCGAGGCCGCGGAGCTGATCCTCGACGTCGATGTAGTGCACGCCGTGCGGTTTCGCGTCCTGGAGAATGGTCTGGAGCTTGAAGCCCTCGATCCCCTGGAAGCACGCCCGTTCACCGAGGCGCGTGCGGCAGGCGGCCGCCACGGCGTCGGCGCTCGTCCCGACGAGGAGCACGTTGCCGGAGAAGCCGTAAACGGGATGGCAGTCGGGAAACGCATCGATGTGCACCTCGCGGAACGTTCCCGGAACGCGATCGACCGGCTCCGTCCGCACCGGCTGTCCCCGGCTCTTCGCGAACCTGGCGAAGAGCTGGAAACCCGCGTCGATCTTCGCCGCCGCGACGTCCGCGTCGCGCACGCGCAGCAGCAGGACGTGCTCCTGGCGCCTCGTCTTTCCCGGAAACGAGATCCATCCCCAGGCGCCCTCGAGCCACGACAGGATATCGGCCCGCGGGTGGAATCCCATGGCGTCCTGCGCCTCGCGCCAGCGATCGAGAAGCCGCTGGCCGTCGGGGATGCGCTCACGCACGGTCTTCTCCGCGAGATCGTACAGCGCGGCCAGATCGACGCCGCTCGAGAAGATGAAGCCGCTGGCCTCGAGCGGCGCGAAGTGGAAGAGCGAGGAGATCGGCTTCTGGCTGGCGAACGCGGGGTGAAAGGGACTTTCACGGAAGTCATCGCGCAGGACGAGGCGCGTCTCGGCGTGCAGGCGGTTCGCCTCGGCCCAGCCGATCTCCGCGACGGTGCCGAGGCGCATCATCTCCCCGAAGAAGTCGTCGATGACGCCGAGCGCCGCGACCGCGTGCTCGTCCGACCCCGCGGCGTTCCTCGCCATGCCGAGCATCCCGCGCAGGACGCCGATATAGCCCGTCAGGTCGAAGAGCACCTCCGTATCGCGCTTCTCGCGAAAACCGGCCATGGCGGTGGCGTAGCGCTGCGACTCGACGATCGGCGCCGGCCCGGTCTCGCCGCGCTTGCCCGAGGCGAGGTCGAGCGACTCGACGATGAGGCTGCGCGAGATGCCGAGCGCGAGCACGTCGCCGCGGGTCGAGGCGACCTCGATGCCGAACGGCGTCCCCTCCGGGCCGAGAGTCGTGATGGTGTATCCGCCCGTCGCGGTCTCGGTGACGCCGAGGAACGGGCCGGATATCGAGACCACGGTATCGAAGAGGTGACGGAAGCGCCCGACGTACTTCTCCGCCTCGCCGGGAGCGGTTCGGAAGAGAAAGACGTACTCGGGGAAGGGGATCGCGAGTCGCATGCCGACGGCGGTCTCGCGCGTCAGGAGCTCCTCGAACCCGATCTCCGTGAACGCGCGGGAGAGCCGCTCGACGGCGTTCTCGATCTGCTGCCGCCGCTCGGGAGCGCCGTCGGTCGCGAGCGCGATCAGATCACGGTGGATTCCGGAATCCGCCAGACGCTGCCACGCACGCGACACGCTCTCCCTCAGGAACGCCTGCTGCGGCGTGTTCTGCCACCGCATGTAGACGTGCACGTCCTGGGGGATCGCCCCGCCGAGGTGGTGGGCGACGTCCGCGGCCGGCGCTCGCCGCACCGAGACGAGACACGCGATCAGCGCCAGGGCGAGCGTCAGCCGGCGGGTGGTCCGTGTGATCGTCGGGAACATGGCAGTTTCCTCTTTCGTCGCTTTATGCCGCGGGTCATTTCAGCCGAAATCCCAATTGGCATTCTATCCGACAACCGCGGCGCTTCGAATGCCCGTTCCCGGTTGACTGCTTCTGTAGAATGACACCGTGAAAAAATCCACCACCGTTCTCCGCGAGCGCTTCGGTCTCTCGCGTCTCTACCCGTTGCAGAAGCGGGTCATCGAGCGCGTCCTCGGTGGCGGCGACGCGCTGGTCGTGATGCCGACGGGGTCGGGCAAGAGCCTCTGCTACCAGCTTCCCGCCCTGGCGCTGCCGGGAGAGGGGGTGGCGCTCGTCTTCAGTCCACTGATCGCGTTGATGGAGGACCAGGTGTCGGCGCTGCGGGAGCGCGGCATTCGCGCCACCTTCATCAACAGCACCCTCGCCCGCGCCGAGCGCCAGCGGCGCTACGCAGCCGTCTCCCGCGGCGAGTACGAGATCGTCTACGTCACCCCGGAGCGAATGTACAAGGACGACTTCCTCGCGGCGCTCGACGCCGCGCCCGGCGGAGTGAAGCTCCTCGCGGTCGACGAGGCGCACTGCATTACGAAGTGGGGGCACGATTTCAGGCCCGCGTACCAGGAGGTGGGCGCGTTCCGGAAGCGCCTCGGCGAGCCGGTGACCATCGCCCTGACCGCGACCGCCACGCCGGCCGTGCGATCGGACATCCGCGAGACCCTGGGACGGGACGAGGACTCGATGCCGCTCTTCGCCACCGGCGTCGATCGTCCGAACCTCCGTTTCGAGGTCCGGCGAGCCTGGAAGAGCGAGGACCGCATCGCCGCGATCCGCGACACGATCGCGTCGGCGCGCGGCACGGGCATCGTCTACTTCGCGCTGATCAAGACGCTCGAGGAGGTGGCGCGCGAGCTGCGCGACATCCCGGAGATCGGCGCCGGGCGGCTCGAGATCTACCACGGCCAGCTGCCGGCCGAGGAAAAGAAGCGCGTCTACGATCGCTTCATCGAGGCGCGCCCGAAGGACCGGCTTCTCTTGCTGGCGACGAACGCCTTCGGCATGGGCGTCGACAAGGCCGACATCCGCTCGATCATCCACGCGCAGGTCCCGGGCTCGGTCGAGGCCTACTACCAGGAGGTCGGACGCGCCGGACGCGACGGCCGGCCGTCGCGCTGCGTGCTGGTCTATGACGAGGCGGACCTCGCCATCCAGCAGCAGTTCGTCGAGTGGATGAACCCGTCCGCCGAGCTCCTCGCCGAGGCCGCGCACGTCTTCGCCAGCACGCCGGACGCGGACCTCTCGGTCGATGAGCTGCGCGAGGCGATCATCCATCGCGACCGCGGCGACCGTCGCGCCGACTACTGCGTCACGGCGCTCGAGAAGCTCGGCGTCATCGAGCCCACGCCGCTGCCCGAGCGCTATCGCTTCGTGCGCCCGCTGCGCGACGACGAGATCGACGCCGGCGAGCTCGAGGCGAAGAAGTCACGCGACCTCCATCGCCTGCTCGACATGTTGCGCCTCGTCGAGAGCGACGACGTGCGGGCGTACGTGCTCGAGTACTTCGGGCTCGATTGACGCGGGGCGCTCACTCGACCCGGCGCTCGATCGTCGTGGTCTCGCCCGCCCGCACCTCGATCTCGCCGAACGGCCGTCGCTCCGCCTCGCCGATCTCCTCGTGGCTCACGGTGCCGCCGGTCCAGATAGAAGGCGCCGCCGGGAGGCGCGACGCGACACTTTTTTCGTTCTTCTGTTACGATGAAACGGACGGACCCGACTGGAGGGCGCGAGCATGAGCGCTCCAAAGGACATCGTCACCGATCCCGAGTCCTTCGCCAGGGCGAACGCGGTTGAGCACCGATCGTATTTGGCCGAACTTACCGACGAGCGGGCGGCGCGCATCCTGGAGAGTTTGCTCGAGGCGGGCGGCGAGCCGAGGACGGCGAGGAGCGAGCGGCCGTCGGAGCCCCAACCGCCGAAGTGCTGGCCAGCCCTCCTGATCGGGCGCGACGACCATGATGACGCTTTGGCCGGGAATCATGTCGGCGATTCCTGAGACCTTTCGGAGAGTCGCCAGGCTTCTCGAGCAGGAGCGGGTTCCGTTCGTCGTCATCGGAGGACTCGCCGCGGGGATCCGCGGGCAGCGGCTCGAAGCCGTGCTCTCCGGACGACCCGGGCCTCCTGCGAACCCGTCATGAGCTTTCCCGGATCGGACCCACTCGACGCTGCGCGACGAACGGCCGAGGACGTGCGCCTCGCCGAGGACCGGGCGCGGCAGCTGAACTGGAAGCGCTGGGGGCCCTACCTCTCCGAGCGCCAGTGGGGCACGGTGCGCGAGGACTACTCGCGCGACGGCACGTGCTGGGATTACCTGACGCACGACCACGCCAGGAGCCGCGCCTACCGGTGGGGCGAGGACGGGCTGCTCGGCATCACCGATCGCCAGTGCCGGCTCTGCTTCGCGCTCGCGCTCTGGAACGGGCGCGACCCGATCCTCAAGGAGCGTCTCTTCGGCCTCGCGGGCCCCGAGGGGAACCACGGCGAGGACGTCAAGGAGCTCTACTACTACCTCGACTCGACGCCCACCCACTCCTCCATGAGGGCGCTCTACCGGTATCCGCAGGCGGAGTTCCCCTACCGCCGCCTCGTCGACGAGAACCGGCGACGCGGCGGGCGCGATCCGGAGTTCGAGCTGGTCGACACCGGCGTCCTCGACGGTGACCGGTTCTTCGACGTCACCGCAGAGTACGCGAAGGGATCGCCGAACGACATCCTGATCCGGATCACGGTCGCCAACCGCGCGCCGGAGCCCGCCACCATTCACCTGCTGCCGACGCTCTGGTTCAGGAACACGTGGTCGTGGGGCTGCACGCACGAGGGGTGCGAGGTGAAGCCGGTCATCCGTACCGCCGGCGCGGACACCGTGACGGCGCGTCACGCGACGCTCGGCGAGTTCCGTCTGGTCTTCGGGCCGGGACCGGATGGGTCCCCCGCCCGGTTGCTCTTCACCGAGAACGAGACCAACACGGAGCGCCTCTTCGAGCATCCCAACGGCGCGCGCCCCGTGAAGGACGCGTTCCACCGGTTCATCATCGAGAACCGCGAGGACGCCGTCGCGATTGACGGCGCCGGCACCAAGGTGGGCGGTCTTCATGTCCTCGAGGTCCCGGCGGGATCGCAGCACGTCGTCGACCTGCGCCTCTCGGCGAGGGACGAGGCCCCCGACGAGCCGTTCGGCCCGTCCTTCGACCGCCTGCTCGCCGATCGGCGTCGCGAGGCGGACGAATTTCACGACGCCCGGCTGGCGTCGAGCCTCGACGCGGAGGAGCGACAGGTGGCGCGGCAGTCGAGCGCGGGGCTGCTCTGGAGCAAGCAGTTCTATCACTACGCCATCGAGGAGTGGCTCGACGGCGATCCGGACCAGCCGCCGCCGCCCGAGGATCGCCTCGAGGGGCGCAATCGGGACTGGCGCCATCTCTTCAGCCGCGACGTCATCTCGATGCCCGACAAGTGGGAGTATCCGTGGTTCGCGGCGTGGGACCTCGCCTTCCACATGATCCCGTTCGCCCACCTCGACCCCGACTTCGCCAAGCAGCAACTGGTCCTCTTCCTGCGCGAATGGTACATGCACCCGAACGGCCAGCTGCCGGCGTACGAGTTCAACTTCTGCGACGTCAACCCGCCCGTGCACGCGTGGGCGTGCTGGCGGGTCTACAAGATGACCGGGCCGCGGGGACAGCGCGACCGCAACTTCCTGGCGCGGGTCTTTCAGAAGCTCCTCATCAACTTCACGTGGTGGGTGAACCGCAAGGACGTCCAGGGGAACCACCTCTTCTCGGGCGGCTTCCTCGGCCTCGACAACATCGGCGTCTTCGATCGCTCGAAGCCGCTGCCGACCGGCGGCCACCTCGAGCAGGCGGACGGCACGGCGTGGATGGCCTTTTACTGCACCACGATGCTGGCGATGGCGAGGAAGTGCTCGAAGAACTTCGTCGCCACGTCCTCGTACACCGAGTTGTCCTG
>JBFFXF010000042.1:0-34368 GCA_041569895.1 Planctomycetota bacterium | reverse complement strand
GGTAACGACAACGGAGACGGAACACGGATACGGAGCACGAGCACGGGCCCAACCCTGGCCTGGACGGTGGCCGTGGCCCGTGTTCCGTGACCCCGTGGACCGTGTGCCGTGGACCGTGTGCCGTGACCGTGACCGTGACCGTGGCCGAGGACGAGGACGAGGACGAGGACAAGAAGACGAGACTCCGGGCCCGGAAAGCAGGTTTTCGCTCTCGCGTCTCTTTCCCCGTCGCCGATAATGCCTCCATCGGAACGCACGCAGCACGGAGACGCTCATGCCACGAGCCGTGATCACCGGAGGGGCGGGGTTTCTCGGATCACACCTGGCCGACCACTTCATCGACCAGGGGTTCGAGGTCATCGTCGTCGACAATCTGCTCACCGGGTCGCTCGACAACATCGCGCACCTCTTCGGGCGCGAGCAGTTCCGGTTCCTGCACCACGACGTCACGGAGTTCGTCCACGTGCGGGGGCCGGTCGACTACGTGCTCCACTTCGCGTCGCCGGCGAGTCCGGTGGATTATCTCGAGCTGCCGATCCAGACGCTCAAGGTCGGCTCGCTCGGGACGCACAAGGCGCTCGGGCTCGCCAAGGAGAAGAAGGCGCGGTTTCTGCTGGCGTCGACGTCCGAGGTCTACGGCGACCCGCTCGAGCACCCGCAGAAGGAGAGCTACTGGGGGAACGTCAACCCGATCGGCGTGCGCGGCGTTTACGACGAGGCGAAGCGCTTCGCCGAGGCGATGACCATGGCCTACCACAGGACCCACGGCGTCAACACGTGCATCGCGCGGATTTTCAACACGTACGGACCGCGCATGCGTCGTTCCGACGGCCGGGCGCTGCCGGCGTTTCTCGGCCAGGCGCTGCGCGGTGAGCCGCTGACGGTCTTCGGCGACGGCAGTCAGACGCGGAGCTTCTGTTACATCGCCGACCAGGTGGCGGGGCTCTCGAGGCTCCTGCTCTCCGACGAGGTGGAGCCGGTCAACATCGGCAATCCCGAGGAGGTGAGCATCAAGCAGTTCGCCGAGAAGATCATCGAGCTTACCGGCAGCTCGTCGAAGATCGAGTCCCGCCCGCTCCCGGAGGACGACCCGAAGGTCCGCCAGCCCGACATCACGAAAGCGCGCGAGCGCCTCGGCTGGGAGCCGAAGGTGTCGCTCGACGAGGGACTGCGGAGGACGATCGACTACTTTCGGGACGGCTCGAGCTGAGCCGCGTCCGCTCCGCCTCCGGATGACAGCACCGTGTCAGCGTATCTCGCCATCGACCTCGGCAGCACGAAGATCTCGCTCAGCCTCTGGACGCCGGAGGGGACGCGGCTGCGGGGCGTGCGATTCCCCAGTCCACCGGGCGGCCACGAGCGCGGTCTCGCGGCGATCGTGGATCGCGCGCGTGAGCTCATCGGGAACGAGCGCATCGAGCGCATCGGCGTCAGCGCCGGTGGACCCGTCGACCCTCGCTCCGGCGTGCTGCTCTCCGTGCCGAACCTCGACGGGTGGGAGAACGCTCCGATCGGCGACGGGCTCTCGCGCGCCCTCGGCGTCGAGGCCCGCGTCGAGAACGACGCCAACGCCTGCGCGCTGGCCGAGTGGCGCCACGGCGCCGGGCGCGGCGTGCGCGATCTCGTCTTCATGACCTTCTCCACCGGCCTCGGCGCCGGGCTGATCCTCGACGGGCGCCTCTACCGCGGCCATCGGTTCCTCGCGGGCGAGATCGGTCACGTGGTGATCGATCCGGAGGGACCGCCGTGCGGCTGTGGCGCGCGCGGCTGCCTCGAGGCGATGGTCAGCGGGTCGGGGATCCGGCGTCGGCTCGACACGTTGCGTCGCGACGACCCGTCGCTGCCGTCGGACGCCCGCGAGCTGGTCGAGCGCGCGCGCGCCGGCGATGTCTTCTCGAGGGACTTTCTCGCCTCCGTCGCGCGCACCCTGGCACGCGGCATCGCCGCCACGGTGTTCCTGCTCAACCCGGCGCGCGTGGTGCTCGGCACCATCGCCGTCGGGGCGGGCGACCTGATCCTCGAGCCGCTGCGCGCCGAGCTGGGGCGGATCGTCTGGCCCTCGCTGCGCGCCGGCCTCGAGGTCGTCCCGGCGGCGCTCGGCGAGGACCTCGGCGACCACGCGGCCTTCGCGGTGGCGCAGGGCGAGTAGCCGCTGTCCAGCTCGTGGACGGTTCTCGGTCCACGACCTCCTCCCGACCCTTCCCCTGAAAGCGCTTACGTTCTCCGGCCTGGAAGTTGAAAATGGTCGGGACGAAGTCCACATTCTGGCCAACTCCCCACCGTGGCCGCACATGGCGGGCACGACCCCGCTGGAACGAGGCGATCCCCCGGATACCATGAAGCACCGCGACGACTCCTCTCCCCGGACCGAAGGACGCCGGCGCGTCGAGGACCGCCGCGCGCGACCCACCAACCCGCTGCAGACCCTGCGCAGCCCGCGCCGCCGGGGCACCTTCCGCCGCGAGGGCGAGGCCCGCAATCAGTATCTGGACCACGTCGAGCCCCGCGTCGTCGCGTGGTCGGTGGTCGTGATGATCCTCTGCGCCGTCGACGCCTTGCTGACGCTCATCCACATCGACGCCGGCGGCGAGGAGCTCGTCCCGACGATGCGACTGGCCCTCTCGGTGAGCAACGAGTTCTTCGTCTGGTCGAAGATCAGCGTCACGGCCATCGGCGCGGCCTACCTCGCGGTGCATCAGAACTTCTTCGTCGGCAAGTTCGCGATGCGCTTCGTGTTCTTCGTGTACTTCTTTCTGATGCTGTACCACGCGTACATTGTGTACCTGCGGGGTTGATTCGGTCCGCAGAGCGTATCGTCCTCGTCCTCGTCCTCGATCGCCTGTCCGCAGATGGCGCAGATTGAGGAGGGAGACGGTCCGCAGATGGCGCAGATTCCGCAGATTGAGGCAGATCGACCGCCATCGGAATCGGCATCGGCATCGGACTCGGACTCGGTCATCGGAATCGGAATCGGAATCGGAGTCGGCATCGGTCATCGGAGTCGGCATCGGCATCGGAACTCCGTCTCCGTCCTCTGATCTCTGATCTCTGATCTCTGACCACGGTCCTCTGTCTCTGGTCTCGGTCTCCCGACGTCGACCACTTCGAGAACTCCGATCGCTCTCGGGCACGGGACCGGGTCCGGGTCCGGGACCGGGTCGGGGACCGAGGACGACGAGCCCACTTCACCCTTGCGCCCATCGCCCCCCTCCTGTTCCAATTCGCCCATGGGCACCGATCGGATCCTCCTTCTCGCCAACCCCGTCGTGGCGGAGTGCCTCGATGCCGGAAAGGAGCTCGAGAAGAAGCTCGCCAAGAGCGGCTTCGAGGTCGCGCGTGATCGCGAGTCGCTCCACCCGGCGTCGGCCAAGCTGATCCTTCTCCTCGGTGGCGACGGCTACCTGATGGAGGTGATTCAGGACCTGCAGTTCCCCTCGACGCCGTTCTTCGGCGTCAACTTCGGCACCGTCGGGTTCCTGATGAACCCGCGTCAGTGCCTCGAGAAGCTCCCCGCGACGTTGCGCGAGGACAAGTTCCGCGCCGAGGAGTACCCCGTCCTCCAGTGCGAGATCGAGCTGCGGTCCGGCAAGCGCCTCACGCGCTTCGCGTTCAACGACATCGTTCTCGAGCGCATGAGCGGGCAGAGCATCCGGTTCACGGCGCTCGTCGATGACGTCGAGTTCAACCGCTACTCGGGCGACGGCGTCATCATCGCGACGCCGGGCGGCTCGACGGCCTACAACCTCGCCGCGGGCGGCCCGGTGCTCCACCCCGGGATCGCCGCCATGGTGATCACGCCGCTCTACCCGCACCGCGCCATGCCGTTCCACTCGCTGCAGTTCTCCCTGGCGCTGCCGCTCCACCGCACCCTGCGGATCGAGGGGCACGGCGTCGCCAAGCGCCCGATCCGCGTCCTCGCCGACGGCCGCCCGACCGACGACGTCGCGAGCATCGTCGTGCGCGACTCCGGCCGCCGCATCCACCTGCTGCGCCTCCAGCAGCACAGCTTCGTGCGCACACTGTCGAGAACCTTCATCGGGAACGAAACGGTGTGATGTGAGCCGTCGTGCCCTGCGGACGGGAACGCAGATTTGCGCAGATGACGCAGATGGACGCAGATTGAGCGGGAGTCGGTATCGGATCTCGGCATCGGAGTCGGGGTCGGAGTCGGTCTTCGGAATCGGAATCGGTCATCCGTCTCCGTCCTCTGATCTCCGATCTCTGTCTCTGTCTCTGTATCGGGCACGGGCACGGGAACGGGCACGGGTACGGGAACGGGTACGGGAACGAGGACGAGGACGAGGACGAGGACGAGGACGAGGACGAGGACGAAAGCACGCGCCCGCGACAGGTGGTACAATCCACCTCGTCATGACGCTCTACGGTCCGCTCACCGCCGAGGACTTTCTGCGGCTCTTGAAGCGACTGGCCGACGGTCGTTCCGATCGTCCGTTCTTTGATGGTGTCCTCGACGCCATCATCGACGCGTTCGAGGCCGAGCGCGGGTTTTTGCTGCGCGTGCGGGAGGATGGCGGGCTGAACGCCGTGGCGGCGCGGAACTTCGAGGCCGAGTCGGTCTCGCGGCCGCTCGACTGCATCAGTCACCATGCCCTGCGGCTCGCGATGCTCTCCGCTGACGGGCACCACCACACCGACCGCGCGCACATCGATCGGCGCTACCGCACTCAGGAGGTGACGGCGAGCGGGCGGCGGCCGATGTCCGTGCTCGTCTACATGATTCCCGGCGACGGAGACGAGGACGCGGCTGTCTACCTCGATCACCGCTTTCAGGAGATCGAGGTCTCGGAGCACCGCCGTCGACTCGCCGATCACTGGCTCGCCCTCCTGCGGCTCGGGCTCCGGCTTCGCGACCAGCGAGGCGAGCTGAGACGGCGCGAGCGCGAGGTCGAGCAGGCGCGTGCCGCCGGAGCGAAGTCCGGCCCGGCATCTCCGCCGGAGCCCGCGCGCGAGCCGCCACCCGCTCCGGAGCCGCTCGAGCCGGTCGAGCTGCACGGCATGTGGACCCGCTCACCGGCGATGGTCGAGCTTCTCGAGACCGTGCTGCGGCTCGGACGCTCGGAGATCCCCGTGCTCATCACCGGCGAGACCGGCACCGGCAAGAGCGCGCTGGCGAGAGCGATTCACGCATCGTCGGCGCGCTCGGAGAGACCGTTCGTCTCGGTCGATTGCGGCGCCCTGTCGGAGTCGCTCCTCGAGAGCGAGCTCTTCGGCCATCTCCGCGGCTCGTTCACCGGCGCGGAGGCCGATCACCAGGGGCTGATCGCCCAGGCGGACGGCGGGACGCTGTTCCTCGACGAGATCGGCGACATGAGCCACGATATGCAGAAGAAGCTGCTCCGCTTCCTGGAGAACGGCAAGTACCGGCCGGTCGGAGGCAAGGAGGAGCGCCAGGGCGACGTGCGCATCGTCTCCTCGACGCGGCTCGAGCTCGAGGGAGAGGTCGGCTCGGGACGCTTCCGTCCCGACCTCTTCTATCGCCTGTGCGCGGTCCGCCTCGAGATCCCCCCGCTGCGCGAGCGGCGCGAGGACGTCGTCGGTCTCGCGGAGCGATTTCTCGCCGCGTCGGCGGCCGAGATCGGGGTCGAGGCGCCGCGCCTCGACGAGCGCGCCCGACGGTGGTTGATCCGTCATCCGTGGATGGGGAACGTGCGCGAGCTCCAGAACCTGATGCGCCAGCAGACGGCGCTCGGCGTCGACGTGATCGATGCCGGCACGCTCGGGCGCGCCGTCTGCCGGACCACCGGTCCGCTTCACGACGACGATCGACGCTACGACATGGCGACCATCGTCGAGGCGGCGGAGCGGCACGCCATCCGACAGGCGCTCGGGACCAGTGGAGGCAACAAGTCGAAGGCGGCCCGGCTCCTTGGCATCACCCGCAAGTCGCTCTACCGACGGCTGGTGAAGTACGACTTCCTCGAGGGCAACGAGCACGAGGAGCGGGTGTGGGAAGCGCGAGGATGAGCCCGATGCCGGAAGCGGGTGGAGGATTCGATGACGCGCGGCGCGAGGACGTGCTCTACCGGCAGCTCGCCTGGGCGCTCGGGCTGGAGTTCGTCGATCTGCGCCTCTTCCCGATCTCGGGAGGCACGCTCCGCAAGGTGCCGCTCTCCGTGGCGCGATCGCGCCGGTGGGTGCCGCTGGTGTTCAATCGCAGGCGGGTGATCCTCGCGGTCGACGATCCCTTCACCGCGGCCGTCGTGGAGCCCGGCGCGGTCGAGTCCCTGCTCGACCTGCCGCCGGGTCGCGAGATCCGCTTCACGCTCGGGGCGCCGTCCGCTCTCGACGACGTGCTCGCCCGCCGCGAGTCGATCGGCTGATCTCGCCGCGGCGCGTCAGTCTCGCGCGTTGTTGTCGCCCAGCGCCTCGGAGTTCCAGGTGAACTTGTTCAGCCCCTGGAACACGGAGACCACCTGCTTGTCCTGCGGCACGTAGACGAGCTCGAAGTTCTGGAAGCCCGTCACGAATATCTGCGAGTTCGATCGTCCGGTCGATTTGTCCATCAGAGTCGTTCCTTCCTGCGCCTCGTGGTGGTGTGGTGCTTCGTCCTCCTCTTCCCAGAATCAATTCGCATGCCCGAAACGGACCGACCCCCGCCGAAAGCGCTCCGCGGCCAGCCGGAAGGAGTTACGTCGGAGCGGCGCGCGGGGGCGGTGTGGGGGGACGAAGCGGTGTCCAGTTTTGGGGCGATGGGTTCCGGGGGTCCGCGGATGGCACGGGGGTCTCCGGGCGCCCCTTCTCGTGCTCGTCCTCGTTCCCGTTCCCGTTCCCGTTCCCGTTCCCGTGCCCGTGCCCGGGTGATCGGGGTTCGAGGCCGAGGCCCGAGACAGAGACCAGAGACCAGACACCAGAGACCAGAGACCAGAGACCAGAGACCAGAGACCAGAGACCGACAGCGAGATCCCCGCGCGTCGCATACCCCAATCTGCGTCATCTGCGTTCCCCTTCTCGTCCCTCGTCGGCCCCGTTCTCGCGCTGCTGGCTCCGCGTTCCTTGTCTTTTCCTGCTTCCTGCGTTCCTGCTGGATGCGTCGCAGGGTCCCGCCGGCGAGGTCGAGCAGACCTTTCGGGGACGGGCACGGGGACGGGCACGGGAACGGGAACGGGAACGGGGACGGGGACGGGGACGGGGACGGCGCCGGTTGCCCGGGCGGTCATCTTTCTGTAGGCTGATGCGCTCAATGTCCTCCGCCATCGAGCTTCGCAATGTCACCCGGCGTTTTCAGGGGCCGGACGGTGTCGTCACCGCGCTCGAGGACGTCTCGCTGCGGGTGGCGCCCGGGGAGATCGTCTCGGTCGAGGGGCGCAGTGGGAGTGGCAAGACGACGCTGCTCCTCGCCGCCGGCGGGTTGCTGGCGCCGGACTCGGGGACGGTGCTCGTCGCGCGTGGCGGGGGGGATGGGACCGGCCAGGGCGCGGGTGGGCCCGACGACCTCTACGCGCTGTCGCCCTCCGAGCGCTCTCGCGTGCGGGCGACGCGGATCGGGTTCGTCTTCCAGCAGTTCCACCTGATTCCGTACCTGAGCGTCCTCGAGAACATCCTCGCGCCGGCGCTCGCCCGCGACATTCCGGACGCGCGGGAGCGAGCGCGCGAGCTGGCCGGGCGGTTCGGGCTCACCGAGCGCCTCAACCACGTGCCGGCCGAGCTCAGCGTCGGCGAGCGCCAGCGCACGGCGATGGCGCGCGCGATGCTGACGCGACCGCTGGCGGTCCTCGCCGACGAGCCGACCGGCAACCTCGATCGCGAGAACGCCCAGCGCTTGCTCGACGCGCTTGCGGCCTTCGCGAGCGACGGGGGCGCGGTGCTCCTCGTCACGCACGACACGCTCTCCGAGGACTATGTCTCGCGCCGGCACCGTCTGGAGGGCGGGAAACTCCTGGATTGAACCGTGCGGCGTCGAGTATCCTGCCCGTTTGTCGTGTGTCCGGAACCTGCTCCGGACGTGTCAGCCCCCGCGGCCATCGCGGCGGGCCGCTGAAACGCTCGCGAGAGCCTGCCATCCCGAGGAGCGCACGGGTCTGAAGCCATGAGAAGGAGTGTCTCACGTCGCCGCGGCATGACGTCCCACGCGTCGGTCCTCGTCGTCGGAGGGCTCGTTGCCGTCGTCGTCCTGTCGCTGATCCTCTACTGGACTTCGGACCGCGCCGACCCGCTCGGGTCGGGCGGATCGGTCGTTCTCTACTGCGCGGCGGGGATCAAGCCGCCGGTCGAGGCGACCGCGAGGCGATACGAGGCCGAGTACGGCGCGCCGGTGCACATCCAGTACGGCGGGTCCGGCACCCTGCTCAGCAACATCATCGTCGCCCGTCGTGGCGACCTGTACCTCGCGGCGGACGACAGCTATCTCGAGATCGCCCGCGAGAAGGGGCTGGTGCGCGAGGTCATCCCGCTCGCGACGATGCGCCCGGTGATCGCCGTCCGGGAGGGCAATCCGAAGCAGATTCGCTCGATCGCCGACCTCATCTCGACCGAGGGGCTCCGCATCAGCCTCGCGACGCCCGAGGCCGCCGCGGTCGGCAAGGCGGTCCGGGACGCGCTGACGCCGGGCGGCCAGTGGGAAGCGCTGAAGCAGCGCGTCAAGGTGTTCAAGCCGACGGTGAACGACGTCGCCAACGACCTCGATATCGGCGCGGCCGATGCGGTGATCGTCTGGGACGCGACGGCGCGGCAGTACCCCGAGTTCGAGATGATCCGCGTCCCCGAGCTCGACGGCTCGGTCCGCACCATCTCGATCGGCATTCTCGCGAGCTCGCAGCGCCCCGCCGCGGCGCTCCACTTCGCGCGGTACCTCGGGGCTCCCGAGCGCGGCCTCGAGGAGTTCGAGCGGTTCCACTACGATCCGGTCGACGGCGACACGTGGGCCCATGTCCCCGAGATCGTCCTCTTCAGCGGCGGCGTCAATCGCCTGGCGGTGGAGTCGACGATCCGCGAGTTCGCCGAGCGCGAGGGCGTGGAGGTGACGCGAAGCTACAACGGCTGCGGCATCCTCGTCGGCGAGATGAAGGCGGGGAAGCTTCCCGACGCGTACTTCGCCTGCGACACGTCGTTCATGACTTCCGTCGGCGAGATCTTCCTCGACACCGAGGACGTCTCGGAGACGGACATGGTCATCCTCGTGCCCGGCGGCAACCCGAAGAACATCCGGTCGCTCGCCGACCTCGGCCGGGAGGGTCTGAAGATCGGCGTCGCCAATCCGGAGCAGAGCGCCCTCGGCGCGCTGACGCAGACGCTGCTCGCCGAGCTCGGCCTCCGCGACGCGGTGAACAAGAACGTGCGCACGCAGGTGCCGACGGCAGACCTGCTCGTCAACAAGATTCGCACCGGCTCGCTCGACGCGGTCGTCGTCTACGAGGCGAACACGGCGATGGTGCGTGACACCATGGAGATCATCAGGATCGAGCACCCCGCCGCGAAGGCCGTGCAGCCGATCGCCGTCAGCAAGGGCTCCAGGCACAAGCACCTCACCGCCCGCCTCGTCGAGGCCCTCAAGTCGGCCGAGTCGAAACAGCGGTTCGAATCGGCCGGGTTTCGCTGGCGGGTCGGCGGCGGCTCCGCAAGCGGCGCCGACACCCCGCGCGCCACCAACTGAGAATGACGTCACGGACCGCGAAGGGCACACCGTCCGGCAGCGGGCAAGCGGTCGATACGCACCGCGCCGGCTCGGACGCGCCATTCATCGTCACGCTCTGCTTCCTGGGCGGAGTCTACGTGCTGATCCTCGTCGGCATGCTGGTCGCCGAGGCCTCGTTCACGTCACCACTGCATCTGATCGAGGCGCTCGGAAGTCCCGAGATCCAGTACTCGATCAAGCTCAGCCTCTTCTCGTGCACGATCACGGCGATCCTGTCGCTCTACGTCGCCGTGCCGATCGGCTATCTGATGTCCCGATTCGAGTTTCGCGGCAAGTCGATCGTCGACGCCATTCTCGACATCCCGATCGTGCTGCCGCCGCTGGTGATCGGCCTCTGCCTGCTGATCCTATTCCAGACGCCGATCGGGCGCTTCATCGAGAGCTACGTGGACATCACCTACGCGATCCCCAGCGTCATCCTGGCGCAGTTCATGGTCGCGTGCGCGTTCGCGGTGCGCACCATGCGGGTGACGTTCGACCAGATCAACCCGCGCCAGGAGCAGGTCGCTCTCACTTTGGGGTGCACGCGCTCGCAGGCGTTCTGGAGCGTCGTCTTCCCGCAGACGCGGCGCGGACTGCTGACCGCCGGCACGCTGGCGTGGGCGAGGGCGCTCGGAGAGTTCGGACCGATCCTGATTTTCTCCGGAACGACCCGGATGCGCACCGAGGTGCTGCCGAGCACCGTCTTCCTCGAGATGAGCGTCGGCAACATCGAGGCGGCGGTCGCCGTCTCGCTGATCATGGTGATCGCGGCCGTCGCCGTGCTGATCGTCGCGCGCGTCTTCGGCATGGGCATCTCGTACGAGGGGCTGCGAAGGCCGTGATCGTCGTCGACAGCCTGTCGATCCAGCTCGGCGAGTTCACCCTCAGTGACATCTCGTTCCGCATCGAGCGTGGCGAGTACGGCGTGCTGATGGGCAAGACCGGCTGTGGCAAGACGACCATCCTCGAAGCGATCTGCGGGCTGCGACCGCTGGTGCGCGGCCGTATCGGGCTCATGGGCCGAGACGTGACGCGGGTCAAGACCGCGGAGCGCGGGGTCGGCTACGTGCCGCAGGACGGCGCGCTCTTCTCGACCATGTCCGTGCGTGACAACCTGGCGTTCGCCCTGCGCATCCGAAAGTGGACCGCGGCGCAGATCGACGCGCGCGTCGCCGAGCTGGCGGAGCTCCTCGGAATCGGCCCGTTGCTCTCGCGGACGCCTTTCGGGCTCAGCGGCGGCGAATCACAGCGCGTCGCGCTCGGCCGGGCGCTGGCGTATCGTCCCGGTGTCCTCTGTCTGGACGAGCCGCTGAGCGCGCTCGACGAGGAGACGCGCGAGGAGATGTACGAGCTCATCGCCTCGATCCGCGAGCACACGGGCGTCACCGCGCTCCACATCACTCACAATACGAGCGAGGCGGAACGCCTCGCGGACCGAGTTCTGGTGCTCGATGAGGGCCGGCTGGTGGTGCGGGATGACGGCGCGTGCGAGCAGTCCGTCGACGAGACCTCGCGGGAAGAGGCGGAGCTCGGCAGCCAGGAAGTGGGGCTCTGAGGCGGATGAAGGTGACGGTCAAGTACTGCGCGCAGATCAAGCAGGCGATCGGCATCGCGAGCGAGGTGGTCGAGCTCGAGGGTGACTGCTCGGCGCAGGAGCTCATCACGCGACTCGCGCAGCAGCACGGCGAGCCGGTGCGGAGCTTCCTCCTCGACAGGGAGGGGCGCCACCGGACGAACAACCTGCTGATCGTCGGAGACGAGCAGGTCCAGTGGGCGACGCCGCGCCCGCTCGAGGACGGCGACGAGGTGACGGTCTTGCCGCCGATCTCGGGGGGATCCCTTCGGGCATGGGAACGGGCACGGGAACGGGTACGGGTACGGGTACGGGTACGGAAGTGAGCCTGAGCGACGAGGAGCGTCGCACGTACGAGTGGCAGATCTGGGTGCCCGACTTCGGCGAGCCGGGGCAGGAGAAGCTCCGCGACGCGTCGGTGCTCGTCTCGCGCGTCGGAGGGCTCGGCGGCCTCGTGGCGTACGAGCTGGCCGCGGCGGGCGTCGGACGGCTCGTGCTCGCGCACGCGGGCAACGTCAAGCACAGCGACCTCAACCGACAGCTCCTGATGACGCACGACTGGCTCGGCAAGCCTCGCGTCGAGTCCGCCCGTCGCCGTCTGCGCGAGCTCAATCCGAGGCTCGAGGTCGACGGGGTCGCCGAGAACGTCGACGAGAAGAACGTCGCGCGCCTGGTCGGCGACGTGGATCTCGTGGTCGATTGCGCGCCGCTCTTCCGGGAGCGGTTCCTGCTGAATCGCGAGGCCGTGCGACTCGGCAAGCCGATCGTCGAGTGCGCGATGTACGAGCTCGAGGGCCAGGTCACCACGGTCCTCCCGGGACGCACCCCGTGCCTCTCCTGCCTCTACCCGGAGCCCCCGCAGCGGTGGAAGCGGGAGTTTCCCGTCTTCGGAGCGGTCTCGGGCGTGGCGGCGTGCATCGGTGCGATGGAGGCGATCAAG
Source organism: Planctomycetota bacterium (assembly GCA_041569895.1). Classification (GTDB taxonomy): domain Bacteria; phylum Planctomycetota; class UBA8108; order UBA8108; family JACQVS01; genus JBFFXF01. The sequence continues at coordinate 22,221 of JBFFXF010000042.1, read as the reverse complement.
GTGCTCTCCGGGATCGGCGAGCCGCTGGCCGGGCGGCTGCTGATGTTCGATCTGCGCGAGGGGCGCTTCCGCACGGTGCGAGTGGGGAGGCGGGAGGGGTGCGTGGTATGCGCAGGAGCCGAGGCGGGAACGGGGACGGATCCATGAGCGCCCGCGAGGAGCTTTTCGATCTCCGTGGCGACGTCGCCGTCGTCATCGGCGCGAGCGGGACGCTCGGTGGCGCCATGGCGTCCGGGCTCGCGGCTGCCGGAGCCCGGGTGGCGGTGGTGGGGCGCAGTCGCGAGCGTGGCGAGGCGCGCGTGCGGTCGGTGCGCGAGGCCGGCGGCGTGGCGCAGTTCTTCCGCGCCGATGCGACGGTCACCGACGACCTGCGGCGAGCCCGCGAGGAGATCGTCGAGGCTCTCGGCGAGCCGACCGTGCTGGTCAACGCGGCCGGCGGCAACGATGCCGCCGTCACCGTCAGCGACTCGCTCCGCTTCGAGGAGATCGACGTCGCCGACTGGCGCCGCAATTTCGATCTCAACCTCGTCGGCGGCGCCGTCTTTCCGTGCCAGGTCTTCGGGCCGCCCATGGTCGAGCGCGGCCGCGGCAGCATCATCAACATCGCCAGCGTGTCGGCACACCTGCCGCTGTCGCGCGTCGTCTCCTACTCGGCCGCGAAGGCGGCGGTGCTCAACCTGACGCGGTTCCTCGCCCGCGAGTGGGGCGCGCGCGGCGTGCGCGTCAACTCGATCACGCCCGGCTTCTTCCCGGCCGAGCAGAACCGGCGACTGCTCGTCTCCGACGACGGCACGCCCACCGAGCGCGGCCAGGCGGTCCTGTCGCACACGCCGATGGGACGCTTCGGAGACCCGCAGGAGCTCGTCGGGGCGGTCGTCTTCCTGGCGTCGGAGCGAGCGAGCGGCTTCGTCAACGGCGCCGACCTCCCGGTCGACGGCGGATTCCTGTCGCAGACCATCTGATCCGATCTCTGTCTCCGATCTCGGAATCGGACCTCGGATCTCCGATGACCGACTCCGACTCCGACTCCGATGCCGATGACCGACTCCGATGACCGATTCCGATGCCGACTCCGATTCCGATGCCGACTCCGATTCCGACTCGGTCATCGAACTCCGCAACCAGAGGCTTCGAGGACGGGAACGGGTACGGGAACGGGTACGGGAACGGGTACGGGTACGAGGACGAGGACGAGGACGAGGACGACGAGGACGCGCAGTCCCCGTCACGTGTCGGCATCCGCGGTCGACAGCTCGCCAGGCCCCTCCCGCTCCGTCGTGACAACGATCGACAGCACCGTCCGGAGCATGACGACGACGAGCGGGCCGAGGACGATGCCGGTCGGGCCGAACACACTGACGCCGCCGAGGATCGACAGGAGCACCCAGACGGGGTGCAGCTTGAGCTCCCCCTCGACGAGGTACGGACGCAGCAGGTTGTCCATCGCCGAGACGAGGACAGCGACGATCGCGAGCACGATGGCGCTGACCCACTGGCCACGGACCATGAACGCGACCGTCAGCGGGATGGTCACGAGTCCGGTGCCGACCGCGGGCACGAGCGCGCAGATGGCGGTCATCGCGCCCCAGAAGAACGCCGGGATGCCGAGGAAGAGATAGGTGATGCCGGCGACGACGCCCTGAGCGAGCGCGGTCAGGAGAGTCCCCTTCACCATCGAGCCGCTGACGCCGTGAAAGGTCCGCAGGACGCGCTCCTGGAAGTCGTCGCTGACCGGCAGCGTTCGGCGGACGGCGTTGACGATGTCGGCCCCGTCCTTGAAGAAGTAAAACATCAGGAACAGCATGAGGAACACCTTGAACGCGAGTCCGACGACGCCGGCGAGCAGCCGGCCGACGATCCCCGTGATGCCCTCGATGAGCTGGACGATGGTCTCTCGCGAGATCTGCGGCGTCGTCCCGGGCACGGGGGCCGCGGCGGGCGGGCGGTCCTCACGTTCCCGCGGCGCCGTCGGGCTCGGCTCGGACCGGAGATAGCGTCGCGCCCGCGAGACGAGCCGGCGCGTCGCATCGACGCGTTCCTTCAACGACGGCGAGCTCTCGATGCGGTCCCGGTAGAACTCGGTCTCGACGAGCTTCTCGAGACCGGCGTCGCTCGCCGCGACGAGAGAGAGCAGGGCGCCGCGCGCCTCCGTGGCCACGGAGACCGCCAGCCAGCCGACCGGCAGGAGGATGAGCAGGGCGCAGAGCAGGCACGTGATCAGGCTCGCCGTGCCACGGCGTTTCTCGCCGACGAGACGGAGGACGCGCGCGTGAACCGGAAAGAGCAGACTCGTGACCACGGCCGCCAGAAAGAGCGGCTTCCAGAACGGCAGGAAGATGAGCACGCCCCCGATGACGAGCAGCGCGAGGGCAAGGAGCATCATCCAGAACCCGAGCGAGTGCCCGCGGCCGGCGCCGGATCGCGCGTTCTCCGTGCTCATGTCTGACTGTTCTTTCATGTGGCGGACGAGATCCTACCAATCGGAGGATGTTCGCACAAGCGCACCGTCGGCTCCGTCCCCGTCGGAGTCGGATCGGAGTCCGAGTCGGAATAGTCGGAATCGGAGTCGGTGTCGGACTCGGAGTCGGAGTCGGAGTCGGTGTCGGACTCGGAATCGGTATCGGATCGAGGACGAGGACGAGGACGAGGACGAGGACGGGCACGGGCACGGGCACGGGCACGGGAACGGGTACGTATTTGCAACGATGGAGTCGAAATCTGACCTCGACCTCCCTCTCCCCGTCCTCGAGCCCGAGCCCGAGGACGGAAAGGGAGGGCGCCCACATTCCGGGAATTTTTCTTTGAATCGAATAGGCCGATCGGACGATGGGTCTAACGGGCCGCTTGACGTTCCGTCGAGGACTCAGAAACGCACGGGAGTACGACATGGTCAGCAAGAACTTGACGTCCGCGGGCCTGGGGCCCGCCGCATTTCTCCTCCTGCTCGCCGGGCTCGTCGTCGGCTGGCTGTCGAGCACGACGATGGCCCTCCAGGGGACCGTCCGCGAGCCGGTCTCGAAGATCACGTCGGGCCGGGTCGAGATCTCGGGGAACCTGCACGTGCGCCTCAGCGCTCCCGGGCCGGGCGACCCCGTCCCGGAGAAGTACTTCGAGAAGGTCGAGCGGGTCGTGCTCCAGGAGGACTGGGCGATCCTCTCGCTGTTCGAGGACGACGAGCCGGTGACGCTCGCGTTCCCTCGAGAGAGCCTGGTCTACGTGAAGACGTGGCAGATCAAGGACGAGGAGAAGGACTGACCGCCTCGAACTCCTCGACGCGTTGCTCCGGATCGCGGCCGATGAGCTTGCGACCCAGGCGCACGAAGTCCTCGAGGATGACGTAGCCCGCGGGGATCAGGACCAGCGTCACGAACGTCGAGAACAGCACGCCGTAGGCGAGCGAGACCGCCATCGGCACGAGGAACTTCGCCTGCACGCTGCGCTCGAAGAGCATCAGCGGCGTCAGCCCCGCGAAGGTGGTCAGCGACGTGAGCAGGATCGGCCGGAACCGCACCGCGCCGGCGTCGCGGACCGCCCGGTGGAGCGGCAGCCCCTCCTTCCGCTTGACGTTGATGAAATCGACCATCACGAGGCTGTCGTTGATCACGACGCCCGTCAGCGCCACGGATCCGAAGACCGAGAGGATCGTCAGGTCGAGCCCCATCAGGACGTGTCCCCAGGCGGCGCCGACCAGGCCGAACGGGACGGCGAGCAGCACGATCATCGGCTGCACGTAGGAGTGGAAGGGGATCGCCAGCAGGCCGTAGATGACGATCAGCGCCAGCGCGAAGCCGCGGAAGAGATCGGCGAGCGACTCCGCCTGCTCGCGTTGCTGGCCCTCGAAGCTGTACCGCAACGTCGGGTGCAGCCGCACGAGCTCCGGGAGGACCGTGCCCTGGAGCTCCGCGATGATCTCGTTGGTGTCGACGATCGCCTCGTCGACGTCGGCGGTCACGTTCACCGTGCGCCTGCGGTCGACTCGCTGGATGTCGGCGTAGCCGCGTCCGAACCGTGCGCGGGCGACCTCGGAGAAGGGCACCTCGTCGCCGGCGGGAGTGCGGATGCGCATGCTCTCGAGGTCGCCGAGCGAGCGCCGTCGGTCCGCCGGATATCGCACCATCACCCGGATGTCGTCGCGGCCGCGCTGGATTCGCTGCGCCTCCTCGCCGTAGAACCCCTGGCGCACCTGCCGCGCCAGATCGGAGAGCGTCAGGCCGATCGCCTCGGCGGAGGGAAGGATGTCGAGGACGACCTCGCGCTTCCCCTCGCGGAACGAGTCCGAGGGAAAGACGCCGGGCCTGGTGGCCAGGTGCCGCTTCAGCCTGTCCGCGGCCTCGCGGAGAACCTCGACGCCGCCGTCGGGATCGCTCGTTGACAGCTGCACGTTGATCGCCTCGCCGGGGCTGAAGATCGACGACGTGAAGGTGAGCTCGATCGCGTCCTGGATCGGGCCGGTCTTCTCGCGCCAGAGCTCGGCGATGCGCTCGCTCGAGATGGTGCGTTCCTCCGACGGCACGAGCTCGATGTGCACCTCGCCGAGGTGCGCCGCGCTGAAACCGCCCAGCACGTTTCCCGCCGCGCGACTCTGCGTCTCCAGGTAGGGCTGGCTGCCGACCGACGCGAGGACGTGGCGGAAGACGCGCGGGCTGCCCTCCCCGCCGTCGATCTCCCGCTCGACATCCGTCGCGGCGCGACGGATCTTCTCGATCGCCCGCTCGGTGGTCTCGGCGGGCGTGCCGAGCGGCATCGTCAGCATCGCCGCGACGTTGTCGGCCTCGACCGACGGGAAGAAGGTGAAACGGATCCAGCGACCGGCGACCAGCCCGGCGGTCAGGAGGAGCATCGTCACGCCGACGGCGGCCGTCAGGTACCTCCACTCCAGGGCACGCTCGAGCGCTGGACGATACACGCGTTCGATGAAGCGCTCGACCAGCCTGGCGAAACGGAACTGCATGTCGCTGGCGGCGGCCAGCAGCTTGAGCTTCGGCCGGTCGCCGGCGGAATAGTGCGAGAGGTGCGCCGGCAGGATGAAGAGCGACTCGACCAGCGAGAAGAAGAGCGTCGGGATGACGATCAGCGAGATCACCCGCAGGAACTTCCCCGTCTGGCCGGAGACCGAGAGCATCGGCGAGAACGCCGCGATCGAGGTGAGGACGGCGAAGATCACCGGCGTCGCCACCTGGCGCGCCCCGATGATCGACTTCTCCATGGCGCTGCCGCCGCGTACCTGCTCCGAGTAGATGCTCTCCCCGACGATGATGGCGTCGTCGACGACGATGCCGAGCACGAGGATGAACGCGAAGAGCGACAGCAGGTTGATCGAGACGTCGAAGGCCGGCATCAGCCAGAGCGTGCCGAGGAACGAGATCGGGATGCCGATGCTCACCCACACCGCGAGCCGCATGCGCAGGAAGAGCGCCAGGATCAGGAACACCAGGGCGAACCCCTGGAGCGCGTTCCGGAGCAGCAGGTCGAGGCGGCCCCGGAGATAGATGGAGCCGTCCTGCCACGTCGTCAGGCTGACGCCCTCGGGGAAGCGATACTTGGCGTCCTCGACGTAGCGCTTTACGGCATCGGCGATCTCGAGCGCGCTCTGGTCACCGACGCGGTAGACCTGCACCATCACCGAGGGATCGCCGTCGAAGCGCGCGGACTGGTCGGTCTCGGCAAAGCCGTCGTCGACGGTGGCGACATCGCCGAGCAGCAGCCGCGTGCCGTCCGGTCGCGTCAGCAGGACGAGTTTTTCGAAGTCGGGGCGACGGTACGCCTGCCCCTTGACGCGCAGGAGGATCTCGCCCGCCGACGTCTTGATCGATCCGCCCGGGAGATCGAGCGACGACCGCCGGACGGCCCCGGCGACGTCGTCGAACGTCAGATTGTGACGCCGGAGGGCATCCTCGGACATCTCGATCGAGATCTCGTAGGGCCGGACGTTGATCAGCTCGACCTGGGTGATGCCGGGCAGCGCGCTCACCTCCTCACGCACGCGCTCGCCGAGCGACTTCAGCGTCCTCTCGTCCGCGTCTCCGGAGACGGCGATGTTGATCACCTGGTGACGGACGATGAGCTCCTGGATCACCGGCTGCTCGGTCTCCTCGGGGAAGGTGTCGATGGCGTCGACGCGTGACTTGATGCGGTCGAGGAGATCGCGAACGTCGGCCCCGGGCTGCGCCTCGATGGTGACGACGCCGACGCCCTCCCTGGCGGTCGAGCGGACTCTCTTGATGTCCTCGAGGCCCTCGATCGCCTCCTCCACGCGCACGCAGACGCCCTCCTCGACCTCCGCGGGCGTCGCGCCGAGATACTCGACGGTGACCGTGATGCGGTCGGTCGAGAACTCCGGGAAGATCTCCTGCTTGATGCCGCCCAGGGAGATGATGCCCCCGGCGACGATGAGCACCATCAGCAGGTTGGCGGCGACCGCGTTCCGCGCGAACCACTCGATGGCGCGGCTCATCGCTCCTCCGCGGTCTCGTACCGCACCCGCATGCCGTCGACGACCGCCTCGAGCGGGGACAGGCAGAGGCGCTCGCCCTCGGCGAGCCCCTGCCGGACGTAGACGGTCTCGCGTTCGCGGCGGTAGACCTCGACGTCCCGGTGGCGCAGCCTGCCGTCGCCGTCGATCACGAGCACGCGGTCGCCGTTTCGCAGCGCGGTTCGCGGCAGGACGAAGAGATCGCGCACCAGGCGACCCTCGATCTCCGCCTCGACGAACATGCCGACTGCCAGCGGCGGGCGGTCGTGGTCGTCGCCGCGGGCGTAGGGATCGTCGACCCGGGCGACGACGTGCACCATGCGCGACCGCGGGTCGATCTCGCCCTCGGTGCGCGTCACTCGGCCCTTCCACACGTGCGGCTTGCCGGCGAAGCGGGCCCGGAGCACGACCGGCGGCCCGTCCTCGCGCTCCTCGCCGCGGTAGTCGAGCGGCAGATCGAGGTAGGCGACCTCTCGGTCCGGGATCGGAAGCCGCACCTCCGCGTGATCGACCGCGTAGATGCGCGCCACCGGGGCGCCGCGCGTGACGTACTGTCCGATGTCGACGTCGCTGGACCGCACGCGACCGGCGAACGGCGCGCGCATCCTCGTCCGCTCGAGGTCGAGCTCCGCGCGGGCGCGCGCCGCCTTCGCGGCGGACAGCGCCGCCCGCGCCTCGGCGAGCTGCGGTTTCCTCAGGGCGAGCGGCGACCCGTCACCGGTCCCGAGCTCCTTCCACTCCTCGAGCGCCACTTTCGCCTCCGCCTCCTCCTGCGCCAGGCGGAGCTCGGCTCGCGCCACCTCGGCGCGCGCCTGCTCGACGGCGAGCTCGAAGTCGCGCGGGTCGATCTCGAGAAGCACCTCACCGTGGACGAAGAAGCCGCCCGCCGTGAGCGATGGCGAGATCGCCGTGACCACGCCGGTCACCTCGGGCGCCATGGTGATCTCGACTCGCGGCGACACGGTCCCCTGCGACTCGACGGTCATGCGCACGTCCTGGCGCGCGACGACCATGGTGCGGACGAGCGGCACCAGGGGCTCCGGCTCGCGCGCCTCCGGCTCGTCCCGCGTCAGGTACATCGCGGCGGCGCCCGCGAGGCCGACCGCGAGAACGAGGAACGGGAGGAATACCTTCGCGAGGTTCTTCTTCAGTCGGGTCTTCATGGGCTCACGGTTCGATTGTCGGACCGCCGTCCGCGTCCTCCACTGAAACGCCTTCCGTCGAGTGCTCTTCCTCTGACTCGCCGTCGAGGCCGAGGCGGCCACGATCGAAGCCGCCGCCGAGCGCGAGGTAGAGATCCACGCGCGCCTCGAGCCGCTGGCGCCGGACCTGCAGCAACGTCGATCGCGCCAGCGCCGTGCGTCGCTGCGACTCGAGCACGGTGACGTAGCTCTCGAGTCCGGCGAGGTAACGCTCGAGCGCCAGCTCCTCCGCCGCGGCGGCCTGGGCCACGTTCTCGGTCAGGAATCGCTCGCGCTCCGCGAGCAGCACGTCCGCGGCGAGCGCGACCTCGACCTCGCGGAAGGCCACCAGCACCGTGCCGGCGTACTCCTCGAGCAACCGCCCGGCCTCCGCCTTCGCCAGGTCGATGCCCGCCAGCAGTCGCCCGCTCTCGAAGAGCGGTTGCAGCGCGTTGGCGCCGATCGACCAGACGCTGAAGGAGCGGTTCGCGAGGTCGCCGATGTCGTCGCTCGTGGTGCCGCCGCTCGCCGTCAGACTGATGCGCGGGAAGAGCGACGCGCGCGCCTGCCAGATGCGCCGGTCGGCCGCGGCGAGGCGTCTCTCGGCGGCGACGATGTCGGCGCGCCGTCGCATGAGCTCGGAGGGCAGCCCCCCGGGCGGCGCCCCGGGCGGGGAGGGCAGATCGGCGGCTCCCGCGAGCGCGCCCGCGGGGTAGCGGCCGAGGAGGATCTCGAGCTGCCTCGACACGCTCTCGCGCTCGAGCTCGCGCGCCTCGCGCGCCGCCTCCGCCGAGGCGAGGTTCGAGAGCGCCAGGCGCAGGTCGAGGGCCGGGCGCGTGCCCTGCTCGAAGCGCGAGCGCACCTGCGCCGCGGAGGCGCGCCAGCTCTCGGCGGTCGCCTCGGCGAGCTCGACTTGCAGGCGAGCTTCGGTGAGCGCGAACCAGGCCTTCGCGGCCTGCCCGGCGAGGGAGACGCGCGTCCCGGCGTAGTCGGCCGAGGCCGCCTCGGCGTCCGCGATCGCCGCCGAGGTGGCGGCACGCACGCGTCCCCAGAGGTCCACCTCCCACGCGGTGTCGAGCGAGACGCCGACCTGCGTGAACCGGTTGACGAGCACATCGCCGCCACCGGGGATCGGCAGCCCGATGAAGTTGCGGCGCTCGCGACTGGCGTTGAAGCCCGCGCTGACGACCGGCAGCAGCTCGGCGCCGGCGATGCGCGCCTGGGCGAGCGCGGCGTCGAGACGGGCGGCCGCGGCGCGGAGGTCGTGATTGCGCTCGATCACCTCGCCGACGAGCGAGTCGAGCTCGACGTCGGAGAAGTCCCGCCACCACGCCTCGTCGACCGGCGTCTCGCCGGCACCCTCCCGCGACCACTGTTCGGGGACCTCGACCCCGATGTCGGGACGGCGTTCCGGTGGCGAGCACCCGGCGGCGACGCCGATGGCGAGCGCGGCCACGGCAGTCACCGTGAGCCGCGAGTGGACCGCCGACGCGTGTCGGTGCGGATGCGGCGGCAGTGTCGCCGCCGTTGTTGTCGTCGCCGTTGTTGTCGTCGTCATTGTTGTCGTCGTCATTGTCGTCCTCCATCGGCGGGCTGCGCCGCGGGGGCGGCCGCCGAGAGTCCGGCGGCGAGAAAGCGCACCAGGCGCTCGATCGCGCCGTCGACATCGGACGGATCGCAGCGACCGCCCGAGATCATCTGCAGGCGGTGCGTGTCGAGACACGTCTGCGCCATGGCGCCGATCGCGAAGTGAATCCTCCAGAGGACCTCCTCCTCGGGCACATCGGGCACCGCCCTGACGATGGCAGGAATGAAGCGGCGCGCCACGGCGCCGAACTGCTCCGACATGACGCGCTCGATCACCTGGCTCGGCTCGACGTGCAGTCGGCCGAAGAGACGCTTGGCGACGTCGCCGCTCTCGAGGGTGAGTCCCATGCGGAGCACGGGGACGACGAACGCGTGGAGCACGTCCTCGATCGTCGGCGCGCCGCCGCCGGCCTCCTCGCAGGCGTCGAGGAGACGCAGGCGCTCGCCGTTGACCGCCTCGAGACGCCGCGAGAACACCGCCTGGACGAGCCCGTCCTTCGATCCGAAGTGGTAGTGCACCGCGGCGAGGTTGACGCCGGCCGCCGAGGTCACGGCGCGCAGCGACGTCGCCGCGATGCCGCGGTCGGCGAAGAGCCGCTCCGCGGCGTCGAGGATGCCGGTCTTGGTGGCGTGTGGGTCGGTCGGGGGCATGGGGATCGTCGTCCGCCCGGGAGTATGCGCTGCGCGTCGCTCGCTTCCAGTCAAACGACCGTTTCAAACGATCGTGTTATTGAACCCCAACGGTGTCGAGGCTGTCAAGCCCGGCGAAACGGGGCGATTTGTTTACGAGCGCGCTCATTTTAAGCGCGCATCGACGTCGCTCCGAGAGTAATATGAGCGTGTTCACCGAGTGTGTGTTCACGGTTCACGGAGCGGAGGAGACCCGTCATGCGAGTCACCCGCGAGACCAGGATCGCCACCCGCGCGCGCATCCTCGACGCCGCACGGACGCTCTTCGCGGCGCGGGGATTCGACGCCACGACGACGCGCGATCTCGCCGCCGAGTCCGGCATCGCCGCCGGCACGCTCTTCAACTATTTCGCGTCGAAGGAGGCGATCGCGACGGCGATCGTCAGGTCGGCGATGCGCCGGGCCGAGGCGACCTTCGAGCGCCGCTCGCAGACGATCACGACGCTCGAGGAGGACCTCTTCGCGCTCGCCGCGGCGGTGCTGCGCGAGCTGCGTCCGTGTCGAGGCTTCCTGCGTCCGGTGCTCGAGGCCGCGATGAGTCCGGCGGTCCGCGACGGCGCGGACGGCGCGGGAGAGGGCGACGGCGCGTCGATCCGCATCGCGTACCTCGAGCTCGTGCAGGGACTCGCCGCCAAGCACCGTGCCGTGACGCCGGTCGAGACGCCTCTCGAGACGCCGCTCCCGACCGTGGCGCTGCAGCTCGCCTGGACGCTCTACACCGGCGTCCTCTCGTTCTGGATCGACGACGCGTCGCCGGACAGCGAGGACACGCTCGCCATGCTCGACGAGTCGACGACGATGTTCGTCCAGTGGTTGCGGTCTCGCCGGCCCGGCGAGCCCGAGAAAGGAGTCACACCATGACGTCGCTGACGCCGCCGACACCGCCGCTCTCGGAGCTCCTCGCCGCGCTGCCGGACTCGGAATCGGAGTCCGGGAAGTCCGGCAGGGAGTCCGCCCGCAGCGACCTGCACGAGCTTCTCGAGGCGCTCGGCGAGAAGCTCGCCCGGCGACCGGTGCCGACCGGCCGCCTGCGGCGCCTCTCGTTGCTCGGGGGTTTGCACGCCCGGATCGCGCTCGCGTACTTCTTCCACTGGGTACGCGGCTGGTTCGACTCGCCCGAGCGACGCCGGGAGCGGCTGAGCGAGACGCACCTGCGGGCCGCGCTCGAGCTGATCGAGTCGATGGGCTACCTGCGCGGAGCAGTGATGAAGGCGGGGCAGACGCTGGCGAACTTCAGGGATCTCGCGCCCGCCGAGCTCGTCGAGACGCTCGAGCGGCTCCACTTCGAGGCCCCGCCGATGCACTACTCGCTGATACGCGAGCAGCTCTGCGACGAGCTCGGCGGGGATCCGGAGGAGGTCTTCGAGTTCTTCGAGCGCGAGGCGTTCGCGGCAGCGTCGCTCGGCCAGGTGCATCGCGCGCGGCTGAAGTGCGGGCGCGAGGTGGCGGTGAAGGTACAGTACCCGGGGATCGCGCGCACCATCCGTTCCGACTTCCGCAACCTCGAGGCGCTGATGCTCCCCGCGCGCCTGTCGCGGGACTGGGAGGTGAACAGGGCCCAGGTCAGATACCTCCGGCGGGCGCTCGAGAACGAGACCGACTACGAGCGCGAGGCGCGCATCATCGAGCGCGCCCGCGCGCTCTTTCATGACGAGGACGGCATCGTCGTGCCGCGTGTCCATCGCGAGCACACGACGCGCAAGGTCCTGACGATGGATCTCGTCCGCGGGCGGCACGTCGGTGATTTCCTCGCCACCGGTCCGTCGCAGGAGGTCCGCGACCGTTTCGGCGAGAAGCTGCTGCGGGCGTGGTACCGGATGTTCTACGCCGGGCGCTTGAGCTACTTCGACTGGCACCCCGGCAACTTCTTCTTCATGGACGACGGGCGGCTCGGCATCGTCGACTTCGGCGGGGTCATGGATTTCAGCGACGACGAGTGGGAGCTGATGCGCGCCTCCGACCGTCCGCTCACCACGGGCAGGCGCGAGGACCGTCTCGCGTTCCTCCGCGAGTTCATCCCGGGCGAGGAGCCGTCGGACGAGTTCGCCCGACTCGCCGACGAGTACATGGTCTTCTCGTGGAGCGGGCGCTGGAGCGACGAGCCCTACGATTTCGGCGACGCGGCGCGGCTCCTGCACGGCATGCGGCTCTTCGGCGAGATGACTCGCCGGCGCTTCACGCGGGCGCACGCGTGCTCGCCGCTCCTCTCGCGCTTCGAGTTCGCCTACCGCACGTTTCTGCTCCGCCTCGGAGCCCGCGTGCCGGTCCGGCGGCTCGCCGAGGAGGAGATCGGCGTCACGGGCTGGCCCCGCGACTACGCCACTGCGGGCGGCGCGGCCAGCTGAGGCCAGCCGACGGCGCCTCCCGCGGCCGTTACAAGCTCGTGACGCGGCCGTGACACGGCGCGCGGTACCATGTTTCGTGAGAGTCCTTTCACGGTACCGAAGGAGGCCGCCATGTCGAGACCCGGCGTCACACCCGGCGCGCCGATCGGCGCAGCCGCGTTCACGAGTATCGCGATCATTCTGCTGACGGCGTTCGGAGCGGGCTGCCGGCAGACGGCGGAACGGGATCCCGTCGAGCCGGTCGGCGTCACCGCCGGCGACGAGTCACTCCGGGTGAGCGGCCCGTACGCTCACGACAACCTGTCCGTCTACTTGCTGCACGGCAAGGACAGGACCGGACAGGACTTCATCACGCTCGACGAGGGGCTCGCCTCCGGTCGCGTCGTCCTCAGCGAGCAGGGCGCCGACGGCACGACATCCGTCCCGCCGGCGACGTCGCGTCCCGGGCAGGTGCGCTCTCCCGACACCGCGCAGACCGAAGCGAGCTCGGCGCAGACGCTCCAGATCGAGGGGAACTTCTCCTCGCAGTCGATCCAGCAGTCCGCCGCCGGCGCCACGGTGAACACCCTGGTCATCGAGAACCTCGACGAGCGACCGCTCTACATCCAGGCCGGCGACATCGTCAAGGGCGGCAAGCAGGACCGGGCGATCGCCGTCGACATCGTCATCGCGCCGCGTTCGGGCAAGGTGCCGATCGACGCGTTCTGCGTCGAGAGCGGTCGCTGGCGCAGCCGCCAGGCCGACGTCGCCGGCGGCACCGGACTGCGCTTCACGGAGCAGAGCTTCAAGGCGAACACCAGGGAGCTCAAGCTCGCCATCCGAAGGGACGTCAACCAGAGCGACGTCTGGAACGCCGTGCGCAACGCGCAGGTGGCGCTCAGCGGCAACATCGACAAGGACGTCAGCGCCACCGCATCGCCGACGAGCTACCAGCTCTCGCTCGAGGACGGGAATCTCGCCACGAGGATCGAGCAGTACACCACCAAGCTGGCGTCGCTCGTCGAGCAGCACGACGACGCCATCGGCTTCGCGTTCGCCATCAACGGCAAGCTGAACAGCGTCGACGTCTACGCCTCGCGAGGCCTCTTTCTGAAGCTCTGGCCGAAGACCCTCGAGGCCGCCGCGACGGAAGCGATCGCGGAGCTCGGCGGCGAGAAGGCCGCCCGGCACTGCACCGCGGCGGACGTCATCGGCTGCATGAGAACCGCAGAGAGCGGCACGCGAGCGGTGCGCGACGTCGCCGAGGGCGTCCAGAACGTCTCGCTCGAGACGGACGAGGTCGTCGCCTTCGAAACGGTGGTGGGCGAGGGAACGGTGAGGAGAAACTTCCTGACGAAGCGGTAGGCATCCGGGAGTCCAAATCGGGGTCGGAGTCGGTCATCGGAATCGGAATCGGAGTCGGTATCGGCCATCGGTATCGGAGTCGGTCATCGGACTCCGCAACCAGAGCCCTCGAGGACCGGAACGGGCACGGGCACGGGCACGGGAACGGGAACGGGTACGGGTACGTTTTTGCAACGTTGGGGTCCGACTCGGTATTCCGACGACGGAGTGAGAGTGCCGCCAGCCCTCCGCCCGCCTCCGATGGCCGACGCCCGCGACCGCTGTTGACTCTGCCCGGAGACTGACCTACCCTGGCCTCGAGGATACGGGTCACCCGGGCAACTGGTCTCTTCCCCGGACAGGGTTTCGTCACCGCTGGAGGGTCTCATGAATCGTCCGTTCGCTGCACTCGCGGTCTCGGTGTTTCTCGTCGCGAGCACTGTCGCCCACGCCGGCACCGACGGCAACGGCTTCTTCGATTCCTACCTCGTCGCCATCGGGTACGACGCCGCCGGCGGCGCGCCGCCCGTCGACCAGCTCGGCCAGGACTACCTCTGCGACGGCGAGTCGAACGAGGAGACCATCATCCCCGACGAGTTCACGGTGCTCTTCCCGCCGATCGACGCGGGGAACGACCCGGCCCTCTGCGGCAGCAAGCCGCCGGCGCTCCGGGGCTTCGACGAGAACGCCCTGCTCGACCCCGACGGCAACCTGCCCGTGACCTTCCAGACGGTCAACAACACGACGCTCGACTTTCGCGGCATCGTCAGGAACGCGGTCGGCGACAACAATCTGACGCCGAGCAACGTCATGGCGTACGCGTGGGTCTACATCACCAACAACACCGAGGAGTCGCTCGACCTGTTGATGGGCATCGGCAGCGACGACAGCATCGTCGTCGAGCTCAACCGCGTCGAGGTTTTCCGGCACCGTGGTGGGCGCGGCTCTGGCGGCAACGGCACCATCCAGGACCGATTCCCCGTCACCCTGCAGCCGGGCGGCAACATCGTGCAGTTCAAGGTCTGGCAGGGCGGCGGCGGGTGGAACATGCGGGCCCGGATCGAGATGCCGAGCGACTGCCCCGACGACGCGCGGGCGCCCCGGGACCCGGTGCTCAGCGATCCGGCCGGTCTTATCACCGTCGAGGCGCTGCCGCCCATCGACGACGAGCTCTTCGAGCCCACGCGCAGCCAGCGCGCCATCGCGGCCGATGGTGTCTCGCCCGAGGCCGTCACGGCCACGATCACCGTCGAGGTCGATCACGGCGGCACGCCGTGGAGCCTCCGGGAGCATTTCGACGCCGGCTGGGAGCTGGTCAGCGCCGACCCGGCCGCGTCGTCGTCGAGCCCCGGCAACGTCCGCTGGGACGTCGTCAACGTCGGGGCCGTCACCTACACGCTTCGCCGCAGCGACGAGTGGAACGCCGAGGACGGCGCCGTCTCGGGGACCTTCACCATCGACGGGGCGACGCAGCCGGTCGCGGGGGACGGTCTCATCCCCGGCGGGCTGCAGCCGTTCGTCCAGGAGGTGCTGCTCACGGCCTCGCTCAATCTGGCGGACTTCGACGAGCTCGGCAACCCGATCGACGTCAACGGCTGCAACGTCAGCGAGGCGCAGATCAACGGCGCGTGGATCGTCGGCGAGGACGGCGACGCCAACGAGATCGACGACGCGAGCATCGTTCCGTCGGAGGGCATGGAGATCCTGATCGACTGGGGCGGCGCCAGCGGCGGCAGCTCGCAGGCGGACCAGTCGAGCTTCATCAGCCCCGAGGCGGAGGAGCGCTTCTGGTCCACGCCCGGGGATCCGTTCTCGAGCATCGTGCTGAATCGCGTGGCCTCGGACGCTGGGCTGTTCAATTACCAGCGCACCGACATCTTCGGCCCCGTCGACCAGACGATGAGCGTCGCGTACTTCTACGCGCTCAACACCTCGAACGCCGCGAGGAAGGTCGTGATCGCGTTCCGCTCCGATGACTCGGGCGGCGTCCGCGTCAACGGCCGGCCGACCTTCGCGATCCCCGCGTGCCGGGGAACCGGCAACTTCGGCAACGCCGACCGTTTCGAGGCGCAGCTCGATCCCGGCAAGAACCTGATAGCCGTCTACACGTTCGAGTCAGGCGGCGGATACGGCATGCGGATCCGCCTCGAGAACGAACGTTTCGAGCCGATCCGGCTGCCGACGACGCTCAACCCTGACGGCTATGATCCGAGCCCGGCGGCGCACCCGGACCCGGGCCCCCTGCAGACGTTCGGGCTGCTCTACGTCCCCGCGGTTCTGGTCACGGCCGCGTTCGACATCGGCGGCGGCTTCACCGGCACGAACATCCCGACCTCGGCCATCGAGGGCGACTGGATCACCGGGGTCGACAGCGCCGGCAACCCGGTGGACGACGCGACCATCGTGCCTTCCGAGGGCATGCAGCTCTTCCCCGATTATAACGGCGCGAGCCAGGCTGCCGGACTGACGCTGATCGCCGAGTCGCGGCGCGACACGTTCTGGACCGATCCGATTGATCCGACCGCAGGTTCGCGTGTCGTGCGCGTGACGTCCGGCGATGGCTTCTACAACTGGCAGCGCGCCAACATCTACACCAACAATCCGAATCCGAACGTCACCATGAACGTGGCCTGGTTCTACGCCATCAACGAGGAGGCCGAGCCGCGCTGCGTGACGCTGAGCTTCGGATCGGACGACTCGGGCGGCGTGCGCGTCAACGGCCGCGTGGCGCACGCGATCACCGCCGGACGCGGGACGCCGCAGTTCGACGCCTCCGACAAGGTCAAGGTCCAGCTCGATCCCGGCAAGAACCTGATCTCCTGCTACACGTTCGACAACACCGGCGGATGGGGCCTGCGGGTCCGTTTCGAGGAGGAGGACGGGGCGCCGCTCGACATCCCGACGACCACCGATCCGGCCGGCTACGACCCCGACCCGGCCCTCCACCCGGAGCCGCCACCGGAGTGCCGGAGGCAACAATCCGGCGACGCGTACGTGCGCGGCGGCGCGGCGAACGGCATCGTGACGCAGTTCCTGGTGCCGCTCGAGGTGTTCGACCACACGGGCGGCGGCCGGACGCTCTCGAACGCGGCGCCGGAGAACTATGTCTCGCAGGCGGGCCAGCCGCCCTCCGCCGGCACCATCTTCGAGGGTGCCGTGGTGGAGGCCGGCATCGAGGGCATCGAGAACGGCTCACCGGCGATCACCACCGGAGTGCGCGGCAGCGCGTGCGGCACCACGACGCTGGTGCTCTTCGACGGGTTGATCCAGGGAGACGGGCCGAACGATCCGGGTGATTTCAACAGCAACCGTTTCTACTCGACGATAGTTGGGACGACGAACGACACGACGCAGTTCAGCGCGTCGCTCTTCTTCTTCATCGAGAACCTCACCAACGGCGAGCTCGACGCGTGGTTCGCCTTCGCGAGCGACGACGGCGCCAGCCTCTTCGTCAACGGCGAGCTCGTGGTCGAGCACCTCCCCGGCCGTGGTCGTGGCGGCAACAACGTGCTGCAGACGTTCGCGGGCGCCTCGACGCCGCTCGACTCCGGCCTCAACTTCGTGCAGCTCTCCTACAAGCAGGGTGGCGGCGGCTCCGGCGCTCGCGTCGGTTTCTTCGCCGACGAGTGCTTCTCGGAGGCGTTCGGCGCCGACGAGGTCCGCGTCAGCGCGAATCCGCCCGACTTCCAGGGCGGCATCACCGGCGTGTCGGCGACCAGGACGGTGAGCACGTTCGGCTGCGACGGCGTCGCCATGGTGACGCTGACCATCAACACGCGGGACGGCGGCGAGGCGGACGTCGAGCTCGAGGAGGTCCTGCCCGCCGGACTCAGCGGCTCGAACCCGTCGGCCGGCGCGTTCAACGACGACGGTAGCGTGCTGAGCTTCAGCGGCCGGGTCGCCGATGGCACGCAGATCACATACACGCTCAGCGGCGCCATCTCGGGCGTGACGTTCTGCGAGGCGCGCATCAACGGCGCGCCGATCCGCGGCGAGGACACCCTCGACGGCGACACGTGCCCGACGCGCTGCCTGCCGCTCACCGAGTCGGGCGGCGTGCCGGAGCTGCTGATCGTCGGGCCGATCGACCTCGGCGGTGATCCCGGCGCGCTCTGCGACGACAACGGCAACTTCGAGGTCACCGACTACCTCGCCGGCGGCGGCATCTCGGAGGAGAACGCCGCCCCGGTGATCGGCGAGGAGCTGCAGCCCGACTTCGGCGGCGAGGCGGGCGGTGTCGGCGTCAAGGCAGCCGCCAACCCGGCGATCAACCCGCGGGCGGATGAGGGAGTACTCACCGTGTGGCTCGCCGACGCCGACGCCGACGGCGCCGTCGACCTCGGCAGGGCGGAGAACATCGGCGCGGCGGACAACTACGTTGCCTACGGCGTCACGTACCTCGACAACACCACCGACGCCGAGCTCGCCGTGACCATCGAGATCGGCAGCGACGACGCGTTCAAGGCTGTCCTCAACGGCGAGGTGCTCGGCTCGCTGCCGATCTGCAGGGCGCTGCCCGCGCCCGGCGCCGGTGATCGCTTCCAGGCGTTCCTGGCGCCCGGCCGCAATACGCTCCTTGTCGGCATCACGCAGCGCGGCGGTGGGGCGGCGATCCGCGTCATGGTGCGGGACGAGTTCGACCTGCCGTTTATCGACGGCAGCGTCGTCGCGTGCCGCTCCTTCGACGACGACCTGCCACCGGTCGGCACGCCGTTCAGGCGCGGCGACACGACGGGCGACGGCAACCTCAACATCACCGACGCCGTCAAGGTCTTCGGCGTGCTCTTCCTCGGTGATCCCGCGCCGGGCTGCCAGGAGACCCTGGACGCGAACAACGACGGCGACGTCAACATCACCGACGGGATCCGCATCCTCGGATTCCTCTTCCTCGGCCAGCCGCCTCCGGCCGCTCCCGGCCACGAGGCCTGCGGACTGGACCCCGACGAGCCGGGATCGCCCGGCGACCTCGGCTGCGAGTCCTACGACGGCTGCTGATCGGAGGGCCGCGGCGCCCGTGGCGGAGTTTGATCGCGTGGGGGTACGTCGAGGAGGGGCGGGTCGCAGCTGCGCTCGATCGGATCGGGAGTGTGGTCAGCTGTCGAGCGACGACGCGTTTCGTCTCCGTCGCGCCGCCAGCCCCGCCGCCACGGCGGCCCCCGCTCCGAGCAACGCGAGCGTCGCGGGCTCCGGGATGACGACGAAGCTCTCGCTGCCGCCGCTCTCGAACCCCTGCACGTGGACACCAACGCGCAGCGTCGGCGGAAGCTCACCCGGCGAGGGGGCGCTGAAGCCACGGTTGATGGCCGCGATGACGTCGTTGTAGCCGAACCCGTCCTCGAGATCGAACAGGACGCCGAGCGACTCGCCCGGGTTCACACCCTCGTGAAACCTCGGCGGGTTCGCGCCGGAGCTGAACTCGGCGGTCGCCCGAAACGGCGGATCCAGCTCCTGCCCCCCGGGCAGGTTGTTGGGCTTGACACCGGCGGAAAAGGACACTCCCGGATCGGAGTCGTCGATCGCCGCGATACCGAGCAGGGCGCCGTCCTCGAAGTAGACGCGGGTGATCGAGGACTGGAGCGGTCCCACGTTGCGGAACACGAAGAGGACTTGTTTGGGATTGGACACGGAGACGACGTCCATGAAGAGCTGTGCCTCGCCGATCGCCGCGTCGGTCGGGTTGTTCGCGGTGATGTTGCCGAAGCGGTAGGTGATCGTCCCCGCACGCGCGGCCACGGGCAGCGCGAGAATGCCCACGAGAACCAGTAGTCTTCCTCGCATATGATCGTCTCCCGGACGTATGAATCCCGGACCTGTAACGGATTTCAGCCCCGTCTCGACGCTTCCATCAGTGTACCGCCCCCCCCATCGGAAGGGAAGACCGTTTTTCCAGGCTTTCGGGCCCGCCGCGCTGCCGCGCTCCGGCAGCCGGACCGGAGGGGCCTCCGAGCCGGGGGCTCACCTCTCGCAGGCGGACTCCTCGCAGCCGAGAAACAGGGTCGTCGCGCCGCACTCCGGGAAGGGGAAGGGCGGCGGCGGTCCACCCGCAAAGAGCCCCTGGAAGACGTAGATGCCGTCGGCGATGTCCACCGCCCGCGTGGCGTTGGCGTCGGCCGCCTCGAGGCAGGGTGGCGCCTTGCCGCCGCGGAAGAGCCAGTCGAGCACGAAGATGCCGTCGCTCATGTCGACGGCGCCGTCGTTGTTGGCGTCGGCGCGGATGAAGCGGGTCGGCGAGAACACCACGACGCCGCGCGAGGTCACCGGCTCGCGGCTGAACCCGCGCGCGACGACGACGACCGCGACCGGCGGCTCGCCGAGCGTCGCGCAGTACTCGACGCCGTAGCGCTGGCCGAGCTCGGCGTCCGGTCCCGGACGGTAGCGAATGTGGAGGAGCGTGTGCTCGCCGGCGGGCAGCGTGTCGAGCGGGTCGAGCTCGTCGATCACCACTGCCATGGTGACGCCGCGCTCGCGCGTCGTGACGACGATGAACGACGGTCCCGCGCCGTCGTTGAGCGACGCCGTCGTCGTGCCGGACGTGCTGGTCTCGTCGACCACGAGCACCGAGGGATCGGAGCACACCCCGAACGACCAGCCCTGGATCGGTCCGACGTTCTCGAGGACGGCGGTGACAGTGTCGGCGTGAGGGATCGCGGCGTCGTCGACTGCCGTGGCGTCCGAGCGCAGCGACAGCCGATCGCGTCCGCCGCCGTCGGTCTCCACACGGCACCGCGCCGCCTGGCTCGTCTGGTCGCCGCGGACGCCGGAGACCTCGTAGACGTGCACACCCGCTCCGGGGTCGACCTCCCGGAAGCGCGTCGCGTCCCCGGCGAGCTCGGCGATCGCCTCGCCGTCCCGGACGACGACGATCGCGTCGTAGCGCGCGCCGTTGCGCCAGGCGAGCTGCACCTGGACGGGGAAGCTCTCGAGGATCGAGCACGTCAGGTCGCGCGGCGGGGGCAGGCCGGGGTCGCCGTCGACAACGACGCGGCAGCTGCCGATCAGGAAATCGGGCGGCCGCTGTCCATTGAGCGTGTTGTCCGTGGAGACCGTGTAGATGTATTCGCCGGGCGGCGGGTCGTCGCGAAACGCTCGCGCGTCGGCGTCGGGGCGCGCGACGATCTCGTTGTTCCGGCCGACGATGAAGGCCAGCGCCAGGATGTTCGGAGGCACGGTCCACTCGATCGTGACGACGCCGCCCTCGACGCTGCACTTGACGTTGCGCGCGTTGCCCACGACCACCTCGCACCGGCCGACGAGGATGAGCTCCCCCGGCACGTCGGGGTCGAACGACTCCGTCACCGCCTCGACGACGTAGATGTGCTTGCCGTCGGGAGCCTCCTCGCGGTAGCTCAGCGCGTCGGGCCCGAGCTTCGCCACCGCCTGCCCATCGCGGCTGACGCGGAACCCGGAGATGGCGACGTCGATCGGCAGCTCGCTCCACCGGATGGTGACGACCGAGCCCTCGACCGAGCATTCGATGCCGAAACCGCCACCCGGGACGACACCCGGCCGGAGCTCCCCCGGAGCGAGGAGAATGACCACGAGGGCGGGAAGGAGACGAGCGAGGCGGGACCGCAGACGCGACACGAGAATCATGGCACCTCCGGTGCGTTCCGCGGCGAACTCAACCCGATATCACTCTACGCGTCGGGGGCGTGTGACGCTACATCCGTTCCAGTCCCCGTCCCCGTCCCCGTCCCCGTTCCCGTTCCCGTCCTCGAGGGCTCTGGTTGCGGAGTCCGATGACCGACTCCGATACCGATGACCGATACCGACTCCGATACCGACTCCGATACCGACTCCGATACCGACTCCGATACCGACTCGGACTCCGACTCCGAGGTCCGAATCCGAGCTCCGATTCCGATCCGTCAATCTGTGAAATCTGCGCCATCTGCGGACCGTCCCTCCTCCCGATCTGCATCATCCGCGGACCGCTCTCCGATTTCCCGAGGACGAGGACGAGGGGGCCGGCCGCCGTCAGTCCCACCAGAAGTACCACGACTCCCGCCCCACGAGCACCGCTGCGAGCGCCTCGATGCGGCCGACGCCCTGGTGGACGATGCCCGGGCAGTAGCGGAACTGGAGCATGGCGAGTCCCATCGCCTCGAAGCGGTCCGGCGGTGGTCGCGAGCAGCGCAGCTCGAGGCTGCGGGGCGTGACGCCGACGACCTCCGCGCCGTACCGCTGGCTCCAGTGGTAGAGGAGCGCCGTGTGCACCTCCGGCGGTGGGCATTCGTTCCAGCCGCCGAAACGCAGGATCGCGGGGACGCGCCAGCTCTCCTCACAGGGGACCAGCAGGATGGCGACCTTCTCGAGCGGCTCCATCGTGGCGACGTCACGGTGGGCGACGAGGCGGTCGGCGACCACCGGCGGATCGCGGAGCCACTCGTCTCCGTCGAGTGCGGCGGTCTCGACGATCTCGTAGACCTCCGGCGCGCTGCGGGCGCGGCGTGCGAACCAGGCCTCGAGGTCGATCGACTTCGCCTCGCGCAGCACGGTCCTCGTCGTCTGCGACGCGAACTCCGAGTGCGCCGCGAGACTCTCGGCGGCGGCGGGCGTCCCGACGATGATCGGCCAGCGCCCGGTGTCACCCGCCGCGTCGCGCAGGATCTCCCACGCCTCG
>JBFFXF010000041.1:0-34533 GCA_041569895.1 Planctomycetota bacterium | reverse complement strand
CGCCAAGGGCGAGCTGGGCGAGCTGAACCAGTACACGCCGGTGCCGCAGCGGCTGCCGCTGGAGGACGAGCTGGAGCAGACGCTGATCCACGGCTACTACGCGGCGCTGAGCTACATGGACGCGCAGGTCGGCCGGGTCCTCGACGAGCTCGATCGCCTCGATCTGGCGCGCAGGACCATCATCGTGCTCTGGGGCGACCACGGGTATCACCTGGGCGACCACGGCGCGTGGACCAAGCACACCAACTACGAGCAGGCGAACCGCATCCCGCTCATCATCGTCGCTCCGGGCGTGGCGGAGCCGGGGACGAGCTCGGCGGCGCTCGTCGAGACCGTCGACGTCTTCCCGACCGTCGCCGCGCTCGCCGGCCTTCCGGCGCCGACCGGACCGCAGCCGATCGACGGGCGGAGCCTGGTGCCGGTGCTCGAGGACCCGACGCGCGGCGTGCGGGACCACGCGTACCACTGCTACCCCCGCGGTGGCCGCCTCGGCCGGGCGATCCGCACCGCACGCCACCGGCTGGTCGAGTGGAGGGAGTGGGGAGCCCCGCTCGACACGGCGGAGTACGAGCTCTACGACTACCGCGACGATCCTCTCGAGACCAGGAACCTCGCCGGCGAGCAGCCCGAGGTCCTCGCCGGCTTGCTCGCGAAGCTGCGAACGCACCCCGACGCCGCGCCCCCCCACCGGACACGCCAGACGACGAAGCGCGTGCGGTGAGCGAGCTGCAGGGACTCCACTGGGTCGACGTCGCGGTGGTCGTCGTGTATTTCGCGGGCGTCACCGCGATCGGCCTCTGGATGGCCCGCCGCGTCCGCAACCTCTCCGAGTTCTTCATGCCGCGCCGCTTCGGCAAGGGCATGATGATGATGCACGCCTTCGGCACCGGGACGGCGTCCGACCAGGCCGTCACCGTGGCCTCCGCGACGTTCCGGAACGGGCTCAGCGGCATCTGGTACCAGTGGCTCTGGCTCTGCGTGACGCCGTTTTACTGGCTGATCGCGCCGATCTTCCGCCGCTTCCGCGCCGTCACCACCGCCGACGTCTACGAGCTGCGCTTCAACGGCAGCGTCGGCGTCCTCTTCGCCCTGGTCGGCATGGCCGGCCTGGCGGTGAAGATCGGGCTGATGCTGAAGGGCGCCGGCGCGCTCATCGAGTCGGGCACCGGCGCGATGATCGACACCGACCTGGCGATCATCGCCCTGACCGTGCTCTTCGTCGTCTACGGCGCGGCGGGCGGGCTCGCCGCCGCCATCGTCACCGACTCCATCCAGGGCATCCTGACTGTCATCTTCTCGGTGATGCTCCTGCCGTTCATCTTCTCGGCGGTCGGCGGCATGGAGGGCGTCCGCCGCACGATCACCGATCCGGCGATGCTGTCGCTGGTCGCTCCCGGCAAGATCACCGCCTTCTTCGTCGTGATGATGTCGATCCAGGCGCTGCTGGCGATCGTCGCCCTGCCGTCGACGATGGGGATCTGCTCCGCCGGTCGAACCGAGTGGGAGGGCCGCGTCGGCATGCTCGGCGGCAACATCATCAAGCGGCTCTGCACCATCGCGTGGTGCCTGACGGCGATCGCGGCGGTGGCGTGGTACCTGCGCCGCGGCGTGGACCTGTCCGAGATCGATCCGGACTTCGTCTACGGCAACGTGGCGCAGGCGTTCCTGCCGTCCCTGCTGCCCGGGCTGCTCGGTCTCTTTCTCGCCGCGCTGCTGGCCGGCGTGATGAGTTCCTGCGATTCGTTCATGATCAGCTCGGCGGGGTTGTTCACGAAGAACATCTACACGCGCCTCGTCGAGGGTCGTTCCGACGGCCACTACCTGTGGGTCGGGCGCGCCGCCTCGCTCGTCGTGGTCGGCGCGGGCGTCGTGTTCGCCTATCGGGTGCCGGGAGTCGTCCGCGCGCTCGAGATCTGGTTCAGCGTCACGGCGATGATGGGAATCGTCTTCTGGATGGCGCTCTTCTGGCGGCGCATGACGCCGGCCGGCGCGTGGGCGACGACGCTGACCGGGTTCGCCGCGTGGTGGGTCTCGACCCGATCGTGGTTCATCGACTGGGCGGCCGATCTACCGGTCGCCGGGCCGCTCGGCCTCATCTGGATGAACGACGGCGAGGCCGAGCTCCACCAGCCGTGGACGATTCTCTTCTACCTGACGTCCGCGATCGGAGCCGGTATCCTGGTGAGCCTCGCGACCAGACCGGTGCCGGCGGAGCAACTCGACCGCTTCCACGCGCTGATGCGCACGCCGGTGCGTCCGGGCGAGCAGATCGAGCGCCCGTGCACGCTCCCCGAGGGCACGCCGCCCGCCGACCGCAGACTGCTCGTCTCGCGCTTCGGCCTCGAGGTGCCGATGCCGTCACGGACGTCGGTGGCGGGTTTTCTCGTGGGATGGGGATTGGTGGCGCTGATCGTCGGGGGGTTTGTTCTTGTGGTAAGGTGAGCCCGCTCGTCCTCGATCGGCGTCGGAGTCGGAGTCGGAGTCGGTCATCGGAGTCGGTGTCGGTGTCGGTGTCGGTGTCGGAATCCGAGTCGGAGTCGGAGTCGGAGTCAGAATCGGTATCGGTATCGGTATCGGTCATCGGCGTCGGATTCGGTCGGGCACGGGCCCGGGCACGGGACCGGGACCGGGTACGGGTACGGGTACGGGAACGAACGCAAGACCGGAGGCGTCATGAGGACCGAGGCGAGCGTCGAGGTGGATCGGCCGATCGGTGAGGTGTTTGACTACACCAACAACCACGTCGCCGACTGGAGCCTGACGGTGATCGAGAACGAGGTGCTCGAGGAGAAGCCCGGCGGGGTCGGGACGACGTTCCGGACGCTCACCGAGGACCACGGACGGCGAATGGAGTTCCAGGGCGTCGTCACCCGGCACGAGCCGCCGACCGCGTCCGCCGTGAACCTCAAGGGGCCGAGTTTCGACATCGACGCCGAGTACTTCTTCGAGGACCTCGCCGGGCGGACGCGCGTGACGCAGCGATCGATCGTGCACGGCAAGGGCTTCTTCAAGCTCATGCTCGGCCTCTGCGGCTGGATGATGAAATCCTCCGCCCGCAAGGCGGTCGAGGCGGAGCTCGGCAACCTGAAGCGCCTGCTCGAGGAGGGCAAGGGCGCGGCGGCGAGCTGACGGCGGGGGGCTCGGGGACGCGTCGAGCAGCGTCGATTTTTTCTGTTCGTTCGCGGAGAAACCCGGCGAGTTCTTTCGAGAAGACGGGATTCTCCGCGACTCGTCGTGGGAATCTTTCGCGACCGCGCGGCGCACCATCGCCTCGCCGCATGATTCACTGCGCTCGGCGCTTCCCTCGCTGTCGTGGTCTGCTGTTTGCGTCATTCCGTTGTGAGGCGCGGTGAGCGACGGGGGTGCGTCCAGGCGCCTCCGTGCCCCGAACGCCGCCGGCGGCTGGCGCACTCCGGCTCTCCGTGTTCCTCCTGCGAACAGTTCACCCGACGGCGGCGATCCCGTCGCTGTCAGCAGAGAGGGCCCCCAGCCATGAGTCACACCCCACCACGATCCGCCGGGTTCGCGGGGACCGTCGTCCTCGCGTTGCTCCTCCTCTCGACGTCGGTCGCGTCGCGTGCGCTCGGCCAGGGTCCGAGAGCTTTCTCCGTCAACGACGATGTGCTGTCCGAGTTCCGCATCACGCAGCTCGCGGCGAGCGGCAAGAAGGGCACGACGTTCGTCGGCGAGGGGGTACTCAACTTGCAGGACGGCACGCCGTGCGAACT
Source organism: Planctomycetota bacterium (assembly GCA_041569895.1). Lineage (GTDB taxonomy): Bacteria > Planctomycetota > UBA8108 > UBA8108 > JACQVS01 > JBFFXF01. The sequence continues at coordinate 30,805 of JBFFXF010000041.1, read as the reverse complement.
CGGCGTCAAGCAGAAGCTGGTCACGAGGAAGAACCTGTCGATCTACACGATGAGATCGCACCGCGGAGCGAGCCCCGTGGTGAAGGCGGTCATCCGGGTGCTCGATACCGGCGAGATCGTGTCCGCGAAGGTCGTCTACATCCGCAAGGTCAAGCTCGTGGACACCGATGCCGTGACCTTCGAGCCGGAGTCGGATCGCTGGCTCGTCCACGGCCACTACCCGCTCTCGGAGATCCGCATCGATTCGCTCGAGCCCGTGGGGACGAGAGGAACGGTCTTCACCGGCATGGCGGTGCTCACTCTCGCCGACGGCAGCGAGCTCGAGCTGGCGCTGAAGCAGAAGCTCAACACGAGGAGGCAGCTCTCGACCTACCAGTTGAAATCTCTCAGGGGAGCCCCCGTCAAGGCGAGGCTGACCTTTCAGGTGCAGGAGCCCGAGGGGACGGTGATCAGGACGCGGGGCACCTTCATTCGCAAGATCGTCATCGACCCATCGAGGATCACCCCGGCCGCCGAGACCGTCACGCTCCGCACGCTCGCCGACTGGGTCGCCTTCCAGGACGGGGAGGCCAGCGCGTGGACTCGCGTGTTTCCGGACACGCCCGGAGGGGACGGCTACACGTTGACGGTGAGGAGCCCGGACCGGAAATACGGCGTCGCGCTGCACGGCACCGAGGAGGATAACGGCCGAGCGGAGATCCTCCAGGTGTTTCACGCCACCGTCGGAGAGCTCGGCGACTTCGGTGGCGATCCGATCGGCGAGAGGGCCGGTCTCGGTCCGCGACACAAGGTCACGCTGACGGCGACCGGCGTCGCGCCGAACTGGGTGCGGTTTTACATGGCGGAGGTCGATACGCAGCCGATCTCGGAAGAGGAGAGCGTGGAGCTGTTCGTCCGCGCGGGACTGCGTGACCTGGTGGCGATCGAGTTCAGTCGTGAGTCGGGAGAGCCGGTTCGCGCGGTGATCCGCCGCGATGTCGACGTCAACGCGGACCTCGATCTCGCGGTGGACTTCGACACCGAGACCAACGTACCGTCCCTGCCCCGCCGAACCGTGACCGCGCTCGGCGCCGGCGAGGTCGACGGACGCATCCACCTGATCACCGTCAACGGGACGGAGGTGCGGGTCGGGGACGAGGTCGGTTTCTTCACGTTCTCCGACGGCCTGATCGCGACCGACCTGTACAGGTTCAACTTCACCGATGAGCTCCCCTCCGGCTCGGTCGAGATCGTCAGGAACCTCGACGCCGCCACGGTCACCGACGACCAGAGCTTCGATCTCACTCGGGTCCGGCCGCTGACGGGCACGACGGCCGATCTCCTCTCGGTCCAGGGGCTGAGCTACGCGCCCGGCCCGGCGAGCCCGCCACTGCTCGGATGGGGCATCGAGTACGAGCAGGAGAAAACCGGCGGCGACGTCAACTGGGGAGCCCTCGTGTCGACGGGGTGGCTGGGAGACCGCATGGACTACTTCCGACCGGACTTCAGCGCCGTCGAGGGCTTCCAGCCGGAGTGGGAGATCCAGCCGGGGATCACGGTCGAGACACGCGTCGCCGCCGGCATGGCGAACCTGGGGCTGGCCTCGGCGATCGGGAGCGAGAACGCTCCCGGGCTGGTGCTCGACGTCGCTCGGCAGACGGAGACCTTCGAGCCGGGGGTGGTCAGTCTGCGGACGACCGCGCCATGGGTCTACTTCCAGGACGGACCCGGCGGGGCGTGGGTGCGCGCCGAGCCCGAACCGGACGAGCCCTCCGTCTACCGGATGACGGTCACCGACCCGGCGGGCAGATACGGCGTCGTGCTGGCCCATCCCGACAACGGTGGATCGATGGTCCATCTCATCCAGGCGACTCTCCGTGACGGCCGGGTGATCGAGAACCGGATTCCCACCCATCCGGTCGACGTGACCGTGACCGGCGTCGGCACGTATGGGGGCGACTACGCGACGGTCGTCATCGGGGAGGACTTCACGGAGTGGCTGACGAACAACGTCATGTGGACCGCCTGGGTCGACGAGGGGATGCGCGACCTCCTCGCCGTCGAGACCGACCAGTTCGGCGAGCGGGCGAGCGGGGCGATCATCCTGCGCGACATCGACGTCTCGGGACCGACGGACCTGCTCGTCGATTTCGCCACGCAGCCCGTCTTCTCCGATTTCAGGGACCGCAGGTTCACGGTCAGGGGCGGTGAGGGCACCGTCTTCATCGCCACGAAGAACGGCACCGTCTTCGGGATCGGCGACACGCGCTGGGGCTGGGGAGCCGCCACCGAAGGCCTCATCGAGGGGGACCTCTACGCCTTCGAGGCGGCCGACGATGAGGACTATCCCAGCAGGGTCGCGTTCCGGAGCGTGCCGGCGCTGCCCGTTCCGGGCAACCAGACGCTCGATCTTCGCCCGATCGCGCCGCTCACCGGCACGACGGCCGGCTTCTTCGGCGTCTCGGGCCTGAGCTACACCCCCGCGGTGACGAGCCCGCCCCTGCTGGCGTACTTCATCAACATCGACCAGGGCCCGACCACGTGGGAGATCCGCGTCTCGGCCGACTGGCTCGGCGCGGCGACCGAGTACGCCTGGCCGACCGCGGGTGACCTTCCGGGCCTCGACGAGCGGTACGCGCTCCGCACGACGGCCGAGATGGAAGTCGAGCTCGCGGCCGGGATGTCGCGGCTCCCCGTGTCCGTCTACCTCGAGACACCGGGTGCCATGGTGACGATCCCCGGCCTCGATCTCGAGGGTGCGGTCGAGCAGCACACGGTCGCTCCGATCTCGCCCTGAGCGGATCTCCGGCGCTCGGGGAGCGAGGAACCCAGTTTACTCCTCCTCGAGCGCCGCCGCGATGAGGCAGCCGCGGGCGACCGCGGTCAGGGGGTCCTGGGCCCGGCGCACGCGGGCGACCTTGATCGGGAAGTCGTTCTTCTCGAGCGCCTCGGAGAAGAGATCGACCAGGCCGTCCGCGAGGCTGGTGCCGCCCGCGAGGACGACGTCGACCGGCTCGGTGAAGCGCGGCGCATCCGCGGCGGCGGAGAATCGCTCCGCGAGATGCCCGAGGACGTAGTCGATCAGGTTGCGGTAGTAGAGGACGATCGCCTCCTCCTCGCGGGTGCGCGGATCCGTGAGCCGGACGCCGTGCGACTCCTTGATCTCCGTGGCGCGGGTCAGCGGGATTCCCAGCACCCTGGCGACGTGCTCGTCGATCCAGTCTCCACCGCGACTGACCGAGAAGACCACGCCGGGGATCGATCGGTACGACACGCAGACGTTGAACATGCCGCCGCCGCACGAGATGCCGATGCCGGTGAAGTCCTGCTCGGCGAGCTCGGAGTAGACGATCGCGTGTCCCTCGTTGATCGGCTTCGGCTCGTAGCCGAGCTTCTTCAGCACGCCGCGGATGACGCCCTCGTGGTAGACCGTGTCGTTGTCCGTGTCGACGGAGGGGGCGGGGACGCTGAAGTGGACCGGCTCGTTCTCGACGCGCGGCGCGCCGAGGAGACGATCGACGATGAAACGGAGCATCGGAATCGCCTCGCGCTCGTCGGGCGACAGGAAGCCGTCCTTCATCGGTCGCCGCACCTCCTTGCCGAACATGTTGGCGAGGTCGAACGATGAGCTGCCGATGACGAAGAAGCGGTCCTGGTAGCTCACGTAGGGAACCTTCAGCCGCGTGAGCATGGAGCGGTTCTTCTGGACCTCGGACGGGATCTCGAGGAACGTGTTGCGCTCGCGCTTGACGACGGTTTCGCCGTCCCCGGTGAGCATCGCGCTCACGAGGTTGACGGTGCCGATGTCGATGCCCTTGCCGACCCTGGTCGCCGCGCGCCGTGATTCGGAATCGGCGCGCATGGCGGCGAGCGCATTCTCCGGCGCCTCGCCGAGGCGGTCCTTCTCCGCGGTCTCGAAGGGGCTGTTCTTGATGTCGTACGACATGTTCTGTCACTCCCTGGAATTTCGGAATGTCGAGTCTCCCCGCGAGCGATCGGGCGTCGAGGAGTCCTCGAGCTCGTTCCGCGGGGAAACCGTCTTGTCCTTCTCGCTTGCCGCCTTGTTCTGGCGCAGAGCCCTGAGCCGGGCGAGGCTCTCGTCGATGCCCCCGCCGGCCTGCGACTCCTCGCCGCCAAGACTCGCAACGTTCGACTCCACCGCGCTCGCGCTGTCGAAGACGCTGGCGACGACCAGATCGGTCGCCTCTGACGAGAAGCCCTCCGTGCCGCGCAACGCCGCGACGACCGTCCTGCGGATCTGGTCGACGGTCGAGCTCAGCGCCGCGCCGAGACGCGCCTCGAGGTCGGCTCGCCTGGATTCCTCGCGCCGCTCGAGCTCCTCGAGGAGCTCGCGCGCGAGCGAAGTGTTCACCGACGAGGCCCGCTGCTCGATCGACTGGAGGGAGGACCTGATGGCCCCGATCTCTTCCTTCACTCTCTTCTCGAGCTCCTCGAGCCGCGCCTCGTTGCGCTGCTCGAGGTCGCGCCGATCGTCGTCCAGCTTGTGCCGGAGCTCCCGCAGCAACGAGGCGCGATCGCCGCTGCCGATCTCGGACGCGTGTCGCGAGATCGACTCGTCGACGATCGACTCGATCGCCCGCAGGGCCTCCCGGGCGGTGATCAGGTGGACGTGGCGCTTGCCGTCAGCCGCGAGCTCGCGCAGACTGACCCGCCGCGAATTCTTGGCGATCGCGGCGGCGACGTTCTCTCGATCCTCGCTCCTCATCCCTTGCACGCTCCCCGCGCCGCCGGCGCCGGTCTCTCCACTTCGCGCTGGCGCTCACGGCGCGTCTCTCCGACGGGCCGGTGAGACCCGTTCGTCCACGCCTGGTCCTCGGTGATCCCGATCAACACGTCGGGATCGAGCAGCATGCTCTCTTGCCGGAGAGACACCTGCTCGAAGCACTGCGCCCAGCGCTTGACGTGTGGAGGAAAGGAGCACGGCCGACGCACAGGGGCGTCACCGTGGGAGTCCCCCAGGAGCTTCTCCCCACTGCTTTACTACAGAATGAACTCGGAAGAACGATCGGACATCGTATCGGTGGGGGGGGATGTGGCAAGCAAAAAAGGGTGCCGATGACCGACTCCGATACCGATTCCGACTCCGACTCCGAGATCCGACTCCGATGACCGATTCCGACGACCGACTCCGATGCCGGTTCCGACTCCGATTCCGATTCAGAGGTCAGAGGTCAGAGGTCAGAGATCAGAGGTCCGGGGAAACATCTGAGGGATCCGAGATCACCATCGATCTGCGTCAATCTGCGTAATCTGCGTTCCGTCCCTCCCGGAACGGGAACGCTACCGCCGGAACTCCTCGTCGAGCGTTCGCAGGCCGTCGTTCGCGACCAGGCGGCTCCAGTCGTGGACGTTTCGCTGGATCTGCTTTTGGGTCAGGTGCCACGACAGCGAGAACGGCAGCTCCGATGCCGGGTCGTCGGCCGGCGGTGGCTGCAGGACGACGACGCGCAGCTTGTCGCGCACGGCCGCGACCGCGAAGAGCATCTGCAGCGCCTCGAGCTCGCGGTGGTTGCGGAAGATCTGGCTGGAGGTTCGAGTGTTGAGCAGCGTCTCCACCGGACCGAGGAGCGCCACCGTCCAGCCGCCCGCTGCCGTCTCGGGGGCGGCGGCCGGGCGCGGGAACGGCCGCAGCCAGATGAGATAGATCGTGCCGCAGCGCGCGAGCGCCTCGGTGTCCACACTGCGGATCGATCGCCCGTCGGGTGACTCGTCGACGGTCGTGAAGCAGCTCAGCAGCCAGAGGGCGGCCGAGGACACGCCCGCGTTGTCGAAGTATCCGCCGTCGACGACGTGGAACGGCGGGTCGAGCCGGCTCTCCGAGCCGCCTCCGGCCTCGCGCGCGCGAGCCGCCGGTGTCACGTACGGGAACGTCGCCGAGAGACGCGCAGCCGTCACCGCGTCGACGTCCCGGCCGGGGTAGAGTCGGAAGAAGTCCATCGGCCCGATGACCGGAAACTCGCGACTCGACTCCAGCCGGCCCTCCTCGAGCGCGCCGAAGGAGACCGTCTTGAAGAGAAGTTGCCCGCCGGTCTCGAGCGACGTCGCGTTGAAGGCGATCGCGGGCAGACGCGTGTCCCGCGTCGCCTCGACCCAGCGCGACAGCGGCGTCTCTCGCGTACTGCCCACGCTCGGGCCGAGATCGCGGAAGATCTCCTCGAGAGCCCACGAGCGATCGCGGATGACATCGATGGGATACCAGGGAGCGACGACGCGCAGAAAATCGGGGTAGAGAAGCCCCCAGCTCAGGGCCGCGAGGGCGGACGTGCTCGCCGCATCGACGACCTTGACGCTCTCGTCTTCCCCGAAGCGCTCGCCCGCCGCCTCGAGCGCGCGAAGGAAGTGGAGCAGCCCGACGCTCCCGCCCGAGACGCCGCTGACCATGCGGATCGACCCGGTGAACGGCCAGCCGTATCGACCGTGAAGCCCGGTCAGAGCGCGGGCCGTCCACGACGCCGCCTGGATCCCGCCTCCCTCCGCGCAGACGATGACGATCGGCCGGCCCGGCTCGCCATCCGACCACGCGGCCAGCGTGTCGCGCGCGTCCGGCAGGGAGACCTCGGCGCCTTCACGCGCCGGAAACACCTCGTAGTAATGATCGGTATCTCGCCACGCGTCGATGAGCCAGAGCGAGAGCGCGATGCCCGCGAGCAGCGGGATCCGGAAGCGATCCAGGAAGAAGGTGATGCCGGAGAGCAGCGCCGTGAGCAGCGCGACCAGCATCAGCACGAAGCCGATCGTCGGCGGAATCAGCCAGGCGCGCTCGACGCCCGGATACCACCCCTCGTATCCCCAGAGATAACAGACGAACAGGCCGCCGAAGACCGCCGCCATGCCGACGTGCGCATCGAGCACGTGCCCGTGCTCGTCGACGTATCCGAGACGGGCCCACGGTCCGAGAGCTCGCGACCACCAGCCGCGGATCCTCCGCACGACGCCCCACTCCCTGGTGCTCTCGCGCAGCTTCCGGAGCAGGGCGAACACGAGCGCCATGATGACGAAGAGGAAACCCGTCCACGCGCCGGCGAAGCACAGCGCGAGGGCGAGCTCCTCCACCACGAGCTCGGCGCCGGCGATGAACACGCCGGACGGCACCAGCGGCAGCAGGAGACCCATGAGGATCCAGGCGAGATTCGTCCGCGCCCACGGACGGAGCCGGCCCGGCACGGGACGCACGAGCGCCGTCGCCACACGATCGAGCAGACGCGCCACGCGACGCCACCGCAGGTGCGGCAGCTCGACGCCGTACCGCTCGGGCCCGTTGAGCACGTAGATGCGGATGGCGCCGACGCACACCCAGGTCGAGGCGAAGGCGAGCGTGATCGCCCACGCGAGGTGCACGTTCTCCTCGAAGATGAAGAGATTCCAGAAGAGCTCCGATCCCTCGCTGGTCAGGGCGTACGGTCCGAAGAGGATGAAGAGAAGCGCCAGGACCGGAACGCGCATCAGCACGAGGTAGGTCAACGACCGCGGCCCGAGCGCCCACACCATGCACGCCAGCGCGACAACGGCAATCCATACGGTCATCGGTTTGCCCTCGCTCGGGGAAGCATCCGCAAATGACGCAGATTACGCAGATGACGCAGATTGAGGGAAACGCTCGAAGATGTCGTCTCCCTCCTCCTCGTACTCGTCCTCGTACTCGTCCTCGAACACCGTCGCGAGCGAGACCGACTCGAGGGCCGACGCAGAGCCAGACACCGGGAACCGAGCCCGACGAGCGATGGCGGACTTGCCTGCGTCATCGGCTCGATCCGCGCCCATCTGCCTGCCTTCTCTCCCCTTTTCCCGATTTCCTCTTGTTCCTTCGTTCCTTATGGGTCGTTTGCAGTGTGTCGCCAGCGAAGTCGAGCAACCCCTCCGTCACCGGGCCAGTCACGGGACCGGCGCCGGGTCCGGGTCCGGGAATGCAGGCCTCACCGCCCCGCCGCCCTGAGCTCGAAGCGATCCCACTTCTGCGGCGGGTTCGGCCGGTAGCGCGGGCTCGCGTCCTTCTCCGGGAGCCTCTCGATGACCGCCCACAGCCGCTCTCTCGCCGCCCGGGCGTCGGGGTCGTCGCTCTCGAGCAGGTTCTCGGTCTCCCGGGGGTCGGCCTGCATGTCGAAGAGGCGGTGCGGCCGCCGGTCGGTGCCGACCCAGAGCTTCCAGCGCCTGTCGCGGATGACGCGGTCGTCGTAGTCCTGCGCCGGAACGACTCGGTTGTCTCGGAAGGACGCCCGGTGCCCTCCCATCGACAGGATCCACTCGCGCGGCGAGTCGTCCGCCTTGCCGAGGATCAGCGGCGCGAAAGAGCGACCGTCGACCACGAAGCGCTCGTCCGGAGTCGTTGCCGCGAGCTCGGCGAACGTCGGCAGGATGTCGGTGAAGTCGATCAGCGCCGGGGTGACGACGCCCGCCGGCACGCGTCCGGGGCCGTTGACGATGAACGGCACGGCCGTGCCGGCCTCGGTCATCTCCGCCTTGGCGCCGCGCACATCGCGCCCGAGGCGTTGGCCGGTGATGCCCTTGCCGGTGCCGTTGTCCGTCGTGAAGATGACGATGGTCTTCTTTCGCAGCTCGAGCTCGTCGAGCGACGCGACGAGCTTGCCGACGAGTGTATCGGCGTAGCGCACCATCGCCCGGTGACGGCCGAGCTTACCCTCGGCGTCGGGCTCGTCCGGGGTGGTCACGAGCGGCCCGTGCGTCAGGCACATCGCGAAGTAGACCAGCATCGGTCTCTCGCGGTGCCGACGCATGAAGTCGATGAGGAAATCGCAGAAGACGTCGGGCCCGTACTTGCCGCGGTGGATGCGGCTCTCGGTGCCGGTGTGGAGGTAGGGATCCCAGTAGCGCTCGTCGGACTTCGGATTTCCGCCCTCGCCGCCCGTCCACACGCACCACTCGTCGAACCCGGCCTCGTCGAGAGCCCTCGGCTCGACCCGAAAGTCGTCGATCTGCCACTTGCCGGCGATCACCGTGGCGTACCCCGCACGCCGAAGGACGCGCGCGAACGACGCGTTGAGCGACGGATCGAAGTGGCACCCGCTGCCCCACCGCGGCACGTCGAAGTGGTTCGTCCAGCCGTGGCGGTAGGGATACTGCCCCGTCAGGAGCGTCACGCGCGTCGGCGTGCACTGCGGCATGCACCAGGCGTTCTCGAAACGCATGCCGGTCGCCGCGAGCCGGTCGAGATGCGGCGTCTCGATCCCCTCGGCCCCGTAAGAGCCGATCCACTCCTTGCCGAGATCATCGGCCAGGATGAACAGAATGGTCGGCGGGTCGTCGGCGGAGAGCGCGGGCACGGCGAACGCCCAGACCGACAGCAAAACGAGCAAACCGAGAAGACCGCCCCGTACCCGTACCCGTGCCCGTGCCCGTGCCCGTACCCGTTCCCGGGTCGAGCACGAGGACGAGGACGAGGCGGGAGCCCCCGGAGGCGGCCCACGAAACGCGCGCAAGAATCTCACCCCCACTCAGGCCCCCCTACTTCAAATCCTCATACCGTTTCCGCAGACCGGGCGCGAAGTACTTCCAGTCCGGCGCGTAGTACGGACGCAGCTTGAGGCACTCGCGCAGGTGCTTGTCGGTCTGCCTCAGCTCGCCGAAGTCGTACGCCACCGCCGCGAGATGGAAGTGAACGACGGCGCGAGTCTCCGCCAGTTCGTCGGCGCGCGTCGCCTCGAGCGCCTGCTCGAGCGTCTTCTTCGCGTCCGTTGGTTTGCCGGCGTTGTACTCCCGGATCGCCGCCGCCAGCAGTTCGTCGGGCGGCGTGGCCGGGGCCTCGGGCAGGGCCGGCACGGGCTGCGCCGACACGGCGGACTCCGGCGCGCTCGACGGCGTCGCCGTCCCGGTTGTCCCGGTCGTCCCGGAGGCCGGCACGGGTGACACCGACTCCTCTCGACCGGAGGCCGCTCGCGGCGACGACCCGGCGCGAGTCGGACGCAGATACTCGCAGCTCGAGGCCGCGATGCCGATGACCAGCGTCGAAACGATCAGCGATGCTCTCATTGGGCCACCTCCACGGTCAGCGGCGGCCGCACGTTCATCCGGCCCTCGACGAAGTCCATGAACCAGTGAACGGGCTTCCCCTCGACCACCTCCAGCTGGGCCTGGTGCTCGCGCTTGTCCGGGCTGACGAAGACGATCTTGTACTCGCCGGGCTCCAGCTCGACGCGGTAGATCGGCGGGATCTCCGCCCGCGCCAGCTGGTCGTTGATGTGGAGCTCCGCCGCGGGCCTCGCGAGGAACTCGCAGAGCACCTTCCCCGACTGCGTGCGGCCGTCCCCGCCGGGCCAGAGGAGGAACGCGGCCAGGATCAGCACGAGCAGCACGGCGGCCAGCGCGATCGCTCGCCGGGCTTGCACGGAGGGGATGTCGCGGTAACGGCGCCAGGCACGCGCCGGGTACTCGCGGAAAATCAGGTTGCCGTACTTCTTGACGTGTGGCGACGCCTTCGCGCTCGCGTCCTTGATCCGCGTCCGGGCGGTCCCCGACCACTTCGAGGCGGCCTGTCCGGATTTCTTCAGCCAGCCGCCAGCCGTGCCCCGGAACGTCACGAGCCGGTCGGGACGCCTCCCGCCGCCGGTCGTCTGCGGCCGCTCGGCGACCTCGCCCAGCTCCCGTTTCCTCTTCCGCGTCTTTCTCCTCGTCTTCTTCCTCGGCGTTCTCTCAGCCATCGTCGCTGTGCCCTCCGATCCGGGTGAGGGACCTCCGGACCACAGCGTGGTCGCGCTGGTCCCTTTTTCCAGTCGATGTCCAGCTGCCGCGAGATGTCGCCCACTCGTCGTGCAAACCGCACGCGAGCGGCGCCGTCGACCTCCCGAAACAGCACGAAGTATGCTGCGGGCCCGCGCGACGTATTCAGATCAAAAGCTCGTGGATAACGTGACCGTGGACGTCCGTCAACCGGAAATCGCGCCCCTGGTAGCGATACGTCAGGCGCTCATGGTCGATGCCGAGCAGGTGCAGGATGGTCGCGTTCAGGTCGTGAACGTGCATCGTGCCCGGCGTCCACTGCTCCATGGTCGGTTGCGGCGTCATGGGATTCCCATCTTCGTCGGCGATATTGTAACCGTAGTCGTCCGTCTGGCCATAGGTGATCCCCGGCTTGACGCCCCCACCCGCCATCCACACCGTGAAACAGCGCGGATGGTGGTCGCGTCCGTAGTTCTCGCGCGAGAGACCTCCCTGGCAGTAGGCGGTGCGGCCGAACTCCCCGCCCCAGATCACCAGCGTGTCGTCGAGCATGCCGCGGCGCTTGAGGTCCTTGATCAGCGCCGCGCACCCCTGGTCGACGTCCTTGCACTGCGACTCGTGCTCCTTCGGCAGGTTGCCGTGCGCGTCCCAGCCGCGGTGGAAGATCTGGATGTTGCGGACGCCGCGCTCGGCGAGCCGGCGCGCGTTGAGGCAGCACGCCGCGAACGTGCCCGGCGTGCGCGCGTCCTCCCCGTAGAGCTCGAAGGTCTCGTCGCTCTCGCCGGAGAGGTCCATCAGCTCGGGCACGGATGACTGCATGCGATAGGCCATCTCGTGCTGGCGGATGCGCGCCAGCACCTCGGGGTCGGCGAAGCGCTCGTGCTGCCCCTGATTGATGGCGGCGAGCGCGTCGAGCTGCGCGCGGCGATCGGCGCGCGTGACGCCGGCGGGGTTTCCGAGGTAGAGCACCGGATCGCCCTCGCTGCGCAGCAGCATCCCCTGATGGTGGGACGGCATGAAGCCGGTCCCCCACAGCCGGTTGAAGAGGCTCTGCTCGGGAAAGCGGCTGCGCGCGTGCATGACGATGTACTCCGGCAGGTTCTCGTTCATGCTGCCGAGCCCGTAGCTCAGCCACGCGCCGAGGCTCGGGCGCCCCGGGATCTGGCTGCCGGTCTGGATGTACGTGATCGCCGGATCGTGATTGATCGCCTCGGTGAACGCGGTGTGAATGACGCACAGCTCCGAGGCGACCGTGGCGGTGTGCGGGAGCAGCTCGCTGACCCAGACGCCGCGGTCGTTGTTCTCGCACCGGGTGAACTCGTACTTGCTGGGGGCGATCGGCAGGCCGCCCTTCTGCCTCGCCGTCATGCCGGTGATGCGCTGCCCGCCCCGGATGTGATCCGGCAGCTGCTTGCCGAACCACTCGCGCATCTTCGGCTTGTAGTCCCAGGTGTCGTGGTGGCTCGGGCCGCCGCTCATGAAGAGATAGATCACGCGGCGCGCCCGCGCCGGGTGGTGCAGCCCCGGCGTCCGGAGACCGCGGCTGGCCGCGAGCATCTCCGACGGGAGGAGGTTCGCCATCGCGGCCGTCCCGAGCCCGAGCGCCGCCCGTCCGAAGAGCTGCCGCCGGGTCAGCATCAGCTCGCGCTCCCGCAGCGGGTGGGCGTCGTTCCTCCGGTCGGCGTTGATCGAGTCCATGTCGTTCATGTCGTTCATCGGTCACTCAGTAGAGCAGGATGGCCACGTCGCTCGCGAGCACCGTGACCACCACCTGGGACCACGCCGCGTGCTCCGCCGGATCGAGGGTCTCGTCGCGCGGCGCCTCGCCGGTCGAGAGGAGCGCCCGAGCATCCTCCAGCGCTCCGGCGTAGCGCTCGCGCATCGCCGCGAGGAGCTTCTCGCACGCCGCCCGCTCGCGATCCGTCGGCTGGCGACAGGCGACCAGCGTGAAGAGCAGGTCGAGCCGGGCGGCGTCTTCCTGACGCTCGCGCAGGAGGCGCTCGGCGAACGCACGCGACATCTCGATCCGCTGCGTCTCGTTGAGGAGCCCGAGCGACTGCAACGCCGTGCTGGTCCGCGATCGGCGGACGCAGCTCGACTCGCGGCTCGGCGCGTCGAAGAGCGTCATCATCGGGTGCGGACTCGTCCGCTTCCAGTAGACGTAGAGGCTGCGTCGGTAGAGCTTCTTCCCCCTGTCGCGCACGTAACGCTTGGTGTTGCTCGCCGGGTGGGCCATCGCCAGCCAGAGGCCGCCCGGCTGGTACGGCTTGACGCCCTCGCCGCCCATCGCCGGATCGAGCAGGCCGCTCCCCCAGAGCGCGACGTCGCGGATGACCTCCGCGTCGAGCCGGTGGCGGGGTCCGCGCGCCAGCAGACGATTCTCCGGATCGTCGACGTCGTCGCGCCACGCGGAGCGCTGGCGGAACGTCCGGCTGGTCACCATCAGCCGCAGCATGTGCTTCAGGTCCCAGCCGCTCTCCTGCAGCTCGATGGCGAGCCAGTCGAGGAGCTCGGGGTGCGTCGGCTGGCGGCCCTGCAGGCCGAAATCCTCCGGGCTGCGCACGAGCCCGTCGCCGAAGGTCCGCTGCCAGACGCGGTTGATCAGCACGCGCGCGACCAGCGGATGCCCCGGAGCGGTGAGCCAGCGAGCCAGTCCCAGCCTGTTCAGCGGCGCATCCTCCGGCAAGCCGCCCATGACGGCCAGGACGCCCGGCTCGAGGGGCTCGCCGATCGGCAGGTTGTACTCGCCGCGTCGCAGCAGGCGCGTCTCGCGGCGCTGCTCGAGATCCCGCGCCACGAGGCTCGTCGTGAAGTCCGCCCTGGCGCGCACGATCTGCTCGAGGACCGAGAGCGCCCGCTCGCCGAGCTCGAGATCCGCCAGCGGGCCGCGCGCGTCCGCGAGCGCCAGCAAACGGTCCCGCTCGGCGACCGCGTCCCAGCTCGTCGAGGCCGCGACGGCCTGCCAGGGGCTCTCGAGCCGCGCCTCGATCGGCGGGGCCGACGGAGCGCCGATGAGCTTCAGGTGCACGCGGTGCGAGCCGCCCGCGAGATGGAGCGGCACGATGCCGGCGCCGTCGTTCGACTCGCCGGCGGTCTCGATCGGCTCCCCCTCGACGAGGACGCGCGATCCCGCGCCGCCGGAATGCGTCAGGAACAGGGTCTGATCTGCGGGCGTCGCGACGTCGAACGATACCCACACGGCGCGACCGTCCGCGGGGAGCTTCTGCTTGCTCCTGCCGGGCAGCCCCTCGGCCTCCCTCCAGGCCTCGGCGGCGGGAACGGGCGCGTCCACCGGCACCGCGTCGGTGACACGCCACCCCTCGGCGCTCCATCCCGCGGTCGCCGCCGCGTGCGCGTCGATCGCGGCCTTCTCCGCGGTCGCGGAAACGCGTGCGGCATCGAAGAGCTCGTCCCGGGCGGATTCGAGCGCGCTCCACTCGGCCCACGCCGCGATGTCACGCGGCACCCGTACCACCGGGCCGTGCGTGTACGAGTTGCCGTCGAGCGGCGCGTCCGCCGTGCTGTTGAAGAAGGCGAGGAGGCGATAGTACTCCTCCTGCGGGATCGGGTCGTACTTGTGCGTGTGACACCGGGCACACGTCAGGCTCATTCCGAGCATCACCGTGCCGAGCGTCTCGACGCGGTCGAAGTTGTTCTTCGCCTGGAACTCCTCGGGCAGCACGCCGCCCTCCGACGTGGTCGGGTTCATGCGCACGTACCCCGTCGCCACGAGCTGCGCCAGGGTCGGCTGCGGCAGCAGATCGCCGGCGAGCTGCCAGGTGATGAAGTCATCGAGCGGCAGGTTCTGGTTGAAGGCGATCACCACCCAGTCGCGGTACGGGTAGATGCCGCGACGGTTGTCGAGGTGGAGGCCGTGCGTGTCACCGTAGCGCACCGCGTCGAGCCAGTAGCGCGCCTGATGCTCGCCGTAGCGCGGACTGGCGATGAGATCGTCGACCAGTCGCTCGTACGCTCCGGGCCGCTCGTCGGCGAGGAACTCCGCGAGCCGCGCCGGCTCCGGCGGCAGACCCGTGAGGATGAGCGCCACGCGTCGCGCCAGCGTGGCGCGGTGGGCCTCGGGCGCGAACGTGATCCCCGCGGCGTCGAGCCGGGCGCGAATGAAGGCATCGATCGGGTTGCCGCCCGGATCCCCGCCGCCGGGCAGCGGACGCTTTCGCGGCGGGACGAACGCCCAGTGGATCGCGTACTCGCCGCCTTGCCGGATCCAGCGACCGATCAGCTCGCGCTCCGCCGGGGAGAGCTTCTTGTCGGCCTCCTTCGGCGGCATCGGGTCGTCGGGATCGTTGATGCGGGCGAGGATCTCGCTCTTCTCGGGCGACTCGGGATCGATCGCCCGGTAGCCGCCGAGGTCCCGCGTCGCGCCGGTGCGCGAGTCGAGCCGCACGAGGTCCTTCCTCTTCGCGTCCGGGCCGTGGCAGACGAAGCACCTGTCGGAGAGGAGCGGCAGGATCTCGCGCGCGAAGTCGACCGGCGCCTCCGCGGCGTCTTCGCCGCCGGCGCGGAGCGCACCTGTCCCGAGGGCCAGACCGACCGCGACCGACGCGCCGAGCGCGAGGGCGAGGCTGGTCGAGCGCGCTGTGAATCGCACGGTGAACGGCATCGGCGTCCTTCTCTGCTCTCCGGATCCCATCAAGCGCGCGATGATACCGGGGGCGGGTCCGGAGAACCAGAGAGAGCGCGGAAGTCAGGCCCCCGACGGCGTCTCAGCCGCTGCGCGCCTCGCCGAGAGCCGCCTCGAGCGCGAAGCGGAGGAACATCCAGAGCGGCCCGGAGCCCTCGCGCTCGCGCGCTCTCTCGAGCGCCCGCTGCATCGCGGGACGAACCGGGCGGGCCGCCTCGCCGAGGAGCTGCAGCTCGCGCGCGGCCAGCAGGGCGACGTCGAGGTCGTCGCCACCGAGCGCGCTCTCGAGCACCGGCAGCGCACGGCCTGCGTGGCCGGCGAGCACGAGCGCCGTGGCGGCCTCGACCCGCACCGAGCCGCAGCGGTCGTCGAGCGCTCTCTCGAGCGCGCTCCGCGCCGCGGGCGTCCTCGGGGCCGTGGCGCGCAGACCGACGGCGGCCCAGTACCGCACGCCCGCGTCGTCGTCGCCGAGCAGACGTACCTGCTCGTCGACCGCGTCCTCCCTGCCGACCAGATCCGCCGCGGCGAGGATGCGCTCGAGCGGGTAGCGCTGCGGGTCGGACGCCATCTCGAACGGCGTCGACCCCGCGCTGCGACGCCAGACCTCCTCCTCCGGCAGGAACGCGAGGTCGCGCGTGCGCAGGATGTGCTCGCGGAGGGCCCGGCGCCGTCGCTCGAGCTCGACGCGGTACACCGCGTTGCCGGCGAGGTTGCGGAGCTGGTGCGGATCGGCGGTCGTGTCGTAGAGCTCCTCGAGGGGCCGGCGCGCCGCGGCGTACCCGAGCTGCGCGTCGTGCAGCGCGCCCGACCTCGCCAGCCGCCGGAGCTCGCGGCGGATCTCGGCCTGGTCGGAGTAGCCCTCGGGCTGCATCCACGAGAGGTGCGGCATGTAGTTGCGGATGTAGAGGAACCGTTCGTCGCGCACCGAGCGCGCGAGGTCGAACGCCTCGTCGACGCGATCGCGCGCGCCGAAGACGGCATCGCGGGCCGCCGTGTCGCCGCCGAGGAAGGGCCGGCCCTGCGTCGAGCGCGATAGTCGATCGCCGGGCCGCGGACGCGCCGCGTGAACCGACCCGATGCCGGCGAGCCGCAGCACGGTCGCCGGGAAGTCGACGAAGCTGACGAACCGATCGGAGGTCCCCGTCCGACCGCGAGGCGCGAGGCGCGTGAAGCGCTCCGGCACGCGCACCAGGAGCGGCACGCGCATGCCCGAGTCATGCAGGACGCGCTTGCCGCGAGGCAGGCCGGCCCCGTGGTCGGAGAAGAAGAAGACGACGGTGTCGTCGGCGAGCCCGTCCTCCTCGAGCTGCGCGAGGATGCGACCGACCTCGGCGTCCATCACCGTGATGCAGTCGTGGTAGCGAGCGAGCGTGCGCCGCACGGTCGGCGTGTCGGGGTAGTACGGCGGCACGGGAGCCGCGGCCGGATCGTGTCGGCTCGACGCCTCGAGCCGGCTCGCCACCCTCGACTCGAACACCTCCCGCGGCCAGACGTTCGACCGCGACTGGTGCGTCGTCATTAAATTGAAGACGGCGAAGAACGGCTGCCCGGCGCGACGTCCGCGCCAGTGGGCCCGCGGGCTGCTCTCGTCCCACGACGCGGCGATGATGGCCGGCTCGCTCGACGTGTTGTAGTCGGTCTTGACGTTGTTCGTGCAGTGGTAGCCCGCCTCGCGCAGCCGCGCCGGAAAGCCGCGCAGCGCAGCCGGCAACGGAAACGCCGACCGCAGGTGCTGGGTGCCGAGCGTCGTCGCGTACAGCCCGGTGATGAGACAGGAGCGCGCCGGCGAGCACACCGGCGCCGTCGCGAAGGCATTGGTGTACCGCAGACTCCCCCGCGCGAACCGATCGATGTGCGGCGTGCGGGCGTACTCGTTCCCGTAGCAGCCGATGTCGTCGGCGCTCATGTCCTCGGCGGTGATCCAGAGAACGTTCGGCCGCTGGTGCTCCGCATCGCCGGCGCCGACGGGAGAGAACCCGATCCACGAGGCGATGCCGACGACCGCTGACACGAGAAGGCGCATGAGCCCAGCATAGTGCCCGCGACGCCCGCGACGCAACGGCGGGGATCCTCTGTCTCGGTCATCGGACTCGGACTCGGAATCGGAGTCGGAATCGGAGTCGGCATCGGGGTCGGAGTCGGAGTCGCAATCGGGGTCGGAGTCGGAGTCGGAATCGGTCATCGGGCTCGGGATCGGAGTCGGCATCGGCATCGGCATCGGAGTCGCCCCCGGACGGCTCCGCGATTTCTCCATTGACCTCGCACCACCCCCCCGATAGATTGTTAACAATCTACAGACCGGCTCGAGGGAGGGGCCGATCGATGACACTCTTGCCGCGCACCATCCGGGACCAAGTCACCGAGCAGATTCGCGACGAGGTCGTGGCCGGCGCGTTCCCGCCAGGGCAACCGCTTCGCGAGGTCGAGTTCGCGCGGCGCTTCGGCGTCAGCCGCGGTCCCGTCCGGGACGCGTTCCTGCAGCTCGCCAAGGAGGGCATCCTGGCGTACCAGGCGAATCGCGGGGTCACCGTGCGCCAGCCCCCGAAGCCGGAGAACCGCGAGCTCATCGTGTCGCTGCGGCGGCAGATCGAGTGCTTCGTCGTCGAGCGCGGGGTGGGCTCGCTGCAGCGCGACGGGCTCGCCCGGCTCGTCGAGCGGCTCGAGAACCTGCGCGTGGCGTGCGAGAGCGCGGATGCCGCCGCGGTGGCGCGCCGCGATATCGAGTTTCACGAGACACTGCTGGTGCTGTGCGGGGGCGAGGACTTCGTGCCGGTCTGGAAATGGCTCTGCTCGCAGATGCTTCTGGCCTACTCGCGGCTCGACGACTACGAGCAGGTCTACCAGGAACACGCCGCCATCCTCGAGGCGATCCGCGCGGGCAAGAAGACGGCTGTCCTCGCGTCACTCGAGGCGAACGTCCAGTAGGCACCCCGACTCTCAGGGAAGAAGCGGACATCGATGACCCGCGCACCTCGCGCACCACGACAGATCGGCCCGCTCGTCGTTGCCCTGGCCCTCGCGGCGGGCCCGGCGTGCCTGGGCGGTGACTCCGACGACCGCCTGTTCACGCTCCGCGTGCTGCCGCTCCTCGAGCTCAAGTGCTTCGAGTGCCACGGGAACGATCTGCTCGAGGTGGAGGGCGAGCTCGACGTCCGCTCGCGCGCGTCGCTGCTCCGCGGCGGCGAGTCGGGTAGACCGTCGGTCGTTCCCGGCAAGCCGGAGAAGAGCCTTCTCTACGACGCGATCCGGTGGAAAGAGCTCGAGATGCCGCCGAAGGAGAACGACCGGCTCACCGAGGAGCAGATCGAGTGGATCCGGAAGTGGATCGCCGCCGGTGCCCCGTGGCCCGACGCGGCGACGCGGGATCGGATCCGGCTCGAGGAGCGGTCGATCGTCGAGAACGAGGATGGCGTCCTCGTTCCCACGAGCGGCGGGCTCTCCGACGAGTGGACGTTCCGTCGCTACCGCAAGGAGGACATCTGGGCGTTCCGTCCGGTGAGGCGGCCGGAGCCGCCCGGAGGGGCCGATCACCCCGCCGACGCGTTCATCGCCGAGAAGCTCGCGGCCGCCGGCCTCGAGATGGCGCCGCAGGCCGATCCGCGAACGCTCATCCGCCGCGCCACCCAGGACCTGATCGGCCTGCCGCCGCGTCCGCGGGAGATCGACGCGTTCCTTTCCGCCTGGAAGCAGGACCCGCAGCGCGCCTGGAGCGACCTCATCGATCGTCTGCTCCAGAGTCCGCATTACGGCGAGCGCTGGGCGCAGCACTGGCTCGACGTCGTTCGATACGCCGATACGGCCGGGTTCTCGAACGATTACGAGCGATCGAACGCGTGGCGGTACCGCGACTGGGTCATCCGGTCCCTGAACGAGGACCGCCCGTTCGACGAGATGATCATCGACCAGATCGCCGGCGACGAGGCGCGCCCCGCGGATCCGGACGCCACGATCGCCACGGGTTTCCTGCGCATGGGGCCGTGGGGAACGGCGATGATCCCGCAGGAGGAAGCGCGGCAGATCTACCTGGACGACGTCGTCCAGAGCGTCGGCCAGTCGTTCCTGTCGATCCCCATGCGGTGCGCGCGGTGTCACGATCACAAGTTCGATCCCGTCCCGACGCGCGACTACTACCGCATGTACGCCGCGTTCGCGGCGACGCAGGTCGCGGAGCTGCCCGCCGACTTCCTCGACGGGGAGAACCGGGACGGCTTCGCGCGGGAGAAGAAGCTGGTGCGGGCGCTGCTCGAGTTCGCGGACGCGGATCGAAAGCGTCTCGTCGAGAAGCGCGAGTCCGCGGCGAAGCGCTGGTACGCCGCTCACGACCTCCCCTACAAGAACGACAGGGAGCGGCGTCAGGACCCCGACCACCTCAAGCCGCCGCGCCACGTCGGTCTCGACCACGTGGACGAGGGCACCCTCAAGGTCCGCGAACAGGACGTCTGGATCTGGCAGCGCCGTCTGGAGCGCTTCGAGCCGCTCGCCCAGAGCGTCTACAACGGACCGGATCTGCGGCAGAACGCCCGCAAGCTCCGGAAGCCGCCGAAGATCGACGAGGGCTGGCGGCCGGCGACGTTCATCCACGGCGGCGGATCGCGTGCCGCGAGGGGCGACGCGGTGACACCCGGCGTCCTCAGCGGCGCGGGAATCGCCGTGCGCGGGTCGCAGGAGACCGATCGCCACGCGCTCCCCGAGGGGCTTCGCGGACGACGACTCGCCCTGGCCCGGTGGATCGCCGACCCCGCCAACCCGCTCTCGACGCGGTCGATCGTCAACCGCGTCTGGCAGCATCACTTCGGCCGGGGAATCGTGCGGACGCCGAACAACTTCGGGGCGAAGGGCGCGAAGCCGACGCACCCCGAGCTCCTCGACTGGCTGACGAGCGACTTCGTCGAGCACGGCTGGAAGTTCAAGCGGCTCCACCGCCTGATCATGACGTCGCGCGCGTACCGCCAGTCCACCGCGCACCCCGGTCGCGACGAGCTCGACCGCGTCGACCCCGAAAATCGGCTGCTCGGCCGGTTCTCGCCCCGACTCCTGTCGGCCGAGGAGATCCGCGACGGCATGCTGGCGATCACGGGCGAGCTCAACCCGGCGCTCGGCGGCGTTCCGGTTCGCCCCGAGATCAACATGGAGGTGGCGCTCGAGCCGCGCATGATCCAGTTCTCGATCGCGCCGGCGCACCAGCCGTCGCGCACGCCGGAGGAACGCAACCGGAGATCGATCTACACCTACCGGGTTCGCGGCCAGGCCGACCCGTTCCTGGAGATCTTCCACCGGCCGAACCCGAACGAGTCCTGTGAGGCGCGCGAATCGGCGGCGGTGACGCCGCAGGTCTTCACGCTGCTGAACAGCGACGTGGTGACCGACCGCGCCATCGCGCTGGCGCTGCGTCTGCAGAGAGAGGCCGACGGCGTCCCGATGCAGATTCGCCGCGCCTTCCGGCTGGTGCACGGACGTGCTCCGGTCGCCGTCGAGGAACGGCGTCTCGTCGCGTACGTCGAGGAGATGCAGCGCTACCACGAGGCCCATCCGCCGTCGCCGGTCGAGTATCCGACGCGCGTGATCCGATCACTGGTCGAGGAGTTCTCGGGCAAGCCGTTCGACTACGTCGAGTGGCTGCCCGTCTACGAGGACTACGTCCCCGATGCGAAGCCGTGGACGGTCGACGCGTCGACGCGGGCGCTCGCGGATGTCTGTCTGCTGCTGTTCAACTCGAACGAGTTCATCTACCTTTACTGAATGCCAGCCGGAGTATCGACGATGCCCACGATCCACCGACGCGAGTTCATCTTCAGCCTCGGAGCCTCGCTCGGCTCCCTCGCGTTGACCGACCTGATGGCGAGGGAATCGGCCGGGACCGGCCCGCTGGCGCCGAGACCGCCGATGCGTCCGGCGAGAGCGAAGGCCTGCATCCTGCTCTTCATGGAGGGCGGGCCGAGCCATGTCGACACCTTCGATCCGAAGCCGGCGCTCGACAGGCTCCACCTCTCCGAGTCGACGCGCACGAAGGGCCTCCTGACCGGCAAGCGGTTCTTCGTCGGCAGCCCGTTCGGGACGCGCAAGGTCGGCCGGTCCGGAATCGACATGAGCGACCGCTTCGTTCACCTCGCCGAGCCCGCCGTCGCCGATGAGCTCTGCATCTACCGCGGCTGCCAGGCGGAATCGCTGAACCACCCCGAGGCGCTGCTGCACATGAATACGGGGAGTCGGCTCGGCGGCGATCCGGCCGTCGGCTCCTGGGTGACGTACGGACTCGGGTCCATGAACGAGAACCTGCCGGGCTACGTCGTGATGACGGAGCTCGCGCTGCCGCAGGCCGGCCCCGCGAACTGGTCGAACGGCTTCCTGCCCGCCCACTATCAGGGCACGCGGCTGCGATCATCCGGTTCGCCGATCCTCGACCTGCAGCCCCGGGCGCACCGCTCGCGCGCGCACCAGCGTCGCGCGCTCGACGAGCTCGCGTTTCTCAATCGCCGGCACGCGGAGCGCCACCCCGGACACCGCGAGCTCGAGGCGAGGATCGACAGCTACGAGCTCGCCTTCCGGATGCAGGCGGCCGTTCCCGACGTCGTCGAAATCGAGCGCGAGCCGCTGCACGTGCGCGAGATGTACGGACTGCACGAGGAGGAGACCGCCGCCTTCGGCCGCCAGTGCCTGATGGCGCGGCGGCTGGTCGAGAAGGGGGTCCGCTTCGTGCAGATCTTCTCGGGCGGCTGGGACAGCCACGACTACCTCCAGCGCGGCCACTCGGCCCGCATCGCCAGCGTCGACCGCCCGATCGCCGGGTTGATCAGGGACCTGAAGATGCGTGGTTTGCTCGACGAGACGCTCGTCGTATGGACGGGGGAGTTCGGCCGCACGCCGGACAACAACTACCGCGGCGGCGTCACGTCGCTCGGACGGGGCCACAACATCGACGCGATGTGCATGTTCCTCGCCGGCGGTGGCGTCAAGCGGGGCGCGGTGGTCGGCGCGACCGACGAGATCGGCGCCGAGGCCGTGGACGTCGTGCACCCGATCCGTGACGTCCACGTCACGTTGCTGCACCTCCTCGGCCTCGACGACAACAAGCTCACCTACTTCCACGGCGGCCGCTACAAGCAGCTCTCGCAGTTCGGCGGCAAGGTGATTCCGGAGCTGCTGGCGTAGGCGGAGTCGGCGCCCCGGTCGAAGGCATTCCCGCGAGCATCCCGTGCGGGGATGCGTCCCCGGTCACTCGCTGTCCTTGACCATCCGCACGACGAAGAGCATCACGAACGCCCCGATCATCGCGATGACGAGGTCGCCCAGCGAGATGCTCGGCAGGCTGGAGAGGATGTCGAATCGGTCCGGGACGAAGCTGTAGAGGAAGGGCCCGACCATGGCGCCGAGGATGCCGACGATGACGTTCCCGAGCCAGCCGTAGCCGCGGCCGCGCTTGAGATAGCCGACGAAGAACGCGGCCATCACGCCGACCACCAGGAAGCTGATCCAGTGCTCGATCCCGTAATGTGACGACGACTGATACTCGGGCATGCGCGGCTCCGCGAACGAGGAAGTGGATGTCAACGAGACTCGACCCTGTTCGTGTATCGGCTCGAGGACGGAATCCCCGCAGGGGATCGCAGGGCGCGGCCGCCGGTCAGACCTCCGCGAGGCGCTCGCGGGAATCGCCGAACTCGTCGAGGCGCACGCCGAACTTGTCGAGCAGCGACAGGTACAGGCTGCACATCTTCCGGTTCGGCTTGCCGCGATAATCGAGGATGCGACCGGTGTGGAGCGTGCCTCCGCCGCCGCCGAGCAGCACCACCGGAAGCTGGGACGCGTCATGGCTTCCGGTAAGCATGCTCGAGCAGAAGAGGATCATCGTGTTGTCGAGGGCGGTGCGCTCACCCTCCTGGATGGCGTCGAGCTTGCGAGCGATGCGCGCGAGGTGCTCGACGAAGAACCGGTTCACCTTCAGCCAGTCGTCCGACTCCTGGTGCGACAGGAGGTGGTGGATCATGTAGTCGACGCCGAGGTTCGAGAAGCGCAGCGAGGAGTGGTCGTTGTTCAGCTTCAGCGTCGAGACGCGCGTCGTGTCGGTCTGGAAGGCGAGCACGAGGATGTCGCTCATCAGCCGCATGTGCTCGCCGATGTCCTGCGGGATGCCGTCCGGCGGACGCGGCATCGAGGGCTTCTCGATCGCCGGCCGCCAGCCCTGCAGCTCGCCACGCCGGCCGGCGCGCTCGATGCGCTGCTCGACCTCGCGCACGGAGTCGAGGTACTCGTCGAGCTTGCGTCGATCGCCGGCGCTGACGTCGTGTCGCAGGTCCCTGGCGTCGGCGAGCACGGCGTCGAGGACGCTGGCGTGCGCCCCGTTCGCGTCGTCCTTGAAGAGGCGGTCGAAGGCGAGCGCCGGATAGACCTCGAGCGGCGTCGGCGTCGTCGGCGAGTTCCACGAGATGTGCGAGCTGTAGAGCATCGAGTAGTTCTTGTGGACCGACGGGTTCGCCTTCTCGCAGCCGACGACGAGGCTCGGCAGCTTCGTCGCGCGCCCGTACGTCTGCGCGATCACCTGATCGACGCTGGTTCCCGATCGGATCTCGCCGCCCGGCGCCAGCGGCGCGCCCGAGAGGAGGTTGCCGGTCTGCGAGCTGTGGATGTTGCCCTTGAGCGCCTGCTCGTTGTAGAGGCCTCGGATGAAGAGCATGCGATCGCGGAAGTCGCCGAGCGGCTCGAGCACCTTGCCGAGCTCGAGACCGTCCTTCCCCTCTCGCGCCCACCACTCCCGCCTGTGGAAGCCGTTGCCGGCGAAGACGACGCCGAAGCGCATCGGCGCCTCGCCCTCGACGACGGCCTCGCTGGCCGATCGCAAGGCCGGTCGCGCCGCCGGACCGTCGGCGCTCCACACCCGCACCGATTCGAGCCAGGGCAACGCCATGGTGACGCCGAGTCCGCGCAGCATCGCGCGGCGGGAGATGCGGTCCGAGCTCGCCATCAGCGGTCTCCTCCGGGGACGGTCGACGCGTCCCCCTCCGGGTTTCGATCGCCGTCGAGTCCCAGGGCCGCGGGACTCTCGCGGCCGCGGATCTCGCGGAACTGCCGGCTGCGTACGATGGTCTCGACGGCGGCGCTGAAACGCCAGTCTTTCTCGCGCAGATTCTCGGCCATCTCCGCGAGCAGCGGCTCGTCGGAGAGCTGCACGGCGCGCCCGAGCGCGTACCCGAGCAGCTTGCGGCAGAACTGCCCGACGAACGCGTCACGACGCGCCGTCAGCAGGTACTCGCGCAGCCCGTTGATGCCCTCGACCTCGCGGCCGTCGGCGAGGCGCGTGCGGGCATCGATCGACAGCCCGCCGCTGTCGGTCTCGCGGCGGCGGCCGATGGTGTCGAACCCCTCGAGCGCGAATCCGTAGGGATCAATGCGCGCGTGGCACTTCGCGCAGGCGGGATCGCTCGAGTGGCGCTCGATCAGCTGCCGCTCGGTGAGCCCCTGCGGCGCGGTCTCCGGGAGCTGCGGCACGTCGGCGGGCGGCCTCGGCAGCTTCTCGCCGAGCAGGGTCTCGGAGATCCAGGTGCCGCGCAGGATCGGGCTCGTGCGCGACGCCCCCGAGTGCCGGGCGAGCGTCGCGCCGAGGGCGAGGATGCCGCCCCGGGAGAACTCCCTGACGCCGTCGACGCGCCGCCACGACTCGCCCTCGACGCCCGGGATGCCATAGTGCGCGGCGAGCGGCTCGTTGAGGAACGCGTGGTCGGCGTCGAGGATCTCGAGGATCGCCCCGTCCCGGCGGAAGAGGTCGGTGAAGAAGAGCACCGCCTCCTCGTACATGTCGTGGCGCAGCGCCGCGAAGCCCGGGAAGCGCCGCTCGCTCTTCTCGTCGAACTCGTCGAAGCCGCGGATGTGGAGCCACTGGCAGGCGAACTCGATCGCCAGCCTTCGCACGCGGGGGTCCTGGAGCATCCGCAGCGCCTGCGCGACGAGCACGTTCCCGTCACCGAGCCGCCCCGTGGCCGCCTCCCCGCGCAGCTCGTCATCGGGGAGCGAGGACCACAGGAAGTAGCTCAGCCGCGTGGCGAGCTCCCAGTCCGAGACCCGCGCCGGCTCCGCGCCCCCGGGCGGCTTCTCGAGGCGATAGAGGAAGGCCGGCGCGATCAGGATGCGCGACAGCACCAGGCGGACGGCCTCGTCGTGCGGCGTCTCGCTCGCACGCAGCGAGTGGTAGAGCGCGCGCAGGCCGTGCTCCTCGCGCTCCCGGAGTGGCCGGCGATACGCGCGCGTCGCGAGATCGAGCAAAGCATCCATGTGCGCGGGCTCCGTCTCGACGAGACGCCGCCGGAACGCCGCGGCGCGCTTAGCGATCGGCTCCCCGAGCGGCGCGAACTTGCTCGGGTCGTTGTCCTGCGTCGCGAACTCCATCAGCTGCTCGAAACCGGTGACCAGGGCGAGCGCCTCGTGACTGACGTAGTGGAGCTCGTCCCAGAGCCGGTCGAGGCGCGCGCGCTCCTGGTCGTCGAGCATCAATCGGCCGAGGTGGTCGTCCTCGCGGTGGAAGAGGACCAGCGTCACCACCTCGTCGACCGGGACGATGGGGCGATAGCAGACGGCGCGGGGAAAGAGTCGATTGAACTCCTCGACCGAGCGCCGGGCGCGGACCGCGGCCTCGCTGTCCTCCCGGATAACGAGCGGCACGGCCGGCAGCAGCGTCGCCGCGTCGAGCGGCTTCTCGGCGAGCACCGCGACCTGGACGATGCCCTCGCGACCGGCCTCCTCGTGGAGACGGGCGGAGACGACGAGCTCCGAGCCCTCGACGAGGCCACGCGGCGCGCGGACCTCGATCGCCGAGGGCGCCCGGACGATGAGCTGATCGGGCGCTGCCGGCGATCCATCGAGATTCCGTCCGAAGCGCGCCGGGTCGACGCCGTGACCACCGCGCTGCCGGGCGGCCTCGGGGGCGGCGCGGGCGAGCTCCGCGAAGTCGAATCGAGAGAAGAGCGGGCCGGCGAGTGACGTCACTCGAGCGCGGAGCTCGGCATCGGGGCGCGGTGTATCCACCGCCGGCGGTCGCGTGACCAGGGCATCGATGGCGTCCGCCAGTCGCGCGGCCTCATCCGCGCCCGGCGCATCGAGCCAGGTCGCCAGGAGCGAGCCGTCGGGGATCTGGCTCGGCTTCCGGCCCTCCTCGATCAGCCCGGTGAAGAAGTGCCAGACGCCCTCGTTGCCGTGCCGGTCCGCGTGCGGGTTGCCCGCCTGGATGTCGTCGGCGCAGTCCTCTCGCAGCGACCACGCGCGCATCCCGCCGTCCTCCTCGGCGACCTCGAGGTCGATCTGCGTCAGGTCGCACGCGTGGTTCCGGTCCCGCGGACCGATGATCAGCGCGAGCAGCTCCCCGCGACGCATCGAGACGCCGCCGATCGGCGCGACATCCGTCGCCGCGCCGCGGTCGAGGTCGTCCGCCGCGAGCACGTGGCGGCGCGCGCCACGCCAGACCTCGAGCGACCACGAGACGCCGTTGCCGCACTGCGGGTGCATGTCCTCGACACGTGGCGCGACGCGGACGCGCAGATCGCCCGGGCTCTGCCAGCCGGCCGCCACCCAGCGCTCGGGGCGCGGGTGCACGGCGATGCGGTGCGGGTTGACCCGTCCGGGGACGTTGACGGCGTTGTCCGAGGCGTTGCTGATGAGCGACAGGTCCCCCACTCCCGGCAGACCCCAGCCGCGGACGAAGTCGTAGCCCCCGACGTTCTGGAGCGTGCCCTCGAGGCGCTGCTCGATGGTCACCGCGCCCGACGCGGAGACGCCGAGCCACGAGAGCCACGCCCGCAGGAGGTGCGGGTCGACGTCGTGCCTCGCGGCGAGCGCGTCCGGGTCAGCGGCATCAACGGGTCGCTCGATCGCCGCCCGCACCGCGGCGAGTGCGCGCGATGTCGAGGCGAGCGCCCGCCCTCGAGTCTCCTCCGCGATCGCCGCCGCCGCCGCGAGGTCCCTCAGCGGCAGCGGTGTCTGGCCGGAGCGCTCGAAGCGCGGTCGATCCCAGACGACGACGTCGGCCTCGTTCCCGTCGCCGGCGGTTCCGGCGACGAGGAAGAGCACGACGTCGTCGCCGGGATCTCCGGTCGCCGGGGGCACGGCGACGCGCAGCGTGACCGAGTCGACGATCACGGACACCGGCTCCTGCCACGGTCGCACGCTGCCGAAGTGGCCGACCGGGTTGTATCGCCAGAGGCGGTCCTGCCACGCGCGCACCGCGGCGGCGAGAGCGCGCGCTCCTTCCGGGTCCGCATCGCGCCAGAGCTCGCGCACGCGATCGAGGAGCACAGATCGGGGCTCGTCCGACGCGAGCACGCGCGCCAGGGTCTCGAGGTAGCTCGCCGAGAGCCCCTCGTCGCGCGTGATCCTGCGCGCCGCGCCCGGGTCACCGCGAAGCACATCGCGATGACGGATCAGCGCCGAGAAGTAGCGCTCGAGATCGACCCGCCCCTCGCCGTCGGTGAAGCGGCCGTGGAGCGCGCGAATCTCGGCGAGGATCTCGTCGGTCCAGTCACGACGGCTGGCGTGCGGCGAGAAGCGGATGCCGTCCGGCAGGAGCACCGCGTGGCTGGCGATCTCGCGCGCAGCGTCGAGGTACTTGGTGACCAGGGCCGGCGACATCACGAGCGCGTCGCCCGTGTTCGTGAAGCCCTCGCCCGCGGCGCCGTCGACAGGGAACTGGCGCGCCGGATCGAGCGCCACGCCGGTGAGGTCACGCACGGTGTAGGTGTACTCCGCGTTGCTCAGGCGTCGCAGGACGACGCGTCCCGGGTCGCCCGCCCTGGCGCGGGCCTCCGCGTCGAGATAGCGCCGCGCCCAGTCGATCAGCAACGCCCGCTCGTCGGCGGACGGCTGCCGGCGCCTCTCGGGCGGCATCTCGCGGCTCTCGAGCATCTCGATCACCTTCCGCCAGGTCGTCGGATCCCGCCGCACGGCGTTCAGCCCGGTAAACCGCTCGAGGTCGAGCTCTCCCTTCCTCTCCTCGCGCGAGTGACAGTCGAGGCAGAGGCGCTCGAGGAGCGGGCGGACGCGCTCGATGTACTCGGCCCCGAGCGCATCGAAGGGGAGCGCGTCGTCGCTCCGCGAGGCGAGCGGCGCGAGGCACGCGAGGAGGGCGAGGAGAGCGCGTCGAGCAGGTGAGTTCACGAGTCTCACGGTATCGGAACACGGGAATCCGGTCAACGCCGCGCCAGGCGCGCGTCAGTCTCCGCCGCGCATCGTATGCTGCTGAAGAGGGTTGGTCCCGGCGTGTGCGCGATGGAAGACATCGTCACCCCCGGTGCGCCGCGGAAAACGCTTCAACCTGCCCGGATCGAGCTCGAGGACGGGGACGAGCCGGGCACGGGACCGCAACCGAGAACGAAGGACCGAGATGACCGGCAGGACTCTGCAACTCTTGCTTTGCGCCCTGCTCGCGCTGGCGCCCCTGGGCGAGGTGTGCGCCAAGGACAAGAAGAAGAAAAAGGACAAACCGGAGGAGAACGGCATCGAGTGGGGTCTTCGGCTCGAAGGCGAGGTCCTCTACGACACCAACATCTTCAACCTCTCGGAAAGCCAGATCGATCGTCTCGAGGATGACCGGGCGGCCGACGAGATCAGCGGCCGTTTCGACGACATGGAGTCGCCCGACGACGTCATCATCTCGCCCCGCGCCGCCATCTCCTTGAGCTTCCCGCTCCTCTTCGACCGCGACTTCACGATCGAGCCGAGCGCCCGATACGATTTCTACGTCGAGAACCCCGAGCGCAATCACGCGCGCGCCGGGCTCGACCTCGAGCAGAAGCTCGGCGGCGGGCACTCGATCGGCGTCGACCTGGGGTACGCTCATGAGGTCTTCCGCAAGAACTACCTAGCCGACGCCACCGATCTCGTCGACTCGGTCTCGGACGACGAGCGCGTGTACGAGCCCGGAATCTACAACGACGCCACCGTCGACCTCCGCTACCGGGCGCGCCTCTGGAAGGCGGATAAGGACACGCCGCTCCTCAGAAGGGCGGAGCTCAAGGCGCGCGCCGGCTACGGTTTCCGCCGCTACGACGATCCCTTCGACAACAGGGATCGCGACCTCTACCGGGCGGGAGTCGATCTGGAGATCGAGCTCACGAGCTTCCTCGATATCGAGGGGGGCTATCTCTTCGAGTACCTCGAGAGCCCCGGTGACGAGGAGGTGCTGATCCGGGACGAGCCGGAGTTCGGGGTCGACCTCAACGGCGACCTCGACGCCAACGACCTCGACATCCGCACCGAGCAGAAGGTCGACCGCACGAGGTTCCGCCACGGCTTCCGCGCCGATGTCCACCTCAAGGGCGATCGCTGGTCGCTGAAGGTCGGATACCGGCTGCGTTTCGAGGACTTCGAGTCCGACGAGCTGTTCGACACCACCTACCGGGGTCGCGAGGACATCCGCCATGAGGCCAGGGTCGCGCTGATCCGCAAGATCGGCGACTCGTTCAACTTCACGCTCGAGGGGCGGTATCTCAAGGAGACCTCGACGAGCGACGCCCAGAACGACAACGAGGAGCGCGAATACGAGCGGTTCATCGTCGGCGCCACGCTGACGGCGAAGTTTTGAGCGGCACCGAGGAATAAAATGTCAGAAGCAAAACGAATCCTCTTCGCCGGCTACGCGCCGGTCCACTTCCTGTGCTTCTTGCCGCTCTACGAGCGGCTGAGACAGGACCGCCGCGTCGAGGTCTTCCTCTCGGGCGGATTCAGGCGGAAGTCCGCGGGGGAGGTCTCGTACGAGCTCGAGGGCTTCTACGACCCCTTCGACGTCGACAGGAGCAAGGTGGTCTCGGTCGAGAACGCCCGCGACATGGAGTTCGACGTCGTCGTGTGCGCGCACCTCTCCGATCAGCTCTTTCCTCCGACGGTCCGGCGGTCGGTGCAGATCTTCCACGGCGTCTCCTTCAAGAACCTCGCCGTCCGGGAGAAGGCGCTCCGATTCGACTTCCTCTGCCTTCCGGGACGGCACCACGCCGAGCTCTACCGGAAGCAGGGACTGGTGGTCGAGGGAGGATCGACCTGTCTCGTCACGGGTTTCCCGAAGGCGGACGCCCTCGTCGCCGGGGACGACACTCGCGACGCTCTCCTCGCGCGGTACGGGTTCGACCCGTCCCTGCCCACGGTCCTTCTCGCGCCGACCGGCGAGAAGAAGAACGCCCTCGAGACCATGGGCAAGGAAATCGCCCGGGCGTTCGCTGCAGACAGGTCCCTCAACCTCCTGATCAAGCCGCACGACCACCCGAAGAAGCCCACGGACTGGTCCGTCGAACTGGCGCCGCTCGAGAACGAACGTGTTCGCGTGGCGAGAGAGCTCGACGTCGTCCCGCTCCTGAAGAGCGCCGACCTCCTCATCACCGACGCCTCGTCCGTCGCCGTCGAGTACACGCTGCTCGACCGGCCGATCGTCTTTGTCGACGCGCCAGCCATGTTCCGGCGCATTCGTCGCCGCTCTCCGGCCTTCGATCCGACGGCCTCCGAACGGAGGATCGGCACCGTCGT
>JBFFXF010000040.1:0-35586 GCA_041569895.1 Planctomycetota bacterium | reverse complement strand
GTCGCCGCCGTGCTGGCGGCGTTCGGCGGCTGCATCCTCAGTGATCAGGTGACGACGCTGACCATCCGGGGGGACGGCTCGGCGGACTGGGTGCGGTTCCTCTCGAACATTCGCTCGACGGAGGCGGGCGAGAAGGGCGAGCGGGAGCTGCGGCAGTTCATCGAGGACTTCGACGCGCGTCGGGACGACGAGATGCGACGCATCATCCGCGCCGGCGGCGAGATCGTCGAGGCGCGCTGGCTGCGCCGGGAGAAGCCCCTCGCGAACGTCGTCGTCGCGAGGTTGCCGGACGCGGCCTCGCTCGAGCGCTTCGGGACGATGACCGACGAGCAGGGCACGGAGGTCGTGCGGACGCGCTTCACCAAGAAGGACTCGCGCCGGAGGCTGGCGTTCGTCGTCGCGGTGACCGACAACCTCAGGCCGTCGGAACCGGGACACTCGACGATCCGCGCGTTCCGCCAGGACCAGGCGGACTCGATCGGCGAGACCCGAGTCGCCGTCGTCGGCGGGCGCATCGTCGACGCGCGCGGCTTCACCGTCGCCCGGGATCGGCGATCGGCCCTCCTCGAGCCCGTCGAGATCCGCGAGCTGCTCCGCGACGCCGGCGAGAGCCTCGAGCTCTTCCTCGAGTGGGAGATCGACGCGGAGTGAGCGGCCGAAAGGACCCGGTCGCCATCCAGCGAGCTTCACTTCACCGTTGCCGGTGACGTCGCCGGCGATGGCCGGATCGGCGGCTCGACCAGCCGCATCCGGCGGTCGACGGCGACGTCGTGCAGTGTCTGGCGAGTGCCCGATGGCCAGCGGATCTCGAGGCGCTCGACGACGGTCGCCGGGCCGAGGCCGAACATTGCCATGGAGTCGTTCTGGCTCTGGCAACCCCAGCCCGGGCCGGAAGTGATCTCGCACATCTGCGTCCGGGCGCCGCCGGACCCGGACACGACGGCGCGCACGCGGGCGCCGATGGCCGCACGGTTCGACGCCGTGCCCTCGAGCTCGATGTGGAGCCAGTGGTGGCCGGTCGGGCTGTCGTTTCGGAGGAGATGGTTGCCGGAATCCCAGTCCGACACGAAAAGGTCGAGATCGCCGTCGCCGTCGTGATCGACCCACGCGAGGGCATAGGCGCTGCCGAGCCTCGTCAAGGGACCGTGGGTCACGTCCGCGAACACGTCGGAGCCATCGTTCCGGAGGAGCTTGCTCGTGCCGTCGTTGTTGGCGAGGAACAGGTCGAGGTCGCCGTCATTGTCGTAGTCTCCCCACACCGCGCCGGTGCCCTGCCCCCAGTCTCCGAGCGGCCACGTCGTCACGTCCGAGAACCGGTCTCCGCCCTCATTCCGGAAGAGCTTGTTCGCCTCGCCCCAGTTGACGACGTAGAGGTCGAGGTCGCCGTCGCCGTCGTGGTCGCCCCAGGCGGCCGCCCGGCAGCGCCGGCGATTCGCCAGGGGCGGCGAGGTCACGTCGACGAACTTCACGCCTCCATCGTTCCGGAACAGCCAGTTCGCCGTGTTCGAGATGGCATAGAGGTCCGGGTCGCCGTCGCCGTCGTAATCTCCCCACGCCGCCGCGGAGCACGCGACCTCGCCATCGAACAGCCGCCCCGTCACCTCCTCGAACCCGCCACCGCGCCGACCACGGAAAAGGCGGAGGCCCCGCTCACCGTGCGCCACCTGGAGGTCGAGAACGCCGTCGCCATCGTAGTCCACCCAGGCGACGCCGCGCCGGGCCCCTCCCGTTCCGAGGTCCTCGACCTCGACGGCGTTGAAGTCACCTCCGCCGTCGTTTCGAAACAGCCGGCTCGGGCCATCCCGGTTCGTCACGAAGAGATCGAGATCACCGTCGCCGTCGTGGTCCGCCCAGGCGGCGCCGTAGCTGTTGGAGTCGTCCGCGAGGAGAGTCGGCGTCGACTCGACGAATTCGCCGTTGCCGTCGTTCCGCAGCAGGCGGTTGGGACCGTTGCGGGCGAGGTAGAGATCGGCATCGCCGTCGCCGTCATGGTCGCCCCACGCCGCTCCCTGGCAAGCATCCGGCTCGCGAAGGACGCCGGGCGTGACGTCGATCCAGCGGCACGAATCCGCGGACAGCCTCGCCGGGGGAACGATTTCCGCGGCGATTCCGGATTTCGATCGCTCGGGCAACGATAGCGGTTCCGGCGTCGCCGCGCGCCAGAGCGTCACTCCGAGTCTGCCGCAGGCCGCGAGATTCTTCCCGTCCGGCGAGAACGCGACATCCCGAAGCGGAGCCCCGGCCTCCAGGGAGAGACGTTGCTGCCTCGCCATGAAGTCCCACAGCTTGACGCTGCCATCTCGGCTCGCCGTTGCCAGTGTTCGTCCATCGGCCGAGAACGCCACGCCGGTCACCGAGTCGTCGTGCCCTCGCAGCAAGCCGCGGGATTGGCCGGTCGAGACCTCGAAGAGCCTCGTCGTGCGATCGGCCCAGCCGGTCGCGAGCAGGGTCCCGTCCGCCGAGAACGCCACCGCGAGGCATTCCCCGGCGACGCTGCTGATCGTACGGCGCTCACGCCAGCCGGTGACGCTCCAGAGCGTCACCTTTCCGTCGCCGCCGGCGGACGCCAGGACCCGCCCTTCCGGCGAGAACGCCATGTCGTAGACGCGGCTTTCGTGCGCCTCGAACTCGGCGACGAGCGCCGCGCTCGCGGGCTTCCATACCGCGACGAACTTGAAGCTCCCCACGGCGAGGAGGCCGCCGTCCGGCGAATGCGCAAGAGAGCGCACCTGACCCCGGTGCCCGCGCAGCGACCGGCTGGTCCGCTCTCCTCCCAGGCTCCAGAGCACCACGCCTGTCCGTTCGTCCACCGTCGCCAAGCTCTCGCCGTCCGGCGAGAAGGACAGAGCGACGACTTTGTTCGGTGTCTGCCGCGATCCGATGAGGGGCTCGAGGGGCGTGCCGGCGCCCATTTCGAAGAGGGAGGCGGCGCTGGACCCTCCGGCGGCCAGCACATCCCCGCGAGGCGAAAAGGCGAGACACTCGACGCTACCCGTGGCGAGGAACTCGGGCTCGAGGGCGAGTGATACGTCGAGGAGCTCGACCTCGTGCTCCGCCGCGGTCGCCAGAAGACTCCCGTCGGGCGAGAAGGCCATGGCTCCGATCGTCGACGGATGGAGCGTCAGGGCTCTGGTCAGCTCACCTCCGGGCATGCTCCAGAGAGCCAGCTCGCCTGGACCGTTTCCGTGCCCGCCGGCGGTGGCAATCATCCCCCCGCGCGGCGACCAGTCGAGAGCGGCAATGCGGGCTCGTGCGAGAAAGCTCGAGGTCAACTTCCCGGTCATCACATCCCATGCGTACACCAACAGGTAGCTGCTCGCGGCCGCGAGGGTGCTGCCGTCCGGGGAAAAGGCGACGGAACGGGTGTGTTTCCACCGCGTCGGGAACCGGCGGTGCGTCACTCCATCGATCACGACGACCCCGTCCGAGGAGGGCTCGAGGTGACCGAGATCCCAGAGGTACACGGAGTGAGCTCCCGTGCTGGCGAGGAAGCGCCCGTCCGGGCTGAATGCCATGGCGCGAAGGGAACCTCCATCGCCCCGCATCTGCGCCCGAAGGGTCCCGGAACTCCGATCCCAGAGTCTCACAATGGAGTCGACGCCGGCCGTCGCGAGGCTCTCGCCGTCCACGGTGTAGGCGACGGCGACAAGACCCCCGGGGTGGCTTCGCAGCGTGCGGGGACGGCCGGGAGAGCGCAGGTCCCAGAGTTTCAATTCTCCGAGCTCCTCGCGTCCCGCCGTCCAGCCTGCCGACGCCAGCTCCGTTCCATCCGGGGAGAAGGCGAGGGACGCGATGGTCTGGGTGTGACCCTCCAGAGTGGTCACGAGCTTTCCATCGGTCGTGTCAAACAGTCTCACTCTGCCGTCCGTCCCTCCTGCCGTGGCGAGCAGCGTGCCATCGGGGTGGTACGCGATCGCGGTCACGGTACCGCCGTGATCCAGCTTCACCCTCTGACTCGCCGCCCGGCGACGCAGGTAGTGCCACTCGAAGGTGCGCCAGTCTTCCCCCGCGCGCCCCGGGAGGTATCTGTCGAGGATCTCGAGGAGGACTTCCACCTTTCCCTCCCTCCACGCTTGCTGGGCGACGCTGATGTCCGCCGTGTAGAGCTCTCCCTTCGAGCGATTCAGGGCTTCCCTCAGCCGGGCGTTGTGCCACAGCCCGAGCATGGCAAGACTCGAAAGAAAAAGCGCGCCAGCCGCGACGAGGACCGCCAGAACCGGCCTCCGGCGCGCCCAGCGGAGCCCCCGCTCGAGGAGTCCGGAAGCTCGGGCAAGGATCGGCTCTCCCAGGAGGTAGCGCTCGAGGTCCTTTGCCAGCGCCTCCGCGCCGGGGTAACGCCTTTCCGGGTCCTTTTCGAGACAGGTCAGGCAAATCGTCTCGAGGTCACGGTCGACGCGCGGGTTGTCGCTCCCGGGCCGTCGGGGGTCGTCCTCCAAGACCTGTAACAGTGTCGCGACGGGTGTCGCGGCCTCGAACGGCGGCTTCCCGGTGAGGAGCTCGTAGAGGATCACGCCGAGACCGTAGACGTCGGTCGCCGTCGTGACGCTCTGTTTGAGTCCGCTGGCCAGCTCCGGAGCGATGTAGCTCGGGGTCCCCACGATGCCGTCGGTCTGTGTGAAGCTCGATTCAGCTCCGAGCCGTTTGGCGAGGCCGA
The DNA here is from genome assembly GCA_041569895.1 of Planctomycetota bacterium. Lineage (GTDB taxonomy): Bacteria > Planctomycetota > UBA8108 > UBA8108 > JACQVS01 > JBFFXF01. The sequence continues at coordinate 30,932 of JBFFXF010000040.1, read as the reverse complement.
AATCGAGGATGATCGGCTCGCCGCGTCCGTCCAACAGGATGTTGGAGGGCTTGAGATCACGGTGGAGCACACCCCGTTCGTGGGCATGGTGCACGGCTCGGGCGATGGTCGCTACCAGCCGGGCCGCCCGGCGAGGATGATCGCGGAACTCCGGAACGTGGGGAGCGAGGTTGCCGGCCTCGTAGAAAGGCATCGCGTAGTAGGGAACGCCGTCGTGCTCGCCGACCTCGTAGATCGGGACGATGTTGGGGTGCTCGAGCTGTGCGACCGCCTCGGCCTCGAGACGGAAGCGCTGCACGTCCTTCGCGGAGGCCAGCCGCGCGGCCGCGATGACCTTCAGAGCCACGGTCCGGCGGGGACTCGTCTGCCGCGCCCGATAGACGATCCCCATGCCGCCGCGGGCGATCTCCTCGACGATCTCGTAGTTGCCGAGGCGCTCGCCGGCCGCCAGAAGCGGTGCCTGCCGTTCCGCATCGTCCCGTGCCCCCCCGAGCCACCGGAACGTGTCATAGTTCGCGAAGAAGCGCCGGAGATCCGCGGCGAGCTCGGGATGGCGCGAGATCAGCTCGCCGCGGTCGAGCGGCTCGCCACGCTGGAGCGAGTCGACGTACTCGCCGATGATCCGCTCGAGGAGCACCTTCTGACGCTTCCGTGGTTGCATGGTCCGGCATTGTACCGGATCGATGCCCGGCGAGAAAAACGGAGGTCTTTCGGGGCGCAGCGCCGCCGGCCTGGATTCGTTCCCTCCTTCCGGAGATCCCAGCGAAGACCCCGCTCCCGACGCCTCATCTGAGATCTCTCTGCTCCCAGGCCTTCTCCCACATCCGGATGTACGCCTCGGCCCCGAGGAAGAGCGGCCCGAGGTCCTCGCGGCTGAAGCCGACGGCTCGCAGGTCCTGGAAGAAGTCGGGGAGCATGCCGTAGTGGGCGACGCCGTCGAGGTTGATGTCCCACGGCGGACTGCCAGGCCTCGTCGCCGGCTTCAGGGGCGGCTGGTCGGTGGTCAAGGTCATGGTGCGGACACCCCGGGTGTGCCAGTTCGCCGCGGGCGCGGTCATGTGGGCGACGAACGACGAACTGCCGTGAAACTCGTAGCGGACGCCGGATCTCCCGTTGATCTGGGCCGTTCGCTGCTCCCAGTCGTTGTCCTGACCGGGAGGGTTCGGAAGCGAGGCGGCCGCGCTCAGGTCGGGAGCCGCGATGTGAAAGTTCCTCTTCCAGCAGCCCCAGATGCCGTATCGGGGGCCGACACTGCCGTTGAGGCCGTTCAAGTCCGTGCCGATCGGCATGCCGAAGTGAACGCCGTGCAGCTCGGACGCCCGCCTGGCCATGTAGAAGTTGTAGACCTGTGCGAAGGAACACGCCGTCCCGGCGCAGTCGTTGGCGACCTCCGCGGGTCCGACATACGACTTCACGTCGCCGACGGCGATGCCGGGCGCGGCGATACCCCCGATCAGGTTGATGCGACGTATCTGGTTCAGGCGCTTCCCGCCCTCGCTCGTCCTCTTCGCCTTCGAGTTGGTCTCGTTCCTTCTGAACTGCAGGTCGCGGGCGCCGCTGTGAGTCAGGGCGACGGGGTAGGCCAGCTCGCGGCACTCCTCTCGGGAGAGGTCCTCGCAGTCCTCGTTGGCGACGAGCGGGGACCCGATCAGTCCGCCGGTCGTTGGGTTCGGAAGGCCGATGAGCTCGTCGAGGGCCTTCTCCGACAGGTGGTCCACCGCGATGACCATGCCGCGCTTCATCATCTCGCGGATCAGCCGTCGGCCCCGGTCCGTCAGGCCGAGCGCGTTGACGTGACCGCTGGAGGTGCTGTAGACGGGCGACGGCCACGCTCCGACCGTCTTGCTGATTATGATGTCGCCGAACCGAACCGTGCCGACGAAGCTGGGGTTTGCCTCGAAGCTCCAGTCGACACCCGAGCTCGTGCCGTTGGCGACGGAGAAGAACTGGTTGTTGAGGTAGTGATTGCTGATGTTGAACTCGTCGTTGTAGACCGCGGCGCCGCCGAAGCCGTTGTCCGTGAGATGGATCGGATGCAACTGCCGTACTCCCTCGGCGTACACGGCATCGAGGGCCGTGATGACCTTGTCGATGTCACATCCGCTCGAGCCCGCGTGATAGTGGTTGCCGTCGTTTGTCGGCAGCGTCCGGATGTCGCAATCGGCAAACGAGTCCACCTCGATGCCGAGGACCACGGCCAGCTTGTTGCGACGGATGATCCGGCGAGCGTCCGCGGGGGTGAGGGCGATCTCCATCCAGTCGGAGTTCCGCCGCACGAGGTCCTTGGTGTCGCGGATCTGGGCCATGTAAGACGCGCTATCCTTGCTCGGGCCGACGTCGGGGTGCGTCCCGCTCAGACCCCAGGCGAGGACGCGGCTGTTGACCGCCTCGGTGACGAGGAGGCGAAGTCCGCCGCTGTACGCCCTTCTCACCCACCGTTCGTACATCTGCTGATGGCTCAGGCTGTGCCAGCTCGAGTTGAGCGCCCCGATGGCGTCGTGCGGCGTCGGCTCGGTGTTCTGGGGCGCTTTGCGGCCGAAGCGGTGCTGGTCCTCCATCTCGTAAAGGACCTTCGAGGTGGAGACGCCGGCGTTCGCGTTGTGCGCGGTTCCGGGGCAGGTGAGCGGGTTTTTCACCGATCCGTCGGCTCCGAGGTGCTCGGTGTCGCCCCAGATTGCGAGGCCGTCGAAGGCGTGCATCGCCGAGAGATGGGCGTGAGTGTCCGCGAATCCCCAGACAGGCGGCTGCTCCCCGGACGGCGGGTCGTCGGTGACCCAGATGTCGTCGACGTTGATGTGGCCCCACCCGCCGGCGGACTGGTCGCGGATGACCAGTCGGCCCTTCGCGGGAGGATTCTTGCCGCCGATCACGCCGAGTGACACCAGGTCGAGCACCGCCCTCTCCATGCGCTCGTCACACCTCCCTGTCCTGCGACTGGCGACAACCGGCGCCCACGTCGTGTCGCCCTGCGCGCGGACTTGAAGCTCCACCCGCACGCCGTCGACGTCGCAGCCGCCGCCGATGAGAAAGTGGACGTACCGCTTGCCAAGCGTGAACTCGGGTGACGTCAGAGTGCCCCGGGGGGAATCTCCCTGAACGGCGCTCCACTCCGCCCCACGGTTCGGCCGGTTCTCATACGTTCCGATCCAGTACTGACCCTGGATGCCGATCGGGTACGGACCGTTCCAGTAGTCGCCGCCGATGCTGTCGACGAGGGCCATGAAGTCCGCATCCCTCTGCATGGCGCGCCGGGTGGAGACGTTATTGCCGTAAGTGGGCTGAGAATCGAAGGCGGCGCCGGTCGCGACCCAGCCCTGGAGGGTCCCGTCCTCGAAGTCCCAGTGCCTCGTGTCCGGGACCTCGACGATACCGCAGAGCCGTCGCGGGTAAGCCCTACAGCCGAGGTCCATCCCCGCCGCGTCGGCAGTCGGGTCCGGACCGCAGTTCGTCGGCCCCGGAGGAGGAATCGGCGCGCCGCCGAGGAAGAGGAAGTTGACGACCGCGAGCGCGTCGGAAATGTCGACGCTGCCGTCATCGTTCGCGTCGGCCGCGTCGGAGCAGGGTGGTGCCGCGCCGCCGAGGAAGAGGTGGTTGACGACCGACAGGACGTCGCTGATGTCCACCTTTCCGTCGGCGTTGGCGTCGCCGCGCTTGAAGATCTCCTGACCCCGACAAATCGCAGGGTGACCCACGAGGCAGCACGAGACGATCAGAAAGATGCGCGTCCTTGTCACGAACATGTGTCCTCCGTTCCGTCGCACGGATGTGGGTGGCCCACTCCGGCGGTCCGCCGGCTCACCTCACCGCCTGGGCTGATGAGTCCCGTCCGTGCGATTCTCATCGCAGGATTCCGGCGAGGGGGGGTAGAATCCTCTCGTTGTCCCGTCCGACAGCGGAGCGTGTTTGGAGAGGCGTTTGTGGTCGCCGAGCTCGATCTGGAGCGTTTCAGGCCGTACCTGACCCTGCTGGCCCGACTGAGCCTGGGGGGCGCCATCCGGGCGAAGGTGTCGGCGTCGGACATCGTGCAGAACACGCTGATCGAGGCGCATCGCAACCCCGGGAAGTTCGCGGGACGGGTGGTCGAGCAGCAGCTCGCCCTGCTGAGAAAGATGCTCGCGAGCAACGCTTCCAAGGCCGGCCGCGATTTGCGCCGGCAGAAGCGAGACATCGATCGGGAGCAGTCACTCGATGCGATGCTCCGGGAGTCCTCGAGGCGCCTCCTCGGAAGTCTCGCGGCGGACCAGTCCTCGCCGAGCGAGAGGGCGATGAAGAACGAGGCGATTCTCCTCGTCGCTGACGCCCTCGAGAGTCTGCCCGAGGCGCAACGGGAGGCCGTGCTGCTTCACTACGTCGACGGCCTGTCGACACGGGAGATCGGCGAGCGGTTGAATCGGACTGCCGGTTCGGTCGCCGGCCAGCTCATGAGAGGGCTCGAGCGGCTGCGTGAGCTCGTCGGAGAGGCGTACTGACTTCCTTTGCGCCGTCATCCGGCGCCGCATTGCTCGCGGACGTGCCACGGACCCCCCGCCGTGAAGGTCGCCGATTGCGACACTTCGTCTCAACCGACGATCCTCGCCCCCGCTGCGATCCCCATCCCGCGTCCGATGCGCGTGCCGCTCGCGACCGCCGCGCCCTCGCCGACGCTCGCTCGGCGGCCGAGCTTGACGCGGTCCTCTATGATGGCGCCCGCGGCGATCTCGCCGCCGCGGCCGATGCGGACGCGTTCGCCGATGGTCACGCCCGGGCCGATGCGGACGCCGCTCGAGATCGCCGTCCGCTCGGCGATCGAGGTCGCGGCGGCGATGGCGATCAGGCCGCGCAGTCGCACGCGCTCGGCGAGGACGACGCCGGAGGCGAGCTCGATGTCGCCGCGCAGCCTCGATCGCTCACCGATCGAGACGCCGTCGCCGAGGACGACGTGGCCGCGGATGCGGGTGCCGGCGCCGATGGTGACGTGGTCGCCGAGCTCGAGCGTGCCGCGGACCCTGACCTCGGGCGTGACGATGACCTTGACGGTGGCGGTCGCCGTGCGTCCGCTCGAGTCGATGGCCGTGTAGGTGAAGGAATCGCTGCCGTTGAAGCCTGCCTCCCGGGTGTAGGTGACCGTGCGGCCGTCGTCGCCGAGGGTGACCGTGCCGTTTCGACCGTCGCTCACGTCGGTGATCCGCAGGCCAGAGCCGGTGTCGTTTCCGAGTGGATCGATGGCCAACGGCGAGCGGCTGCGCGTCGCCGCCACGTCGGCGTTGGCCATGAGGCGGGTGACGCGAATGCGCCCATCGGTCGGATCGTCGCCGGGCACCGGCTCGGGCGTCAGCACGAGGCCGCCCTCGTCGAGGCTCACCATGGCGAGATCGAGCACGGCGTCGCCGCTCGGGGCGTCGTCACGCACGCGGAACTCGAGCGCGACGATGCTCCCCGAGACCGACGGGCGCGCCTCGAGCGCGGCGATGCCGATGCGCACCCGCCCGGGCTCGGTGTCGTTGTGGACGAGAAGCTGCGCGTCGCTCATCAGCGATCCCGCACCGACCGAGACGAGCTCGAGCCGCTCCGAGTCGTAGACGAGGTCGATATCGGCGGTGGTGAGGCCGAGGGCGTCGTCGAGGAGGACCGGCACGGTCATCGTCTCGCCCGGCGCGCCGACGAGGTCGGTCGGGACGTTGACAAAGGGGTCTCGGATGATGACCACCGTGGGCTTGACACCGGCGGGAAGATCGGGGATCTCGGGTCGATCGATGCCGATGACCTCCTGGAGGATCCGGTTGGCGTCGAGCGAGCCGACCTCGCCGTTGGCGGTGACGTCGCCCACGATGACGGGATCGGCGAGCGGATAGGCCGCGAAGCCGCTGTCGAGCTCGACGCCGACTCGCAGGGTGCGCTGCGCATCGAGTGAGCTGTAGCCGGCGTTGCCGGTGCTGTCACCGGGGTAGGCGACGACGTGGACGCCATCGTCGCCGGCGACGGGGAGCGCGCCCTCGTCGAGCTCGACCGAGGCGAGATCCAGGAGGTGCTTCGAGCGGTAGGGCGCCGTATCCGGCACTCGAGCGATGAGCGTCACCAGGACACGCTCGCCGGCGCCGAGCGGCACGGCGAGCGCCACGCCGACCCGGACCTCGCCGGGACGGAGCTCCTCGATCGAGAGCGCCGAGCCGGCCGGCAGCGTCTCGCCGAGGCGAACGTCGGTGATCTCGAGCAGCGCCGGATCGTGGCGCAGCGTGAAGGAGACGAGCCCGGCGCCGCGCGCGCCCGTGATGGTGATCGGCAGCCCCGTCCCGGTCGCCGGGACGTCCACCGGCTGGGCGGGTCCACGGGCGAAATCGGGCACCGAGAGGACGGCCACCTCCGGCGAGCGCCGCACGACGAGACGCGAGACGAAATCGCCGCCCGAGACGCCGTCGCCGTCGCCGTCGAGGATGAGACCAAACTCGTTCAAGACGCCATCGGCCGCCCCGCGCACGGTGAGGGTGTAGTCGTCCTCGGCGAGGGGAGCACCGGTGGCCACGAAGGTGACCGAGCGCCGATCCTCAGACACCAGGAGCGAGCCCCGCACCGGGCCGCTCGCACCGCCCACCAGGGTGACGTCCGCCGCCCCGAGGCCGCCCGAGCGGGTGTCGTAGAGATTCAGGGTCGAGGGGTCGATGCGCCCGTCGAAGCGAATGCGGACGCCGCTCGCCAGGAGGTCGATCCCGGCGACGGAGAGCAGCTCGCCGTCGTCGAGGTTGGTGGCGTCGACGCGCGTCGGCTCGAGCCCGCGCCAGTCGGGATCGTCGGCGGAAGTCACCTCGAGGACGATCGAGTAGGGGACCGGGCCGTCGATGACCTCGTCGTCGAGTCCGGTGACGGTGACTGTTTGCGGGATGTTCCAGTCGTGCGGACCGAAGACGATCGACGTCGGCGAGGCCACTCCCTCGCCGGGATCGCTCGATGAGAGGGTGACGGTGACCTCGCCGCGAGGCCGTGCGGCGAGCGCCACGGTGAAGGAGGCCTCGCCACCGCGCTCATCGGTCACCAGGTCGCCCTCGAGCTCCACGACCAGCCCGGCCACGTCATCGTCCTCGACGAGGACCACGACATCCCGCACCGGGAGGCCGTTATAGCGTGCGTCCTCGCTGCGGACGAGGTGCTCGATGGCCACCTGCTGTGGGCTCGGCTCGATGTCCGGGTCGTCGACGGCGCGCACGCGCACGGTGCGCCTCTCGAACCAGTCGTCGATCGAGAAGACCAGGAAGGAGCGGCCGGGACGCTCGACGTCCTCGACGATGAGCTGGCCGTCGGAGAGGAGATCGACACGCACGTTGGCCGCCGGCTGTGCGGCGAGGACCAGCGTGTAGGTGTCGCCGGCGCCACCCTCGAGGACGCGTGTCTCGCCGTCGCTCTCCTCCAGGAGGACACCGGGCCGGTTCGCCACCGTGACGCGGAAGCTGGCCGAGCCCTCGCCGCCGTCGTCGTCGCGCACCGTGACGGCGACGTCGTAGACGCCGCTTGCGGGGAAGAAGTGCCTGATCGGCAGCCGTCGATCGGTGAGCTCCTCGAAGCGCTCGGCGGCGCTGCCGTCGCCGAAGTCGATCTCGACCGACCAGACGTCGGAGCCGGCATCGAGGATCGTCAGCTCGGCGTTGAAGACGCCGTCGTCGCCGACTTCGAGCGAGCCGCTGAGCTCGATTCGCGGTGCGACGTTTCCGACCGTGACCACGACCTCGTCGGTGGACTCGTCGCCGTCGCGGTCACGCACGGTGACCGTGGCGACGTAGACGCCGTCGTCGTCCGGCGTGAAGGTGAAGACCGGGCCGGAGCCGGCTGCGAAGAAGCGTCCGTCCACCGAGAAGACCTCCCAGCGGAACGAGAGCGGCTCACCGGGCGTGGGGTGGGTCGTCGTCTGCGAGGCGTCGAGCGTCACCGCAGTGCCCTCGGCGACGCTGCTGTCGGCGCCGCCACCGGCCGTGGGCATGGTGGGCACCACGGTGATCTCGATCGATCCCGACCCCGTGGCGCCGTCGTCATCGGTCGCCGAGAGCGTGAGCGTGAAGACCCCGGCGCTCTCGAAGATGCGCGAGAAGGTCGACTGCTCGCCGGTCGCGACAACCGCCCCCTCCGAGTCGACGAGCCGCCAGGAGTACGCAACAACGGCGTCATTGACACCCGGATCGACGACCACGCCGGCCGCCGTGGCGTCGAAGGCGACCGTCGCGCCCTCGAAGACCGTACGGTCGGCGCCGAGATCGATGCGCGGTGGGGCGTTTTCGACAAAGAGCGTGAACGTGTCCGTGTATCTCCTGCGGTCGTCATCGAGATCGGTCACCGCGAGGGTCACCGTGTAAGTGCCGTCGTCTTCCGGACTGAAGCTGAACTTCTCCTCCGTGCCCGGCGATACGGACTGCCCGTTCGTCGCGGTGACGCTCCACAGGAACGCGAAGTTGCCGCCGTTCGACGGGTCGGGGTCGTTGACAGCGGCGGCGAACGTGACAGCGCTTCCCTCGTTTAGCGGACCCGCCGCGCCAGCTGACGGGACGATTCTCACGACGCGGAAGTTGGCGACATCGACTCCGGTCCGCGGCGGTCCGACGGCGATCGTCACCCGGTTTCGCTCGAAGACTCGCACGTCGTCGATGTACCAGCCCTCGCCGGGCTGCGCGTGATCCGATTCGAAGGTGAACTCGACGTTGATCACCTGGCCGCTGAAAGCGGAGATGTCCAGCACCCGCGAGATGAAGCGGGAGACCTCGGGGAGATTGCGGATTTGCCAGTTGTCGGCGATGAGCGTCGTATTCCCGCCCGCGACTATGCTGACGCTGGCCACGTCCCGAGTCTGGACGGTCACGAAGACGTCGTCGATATACCAGCCCTCCCCGACGGCGGGCACGACGCCGCCGATCGTGAAGTTGTCGTCGATGAACTCGAACTGAATCTGGATCTGTTCTCCAGCGAAAGCAGACAGGTCGACCGAGACGTTCTCGAAGCCGGTCGTGTTCGTCAGAGGGACGGCGTTCGGCGCCGGCCTGTTTCTGGCGACGAGCTGCCTGGGCTGGCCTGGCGAAGCGACCCAGACCTGGGCAAGGTCGACCCCGACGGCGTTCGCCGCGAGGAAGTGGTCGAAAGTCAAGGTCACCCGGCCGTCGAGGCCACGGAGGTCGATCAACGGAGAGACGAGGAGGCCCCTGGAGCCGAGCGCGTACTGCCGCGTCTGCTCGTTCCCGAAGTACATGCTGTGGGATCGGGAGGCGCTTCGCAGTGCCGAGCGGTGCCACAGAGACTGGGTCGTGTAACCGTCGTCGCCCGCCGCGAACGTCGCCTCGTGGGCCGTTCTCGTCGACGTCCCCCCGACGTCGAGGAAGGAGTTGAACTCGAGAAAGACGGATTCCCCCGCAGCCCTGAGGTCGATCGGCGGCGACCGCAGGGAGCCGCTTGCGTTGTTCGAGTACTGCCCGGTGGTCTCGTTGCCGAAGTACCAGCTGTGGTCGGCCGTGTGGCCCGGCTGCGACCCACGTCGCGTGCTGAGGTGCCACTGATCGAGGCTTCCGCGCGACCTGAAGCCCTCGTCGTCGCGGCCCGTGAAGTCGGCGTCGAGGTATTCGACACCCGAGAAGATCCAGGCCGGATCGATGACCTCCTCGACCGAGTACTGGCCGGGGTCCAGAGAGCGGAATGCGTACTCACCATTGGCGTCGGTGAGCGTGGACTTCTCGCCGTCATCGAGTCGGCCGTTGCCGTTGTCGTCGAGGAAGATCCTCCAGGACTCGAGACGCGGCTCCTTCTCGAAGCGGAGACCGTCGCGGTCCAGATCCTCGAACTTCGTGCCGTAGATCGAGGCGACGCCGAAGTGGACGTCGAAGCTGATCGCGTCGGTGCGGCCCGACGGCCTCCCGGCGCCGTCTGTCCGATCGTGAGCGGTGACGGTGACGCGAGCCGATCCGGTGAACCCGGAGGGCGCCTCGATGGCCAGAATCGCTCCGGGGACCTCCGGTATGATCTGCAGCTGGAAGCTCATCCCGAATACGTCGCTCGCGAAGCTCGGCGTCACGGCATCGCGATCTGGATCTCCTGTGAAGAGCTGTACGAAGGCTACTTCCCCCGCGAGAACCCCGAATGACGCCGCGCCCAGGCTCACGGTCGGCGCCCCGGGGTTCGCGTCGAAGGTGACGGCCGCGTTGGAGACGAGCTCGGGCAGGAAGACCTCGTGCGCGCGGTTGTCGAGCGGATTCCCCCCGAGGTCGACGAGACCGAGGCTGTCGGACGGCGCTCCGATCCTGACGATGCGTACTGCGTCTGCCGCGACGATGCCATCCGCGACATTCGTCAGGTCGACGACGAGCTCTCCGTGTCTCGCGTCGACGACGCCGACGCTCTGCCACGGTCGGCCGTCGAGGGACTCACCGGAGGGCGCGAAGCGCTGGTTGACGACAGCGTCGGCGAGGACCGTCCCGAGATCGTGGATCGCGTAGAGCGCGTCGCTCGCCCGGCTCTCGTGCTCCGGCCACGTGACGAGGACCTCGTGGAGGCCCGAGGGGACCTCCCGGAACTGCCAGCGCGCCAGCGAGCCGGTCCGGTCGAAGTTCCAGTACGCGAGGAGGTGGTCCTCGGTTCCGGCGAGTGGGGCATTCTTTGTCGCGACGATGTCCTGCGCGTCGCGGGCGACGCCCCAGATGCGCACGTCGTCGAGGAGGCCCTCGAAGTTCTCGAGAACGGCGGGGCCACCTATGACCACCGTCTCGACGTCGCGAGGAGCGAGACCCGCGGCGTCGGTCGATCCGAGCGGCACGCCGTCGAGGTACGCCGTGGCCTCGGTCGTCGTCGCGACAACGGCCACGTGGTGCCACCTGCCGTCGTTGACCGCCGTCGCGCTTTCGGCGACGACGTCGCCTTGCGTTTCGATCTCGAGCGTGCCGTCGGTGTCGACGCGAATCACCATGTTACCTAAGCTGAAGAACGTCTGGCGCGCCGAGCTCGTGAGAAACCAGGTTTCGACGGTGATCTCCTCCGGGACGCGCATCCTCGACAGCACCAAATCGATGTCGCTTCCGAACTGAAGCGCGTCACCGAAGTCGGCGCCTGGCACGGTACTGGCCACGTGCGTCGGGACGAAGTCTCCGCCGAGGCCGAGGAACGCGTGATTGGAGTTCGGCGAGGCGTCGAACGTGGCTCCCCCGGGGCCGGGCGCGACGAACGCGTAGCCCTCGTCGAACGCGCGGGACACCGGCGAGATACTGCGCTGCCACTCGAGCCCGAAGGTCGTGAACTCCGAGCCGGCGTCATCGAGAAGCTGGACACCGAGCAGCGCCCCGATGTCGGCGATGTCGTTGCCCGAGAGGTCGAGGACCTCGAGCGAGGCCTGACCCCCGAGCGCCCGGATGTCGAGGAGGTCCGTGTCCGCGAGGCTGAGCTCGACCAAGTCGACGTTCTCCAGGAGCTCATCGAGGAGGCCGTTCAAGATCGGCGTCCCGTCGAGCCCGAGCGTCCGCAGCGTCGTGATCGCTGCGAGCGAGGTGAAGTTGAATCCGGAGCCCCTGAAGTTGCCGTCGAGGAAGAGCGACTCGAGGCCGCGGAGTCCCACGGGCCCGCGGACGGGATCCTCGGCCGGGAAGAGTGGCTGCAGGTCCGCCCCGGTGCCGCCGAACTCGTTCGCGGCCAGGTTGAGGTGACGGAGGCCGATCGCACGCTCGAGCCCAGTGAGGTCGGCGATGCCGAGCCCGTGGAGGTCGAGAGCGGTGAGCCTCGCGAGAACGCTCGGGAAGAAGCGTCCCTGGACGAGCGGTTCGCCGCTGGCGGCCTCCGTCACGGGGATGCCGAGCGCTCTCGCCAGCGCGACGCGAAGCGCGGCGTCCGGAACGTCGACGGGCAACGAGAGCGGCGGATCGATCGGACGCGACCTGTTGACGAGTTTCTCGGCCTCCGCGGGGTCGGACCGCTCCTCGGTCCCGTCGACGAGATCGCGCACCTCGAGCTCCTCCGCGACGAAGCGGTCGTCGCCGCTCTCCCCGAAGAGGAGGTCGAGATCCTCGTTGCCTGCGATGGTATCGTCACCGTCCTGGCCGTGGATCTCGTCGCGGTCCGTGCCCGGATGCGTGTTTCCGGCGAAGGGTGGCGTGATCTCGATGGTGAAGGGCAGGCCATCCTCGGCGCCGAGAGTCTCTGTCGACGTGACCCTCAGGAAGTAGGTGCCGGCGTCGAGCCGACGCAGGTCGATGACGGGGCTCGGCCCGCCGGGCACCGGCCTTCCGGTCGAGTCGAAGAGCTCGCCGACGACGCCGCTGTTCCCCGACAGCGATACCGAGAGAGCCGTCGTCGACTCGGCCGTCAGCGACGGTCGCCGGATGCGCCAGGCGACGTCCTCGAAGGGACTGTCGAGGCGGAGCGTGATGCGGGGCTCGTGGCGACTCAGAGCGTCCTTGACGGAGGCCGTGACGTCGACGGTCATGACCTCCGCGGAGACGAAGGGAATCTCGGCGACGCTCGTCGCCGCGCGGGCGAGGTCGTCGGTTTCGAAGAATCCGTCGCCCTCGCCGTCGAGCACGGAGACGCGGAGGTCGACGCGGAATGGACGCGTTCCCGTCTCGGTGCCGTTGGTCTCCCAGAAGGTGTCCCCGTTGCCGTCATCGGCGACGAAGAACGCGCGGCCGTCGAAATCCGCGACCGTGCTCGACAGGGCGCGGCCCGACTCTGCGCGGAATTCCCTGACGAGCTGCGTACCGGGCGTGGTGCCGTCTGTCTTCCAGAGGGATTGCTCATTGACGGTGGCGCCGGCGGTGACGAAGAAGATCGTACCATTGACGGAGCTGAACAAGGAAGGGCCGGACGACTCGCCGGGTCCCGTTTCGATGTCACGGAGCAGTCTCGTCCCCGCGGCCGTTCCATCGCTCGTCCAGAGCTCGATGCCATGGACGCCATCGTCGGCGCGGAAGTAGAGCGCCGCGTCGGCGCGTGAGGCGTTGAGATACCGCAACCCGGCCGGATTCGAGGAGGCGGCTCCGGGATTGATGTCGAGGACGAGCTCGGTTCCTGCCGGTGTCCCGTCGCTCTTCCAGAGCTCGCGCCCTTGACCCTGCCCGTCGTCGGCGGAGAAGTAGAGAACGTTTCCGATGACGGCGAAGTCGCGCAGCTCCTCGTCGAAGCTCCGCACGAGCTCGGTGCCGGAGGTCGTGCCGTCAGTTCGCCAGAGGGAGGTCCCGCTTGTCTGTAACGACGACGTCAACGGGCCGGCCTTGAAGAACACGCGGTCGCCGACGACGGTCAGGTCGGCGGCGTTGAGCTGATCGAGGATCTCGGTCCCGGCCTCCGTGCCGTCGCTCCTCCAGAGGTGGCGGTCGAAGGCTTGCACTGCCGAAAAGATCAGCGTGCCGCCGAGGTCGGTGATGAACTGGATGCTCCCGCTGGCGTTCGCCTCGGCGTCGGGGTGGGAAGGGATGTCCTTGACGAGGACGGTGCCGCCGGGTGTCCCGTCGCTCTTCCAGAGCGCCCCGGCGTGGACCCCGAGCTCGCCGCGCGCCGAGAAGTACAACGTCCCTCCGACGACCTTGAGCTGCGCCGGACTCGAGCCGATCGAGCCGGGTCTCACGTCCGCGATCAGAACCGTTCCCGCCGCGGTTCCATCGGTCGCCCAGAGCTCGCGTCCCGCATTCGGGCCCCTCGCGGAGAAGTACACCAGGCCGTTGAAGGCGGTGAAGTCGCGGGGGAAGCTGTCCGACGGTCCGGGATCGATGTCCCTGAGCAACCTCGTCTCGCCCGTAGTCAGGTCGCTGACCCACAGCTCACGTCCCGTTGCCACGTGGTCCGCGGTGAACAGGAGCAGATCACCGAGGCGTGCGTAGCCCGGCTCGAATTGGAAGCCCACGAACGGTGAGACACGCGAGAACTCGCCGGTCGGCGAGAAGTCGAGCTCGAGGTGCGCGCTGTCGATCCGGTCGGGCGACTCGAGCTGCGCGAGGAGGAGGCTGAGGTCGAGCTCCAGAAGACCGAAGGCGCCGTCGCCGGAGCCGCCGAGCTCGAGCACGTCGGACGTCGGCTCCTCGGGGATCCCGGTCAAAGGACTCACCTGGGCATCGAGCGCGCCGATACGAATCGTCCCGGGCAGCGGCTCGGGCGTCAGGCGGATCATGTTGCCCGCGCTCCCGTCACCGAGCGTCGTGAACCGGAACCATCGTACGGGATCGAGCTCCCGGAGCTCGTCGTCGAAACGCTCCGGCTGTCCGGTGCCGCGGTCGACGAGGAAGTCGCCGCTCCCGGAGATCGTCCGGCTGACGAGGTCGCGGACCCGAGCGTCGTCCGGAAGGGCCTGCGGCCGCGTGCCGCCCCGGAGGAAGAAGACGCTGCCGGCGTTGCGTCGCAGTCCACCCACGGAGCCGTCGGCACCGGACGCGCCCGCGAGGAGGTCGTCGATGCGATCGCCGTCCAGATCGATCGATGGCGTCGCCGGGAGTCTGCCGAAGCGATCGCCCGTCTCGACGCCGAGGAGGGTCACGTCGGCGTCGTCGAGACCCAAGTCCGGGCCGCGTTCCGCGATCGATCCGAATATGCGCACGGAACCGCGGGTGTCTCGCGCCACGACTTCTGTCACGTTCGGGCTCGACGACTCCCCGAACGCCAGGACGCTCTCGGGGCGTCCGACCGCGAGGTCGATCTCGCCGTCGCCGTCGAAATCGCCGGTGGTCGCGAGGGGAGCGCCCACCGACGAGATGCCGTCTGGGAGACCTCTCGTGCGGAGAACGAGGTCGGCGGCGTCGACGGCGCGATGGTAGTCGTAAGGCAGGACGCGCGAAGACGCGTGGAAGTCGGCGAATCCAATGAGTTCGGCGTTCGCGATACCCGTAACCTCCAGCGAAGTCACGGTGCCGAGGTCCCCCTCCAGTTCCGCCTGGTATTCCTCGGTGACGGCGAACTCTACTCGCGCACTGTCGCGTTGAGCCTCGACGCGTCCACCAAGGATCGTTCCCTGAAGCAGCCCGTTGAGGTCGGCGACAAGGTCGGCGATCGACGAGTTGTCCTCGGTGACATCTCCGGTGTCGATCCGCGCGGAGATCACGACCGGTACGACCTGGAATCCCGGTCCTCCCGGCGTCGGCTGGAACCTGAGCCCGTTGACCGTCACATCGATCACCACTCCCGGCGCCTTGCCATCTTCGGGCGCGTCGACGTCTCCGGTCGCGACCGGAAGCCGTAGCGGTAGATCGACGCGGGCGCCCGTCTCGAACTCGTCGAAGTTCGCGACTCCCGAGTACACGAGCAGCCACCCCTCCGCCTCGCTCGAGTTCTCGCGCGTGCGCCCGATGGCGAAGTCATCGTGGCCGTCGCCGTCGATGTCGCCGAGCGCGTTGAGCGATCCGCCGAGCGAGAAGTCCTGTAGCGTCACGTGGGTGTCGACGCCGAGCTCGACGTTCTTGTTCGTCGTCGAGCCGAGGAGCACGTAGACCCGGCCGACGTCCGGCACCCCGGAGTTCGCTCCGAAGCCCAGGAAGCGCGGTTGGGCGAAGAGGAGGTCCTCGAGACCGTCGCCGTTCAGGTCGCCGGCGACCGCGGCCGAGAACGACTCGTCGTGCTCGATCGTGAGGGACGCAGCAAGGTGGCCGAGAAAGTCATCGGCGAGGAGGTCGGGCGGGAGTTGGTTGGGGACAACCACGAAGGTCGCGTCGTTTCGGCTCAGACGCGACCGAGCGACCAGATCGGCACCCGAGAAGACCCTCGCTTCGAGGGGATCCGTCTGGACAAGGAGGTCGCCGAGCCCGTTTCCGTCGAAGTCGAGCACATGGACGGCTGCTGTATCTACGAACGGGTCGAAGATTTCGATCGTATAGTCGGGGGAGCGGGCAGAGAGCTCTCTCGGAAGCTCGGGTCCGCCAAGATAGACAGATACGACCTGGAACGATCCCCCGTCAGGGTCCATGCCGATGAAGACGAGATCGTCCGCACCGCGGCCGTCGACATCGCCCATGCGTGCGGCTGGAACGCCGGCGATCGCATCGTCGACCGTGATGTCGGCGCGTCGCGAGACGTTTTCGAGACGGTCGAGAGCCACCGGGCCGAGCAGAATGAAGCTCTTGCCATCGCCACGGACGAGCACGTCGCGCTGTCCGTCGCCGTTGACATCGCCGATATCGAGCGCCAGACGGAGCGCCTCGTCGATCTCGCTGCCCTCGAGTGCGGCGGCGCCGCCGATCGGGCGAGTCCCCTCGACGAGACCCAGGTCGACGCTGGATCCGCCCTCGGCCGTCGATCCGACGATCGGCGTGGCGAGATCGAAGGCGTATTCCACCGGCGTCACGGGTGAGGAGGAGCCGTCGACGGTGACATCAAGGACGGGTTGCCCGCCGAAGACGTGCCCTATCGTCGTTCCAGAAAGAGTCTCGGCGAGGAGGAAGTCACCGTCGCCATCGCCATCGACATCGCCGACGTTTCCGAAGAGAACAGCGGGAATCAGAAGGCGTTTGCCGGCATGGATCGTCAGATCCGCCGAGTCCACGTTGACGAGATCGACGGTTCCGTCGGCGTCGACGTCGACTGGGAGCACGGAGACAGGACTCGCGAACTCCCCGGAGTCGTCGGCCAGCGTCTGGAGCAGCCGAAAGCGGCCGTCACCGGAGTTGAGGAACGCGGAGACGGCGTCCCGATGCGCGACGACCAGATCGAGCGCGCCATCGAGGTCGAGGTCTGCGGCCGCGATCGACGCCGGAGATCTGCCGACGAAGACACGCTGCAGCGGGACGAAGGCCCCGTCGCCGAGGCCGGCCAGCACAGTGACGTCATCCGAACCCTGGTTCGCGGTCGCCAGGTCGATGACTCCATCGGCGTTGAAGTCGCCGGCGGCGAGCGAACGTGGATTGCGGCCGGCGAGGGACATCTTCTGGCCCTGGAAACTCCGCGGAGCATTCGCGAGGAGCACGGAGACGTCGCCCGACCCGGAGTTGGCCGTCGCGATGTCGAGGTCGCCGTCGTTATCGAAGTCCGTGACGACGACGGACTGGGGGCGAGACCCCACGGCCAGAGAGGCGGCGGGGTCGAAAGTCCCGTCGTTCTTGCCGTAAAGGACCGTCACGGTGTCGGACCCCGAGTCCGCCGTGACGACATCCTTGGAGCCGTCATCGTCGAGGTCGACCGCGACGATGCCCTGGGGGCTCGTACCGACCGCGAAGGTGCCGGAGGCGCTCAGGGCGCCGGTTCCGTTGCCCAGAAAGAGCTCCACTTCGTTCGACCCGCCGAGCGCGACGACGACGTCGAGATCGAGGTCGCCGTTGAAGTCGGCGACGGCGAGAGCGGTCGGACCGGATCCACTGACGTCGAAGTTGCGGGCTCTCCGGAAGCTCCCGTCGGCGTTCTGGCGGATCGTCGAGATCGTCGAGAACGAGTTGGCGACGACGAGGTCGAGTACACCTGCGGAATCGAAGGACGTCACAAGGTCGGCGGCGGCGACGAAGATCGAGAAGTCGGCTGTGTTGACGTCGAGGCTGCGAAGTTCACGGAAGGCCACGGGAACGTTGTCGAGGTAGAGCGGCCGCTCCGGCTCGAGGACGAAATCGGGAGTGACGAGCTGGCTCGCGGTGACGTTCGCCCCGAGGAAGACCTCGCCCACCGTGTGTTCGAGAAGCGCGCCGCTCTCGTCGATGGCCTGCGAGACTGCGACCGCGAGGGCTCCGATGTCGTCCAGCGAATCGCCGTCGATATCGCCGAGCGCCGCGAAGCGAGCACGACGGTCTACCTCGATGGTACGGAAGCGACCCGGAATCGAGCTCGAGCGGCCAAAGACGAGCAGACTCCTCTGGCCGTTCGAGATAATGAAATCCTCGACGGGTCGAAATCGGTTGACGCGATCGCCGTCGACGTTGCCGACCGCCTCGATCGACGCTTCGGCGAAGCCGGCAGGAAGCGCGAGCCCCGCATCCGGGGTCAGGACGCCAAGCGTCGTACGCCCGTAGTAGAGTTTCGCGGTCTCGCCGACGGCAGTCGATTCGACGACGGCGAAGTCATCGAAACCGTCGCCGTTCGCGTCGCCGATGGCGCCGGCGGTCGGGACGCCGCGGCCAGTGCTCGCGATCCTCGCGTCGGCCTTGGACGCGTCGAGCACGCTGCGCATGACGATGTCGTCGATGAACCAGCCCTCGAAGTCGTTGTTGAGCCCGTCGTGGGTCGTGAACTCGAATCGGATGACGATCCGGCTGCCGGCGAAGGGCGTCAGATCGAGCGTCGCGCGGCGCCAGGAGCTGGAGGAATCGAGCAGGTTCGAGCCCGCCGACAGCGAGCTGTTGAACGCGATCGGTGTGCCGAAGCTCGCTCCGCCGTTGGTCGACACCCGCACGCGGGCGCGGTCGACGAGCGCGCGCTCCGCCGGGCCCTCGGTCTCGAGGAGGTAATTGAAGGAGAGTGTCGCTCGGTCGACGCCGGTGAGGTCGACCTCGCGAGACGTGACGCGACCGGCTGTCGGGGCTCCGCCGGTTGCGTAGTCTCCTGTCAGCTCCGAGTTGAACGCGAGGCTCTGACCACCGCCGTGGCCAAGATCGGCCGAACGCCGATCCGTCAGGTGCCACAGGCCCGGTTCGAAGCCGGTTCTGAGAACAGGAAGCAGCGCGAAACCGAAGTCGTCGGCGCGGGTGTCGGAAGCAGGGCTGTGGAGTCGCGCAACGAAGTTCCCGGCCGTGTCGAACATCGACACGACTCCGCCGGTGGATGGATTCGGGTCCGCGAGAAGGACCACCTCGCCGAGACCGGCAACACGCTCGGCCTCGTCCTCATATGCCTGAATGATCGAGCCGTCGGAGGTGTCGAAGAGATATGCGCTCGATCCGCCGCCCACGAGAAGCTTGCCGTCCACTTCGGCGATCGATGCGCCGAATCCGGAGCCGATGCCGGGATTCGAGATCGTCCGGAGAAGCTGACGGTCGACCGCGCTGAACAGGTAGACGCGGCCGCCGTTCTCGCCTGGAGCTCCGACCGCGATGGCCGTGCCGACCTGCGCGAGCGACCTGCCGAAATCACCGTTGGCGACGGAGTTCGGGCTCTCGAACGCCACCGTGACGCTTGCGGTCGTGGACACGGAGTAAACGCGTCCGGCTCCGGAGAAGCCGCCCACGGTCTCCCCGATAGCGCCGACGAGATACTCCGACGTGGTGGCGAGAAGGGAAAAACCGAACCGTCCGAACGTCTCCGGAGTCAGGCTCCCGATCGGCTGCCCGATCGGGGTTCCCGACGTCGCGTTGTAAAGCTGAACCGTGCCCGCGGCACCCGCGCCGTTGAAGGTCGCCACGGGCGAGGAGACGAGGATCCGATCCCCGATTGTCGCGACACTCCAGCCGAAGAAGGCGAGGCGCTCGGGGGCCTGTGGCTCCAGCGTGACGCCCGTCGCCACATCGGAGATGTCCTCGAAGAGGTGTACCCGTCCGGACTGGAACACACCTCCAGAGACCTCGCCGGGCGAGCCGACCAAAAGATTGTCGTTCGCCAATCCGAGCGAAAACCCGAACCCACGTCCGGTCGGGGTAGGGCTCGAGAAGCCCACGATCGCCTCGCCCGAGGAGTCGAAGAAGTAGACGCTGCCCGTGCCTCCAAAGGGCGCGCCGACTATCGAGAGCACCTCGTCGCGCGCGACGTTGTCGATGGTGAAGTCGAGCGTTCCCGTGGTCTCGAAGTCCTCCTCGAGCAATACCGACGGGCCCCACTCGCTGCGGCCCCGGAACAGACGGGACGACGCGGAGGTCCCGTCGGTCGCCGCCTCACTGATGAGCAGGTCGTCGATGCCGTCGCCGTCGAAGTCGCGGATCACCGACGTCGAGATCGCACCATCGAAGCCGCCGATGACGACGTCGGCGTCGACGACCAGGTCGAGGTCCGCGCCGCCCCGGCCACCGCCGATCCGGCGGTCACCGAAGATGACGTAGACGCCCTGCGCGCGGAACGGCTCGGGCGAGTCGTAGACGCCCGGCACGGTGGTGACGGTGACGACGATGTCGTCGATGCCGTCGCCGTTGACGTCTCCAGGCTCCGCGAAGAAGGACTGCGAGCCGGCGATCGAAGGCGAGCGCACCGGCGCGGGAAGCGCGAGCGAGAACGAGCTGCCGTTCGACAGCTCTCCGATCTCCGGGTTGCCGAGATAGATCCGCGCAACGCTGGAGGCGACGAGGTCCGCCGGATGGACCGTCAGTCCCTCGCTCTCGACGCGGATGCGATCCCGGAGGTCGCCGCGCCGATCGTTCACCGCGCCGACGAAGTCGTCAAACGTGTCGAGCGGACCGTTACGGGGGCTGAGGTTCCGGTTGATGTTCCCCAGCGGGATGACGACGCCGAGGTCCGCCAGGCCCTCCGCCGACAGGCTCGCGTCGTCCGCGCTCGCGGGCACGTCGATCGACGGATTGCGCGCGATCATCAGGTCGTACGATCCCATGGCGACGACCGCCCGGTCGTTGCGCTGGCCGTTCGCGAAGCGCAGGACGTTTCCGGTCGGATCGTCGTCGTCGAAGGTGATCAGGAGGCTGTCTCCGGCCGTGAGGCGCAGCACGATCCGCCCGTTGCGATCCGCGGCGCGAACGAGTCCGGACAGTCGAGCATTCTCGAGTGCGGCGTTCACGTCGCGAACGAGGTCGGCGACGCTCGTGTTCGAGTCGTCGGCCGCGACGAACACTGCTGCCGATTCGGAATCGATCGTCAGCGTGAAGCGGGCATCTGCGCCGAGCCGGCCATCCTCCGGCGCGTCGCCGAGCGCCTCGACCGCGAAGCGGTTGACGTTGACGACGTGGACGAGATAGAAGTCGGGCACCCCCGCGAACTCCTCGACCGGGACGATCCTCGGAGTTCCAGCCGAACCGCGGTTCTCGGCCGCGAAGAGCCGGAGGTTGCGACCGGTATACTCGTCGAAGAGCGACTGTGCGGTCGAATCGGCGAGAGTGACGCCGATATTCTCGAGGCTGACCACCGCACGGCGCTCTCCCGCAAACTCGTGCAGCGCACCGGGCGTCTTTAGAACGAACCAGTCGCCGCGATCGCCGTCGTGAAGCGTGAGGTTCTCGATGGTCAGCGAGCTGCCGGGGCCGAGAGACGGCAAGTGCGCCGCGAAATCGACGGTGTCGTTCGATCCCGTAAGCCCTCCGCGCTCGACGAACTCGAACGCGTCGGGAAGCACCTCGCCCTCGTTGCCGAAGATGATGTCGTTTCCGGGACCGCCGAGGATCCGGTCGTTGCCTCCGCCGCCCTCGATGAGGTCGAGGCCCGTTCCGCCGTCGATCAGGTCTCCGAGCGCGCCGCCGAAGAGGCGGTCGTTGCCATCGCCGCCGCGGATCTCGAGGGCGCCGAGCACTCCGCGCTGCTCCAGGTCACCGGGATCGATGCCCCATTCGCTGTCGATGACGTCCGTGCCGTCCGGGAGTGCGAACTTGTAGCCCGCGTCGCCGTGGACCTCGTCGGCGCCGGCCCGAGTCTCGATGACAGTGCGTTCGACCGAGTTGACCTGGTAGAAGACGTAGGTCTGCGTGAAGACCTCGCCCCGGGTCGTCTGCTCCGTGACGAAGCTCTGGTTCGCCGTGTCCCACACCAGGCTGGTGAGCTCGTAGCGGTGGAGGATGGTGTTGTATCGGATCGCCACGTGATCTGGCACCGGCAGACCGTTGCGGTCGAAGTCGCCGCCGAGGAAGAGCACGCGATCCACGCCCGCTCCTCCGTCGAGTCGCTCGTTGAACGTCGGGATGAAGGTCTCGTCGCTCCTGTTGAGGAGCGGGAGGCGGTCGGGGATGAGCTGGAAGGTATCGTCGCCCTCGTTGCCGAAGAGGAGATCACTCGCCTGGCGATCGAGACCTCCGGTGACGACGTCGTTCCCGGGTCCGCCGAAGATCCAGTCCTCGCCCGGCCCGCCGGAGAGGATGTCTCGCCCCGGTCCGCCAAGGATGACGTCGCGGCGCGTGGTGTCCTGCCGTGCCGCGAGGTCGACGATCGACGCGATCTCGAGATCGAGCTCGAACTTGAGCTCGTAGATCGTCGGCACGAGTCGGGGCGAGCGAACGCGCAGCAAGTAGGTGCCCGCGGCGAGTCCGCCAAGCGCGACCTCGCCCGATCCACGGCCGGAGAGATCGAGGAGGACCTTGCCGTCCTCTCCGACTGTCGGAACGATCCGGTAGAGCGCCGTGCCGTTGCTCGACAGACGGAGGAAGGCATTTCCTGCGGCAAGACCAGCGAGATCGAGCGAGAGCGGCGCGCCACTCGTCGCGATTCCGCTGTCGAGCACGGCGCCGGACGCGTCGAGGAGTTCGACGGTGAGTTCGTCCCCGTCGTCGACGACGACGGCGAGCGAATCGCCGGCACCTCCGCTACGGTCGAGAGTGAACCGGAAAACGTCGACGTCGCGGGGCGAATCGATCGTCAGGCCGACGATCTCTCCCAGCCCCTCGATGCCGGTGATGGCGAAGGCGTCCGCGAGCGTGTCGTTTGCCGCCTCCTCGAGGTCGGCGAGATCGGGACCTCGCGAGAAGGGCGACAGGTCGGCGAGCAACGCGCCGTCCGGGTCGCCGAAGAGCGCCACCTCCAGATCATCGTTCGCCGAGGCGCTCTCGAGCAGAATCCGCGCCGCCGCGGGCGCGTCCTCGGTGAGCGTGAACACGTACCAGTCGACGTCCTTGGGATTGTCGATCGTCAGGCCGGTGAACGTGCGGCTCAGGCTGGTCATCGCCCCACCCACGGCGCGCTGTCCATCCGCGAAGCCGAGCTCGTTCGCCGTGACCGCGTTGACGTCGCGAATCTCGATCTCGGCGGCGGCGCCGACGCTACTCGTGACGAGCTCGATCCGATCGCCGCTCCGCCTCGCCGAGACAAGCTCGCTGAAACCCGCAGCAATCAGCGCCGTGTTGATGTCGTCGACCAGCTCCGCGATGCTCGAGTTCGACCCGTCCGCGTCGACCGCCACCGGTCCGAATGGCTCGCCGTTCCCGAGGAGGAGGGTCAACGTCGCCTCGCCGCTCAGTCTGCCATCCGCAGGGGCGTCGACCGAGGGTCGGAGCACGGCGGGAACGTCGATCGGCTGGCCGGCGCTCGGCAGCTCGAGCGTGAAGGCCGACTCCGGGTCGTCGTTTCGGTCGTCGAACTCCGTCCGATCGACGAGGATCGCGTTACCCGCGAGGAACTCGACGCGATCGTCACCCGGTCCGGCGTCCACCCAGACACTCTTCTGCACCGTCGGTCCGACCGTGACCCGGTCGTTGCCGTCGAGCGCATCGACGAGGATGACCTCGAAGTCGTCCTCCGGCGGAAGGAGCGACGCGAGAAGGTCGACGGTCACCGCGATGAGGTCGGCGTCGGGGAGCTCCGTCTCGTCGCCCTGCTGGCCGGGGACGGGATCGGCCTCGTCGACCCGCGATCTGATCGCAGAGAGATTCAGCAGCGTGTCGGTCGGATCCCACACGAAGTTGCCGTCGTTGTCGCGAGCCAGGAAATCGAGCTGCACCTGCGCCGCGAAGGTGAAGTTGCCCGCGTTCTCGGTGAGGCGAGTGACGAGATGGTGGTTCCCGAGCAGGCCCGGCTCGGTGACGAAGTCGATCGAGATGACGTCGTTTGCGTTCGTTGCGCCGACGTACCAGACCTTGTCGCTCTCGCGCGCGTACTCCTTCCAGGCATCGCCCGCGAGGCCTCCATCGAGCGACTCGAACGTGCTGCCATCGGCCCGATAGAGAATGTCCGCGCCGCCATTCCCGAACATGAAGTCGACGCCGGTTCCACCGTAGAGCTCGTCGGGACGCATGCTCCCGAGGAGGCGATTGAGGCCGGTGTCCTCGAGGACGTAGACGCCGCCGCCGTCGTTGTCGTGGAGGACGCCCGCGTCATCGACGAAGACGCCGAACTGGCCGCCGGCGCGAGGATCGCGAGACCAGGCGTAGAGCTCGTTCGTGCCCTGGCCGCCGATCAGGTCATCGTCGCCCTGGCCGGCGAAGAGGGTATCGTGATCCGACGCGTTCCCCTGACCCGGTCCGCCGTCACCCCAGAGGCGGTCGTCGCCGGCCAGGCCGAAGAGGACGTCATCGCCGCGGCCGCCGTCGAGCCGATCGCGCCCGGGTGTGCCGCGCAGCGTGTCCATCCCGGGTCCGCCGTCGAGCACCGCGATGAAGTCCGAGCTGCGGGCGACGAGGTCGGAGAAGTCGATCCCCTCGTCGAATCCGATGTCGTCCCTGCCGGCGAATCCGGAGACGCGGAACTGCTCGACGACGATGGCGCCGCTGCGCCGCCAGACCGCCTCGAGCGTCTCGCCGTTGATGGTGACGGCGAGCGCATCGGAGTTGCTCTCGCTCTGTTCAAAGATGATCGTGTCGTCTCCGTCCGTGCCCTCGACGAGCACGATGTCGGTGGCGTTGTCGTCGGCGACACCGGCTCCCGGCGCGTTGTCGAGGTGACCGTCGAGGATGCCGCCCCCCGAGTCGAGGACGAGGATGTCGATGTCGCCGCCGCCGAGGAGGTCGTCACGACCGTCCTGGCCCTCGAGCCAATCGCTGTTGCCCCCGCCCCAGATGATGTCATCGCCGCCACCGCCGAGCAGGTGGTCCTCGCCGCTCCCGCCGCGTATGTCGTCGCCGCCTCCGACGGTCGCCGCGTTGACGTTCGTGGCGTAGAGCGGACCGGCGAGGCCGTCCCCGAGGATGACGTCGTTGCCGCCGTCGCCGATGAGAAGCTCACGACGGACGTTGCCGTAGAGCCAGTCGCCATCGGGGCCGCCGTGGAGCTCGTCGCCGATCCGGGACGTCTCGCCGAGCTCGGCGTAGGCGAAGAGGTAGTCGATCCCCGCGCCGCCCCAGAGACGCTGGCCGGTCTGATCGCCGCCGGACGCGCCCGCGTCGCCAAAGAGGCGATCGCTGCCGTCATCGCCGTAGACCTGATCGATGCCGATGCCCCCGCTGACGGTGTCGTCGTTGCCGCCACCCCGGGCGACGTCGTCGCCGGCGCCCCCCTCGACGATGTCGTTGCCGACGCCACCATCGAGGTAATCGTTGCCCGAGTTCCCCCGGAGAAGATCACCGGCACCGCCGCCGAAGAGGAGATCGTCGCCCGCGTTCCCCTCGAGGAAATCGATGCCGTCGCCGACGGCGCCGTCGAAGGACGGGGGCAGGTTCTCGTAGAACGCCGGATCCGTCGGATCGAACGAGCGGACGGTGTCGTCCTCCTCGCGGCCGCCCCAGATGACGTCGCTCCCGCTGCCGCCGATCAGGATATCGTCGCCGTCGTTGCCGACGAGGAGGTCGTCGCCGGCGCCGGAACGAACCTCGTCGACGCCCGCGCCGCCGAAGATCTCGTCGTCGCCATCTCCGGAGTTGACCGTGTCGTCGCCATCACCGGCGGTGATGACGTCCGCCCCCGCGCCGGTCGTGATGGTGTCGTTCCCCGCGCCGGCCTCGACGGTCGAGCCGCCATCGCCGAGTGTCAATACGTCGTCGCCGTCCCCGGAGAAGACCAGATCGAGGCCGTCTCCGGTCGTCACGCGATCGTTGCCGCCACCGCTCCTCACCTCGGACCCGCCGTTCCCGAGCGTGATGACGTCCACACCGGACCCGGTGACGACCACGTCGAGCCCCTCTCCCGCCGTGACGTGGTTCATGCCGTCACCAGCATTGACGTCCGAGCCGCCGTTCCCGAGGAGAATCGTGTCCCTCCCGCTCCCCGCCGTGACCCGATCGAAGCCGGCACCGGCCGTGATCTCGTTATTGCCGTCGCCGGCTTCGATCTGCGAGCCGCCATCGCCAACCGCGATGACGTCGATGTCGACGCCCGTGACCACGTCGTCGAGGCCGTCACCGGCGGTCACGGTGTTCCTGCCGTCACCGGCTCGAACGATCGACCCGCCGTTTCCGAGCGTGATGGTGTCGACGCCATCGCCGGTGACCACGTCGTCGAAGCCCTCTCCCGCGGTGATCGTGTTCGTGCCGCCGCCGGCCCGGACCGTGTGATCGCCGTCGAACAGCGTGATCGTGTCGTTGCCGTCACCGGTGGTCACCGTGTCGTTTCCGAGATCGCCGAACACGATCGTATCACCGCCGGAGTCCGTGATGGTGTTGGGGGCGAGTTCACCAGGCTCTTCGGGCTCGCGCGCGTCCAGGAGGTCGACGCCGGGTCCACCGCTGATGGTGTCGCTGCCGAGACCGCCGATGACTGTGTCGTTGCCGGCTCCGGCGTCGATCGTATCGTCGCCGAGATCGCCACGGATCACGTCGTCGCCGTTCCCACCGGTGATCTCGTCGCCGCTGGCGCCGCCGAAGATGTGGTCGTCGCCGTCACCGCCGTGGATTTGATCCGGGTCTCCGTTTCCGAAGAGCTGGTCCGCGTCCTCGTCGCCGAAGATCTTGTCGGCGCCTGCTCCGCCGTGGATCGTATCGATGCCGCGCCGGCCGTGGATCTCGTCGTTGCCGTCGCCGCCGAAGAGAACGTCGTCACCGCGCCCACCGTCGATCGAGTCAGCGCTTCCCCCGGCCGTTGCCACGAACGTGTCGGGCCCGACGGCCTTCGCGCCGTCGCCGAAGACCCTGTCGTTGCCCTCACCGGCATCGATGGCGTCGAAGCCGGACTCCCCGAATACGAGATCTGAATCGCCGCGGGCGTCGATAACATCATCGCCGGGACCGCCATGGATGCGGTCGCGGTGCGCGCCACCGATCAGCGTGTCGCCGTCGCCGCGACCGCGGTCCGTGTCGACCACTTCGATGGCGCCGTTGACGCGCACGCGACCGCCGTCACCGAGGATGACGTTGAGGCCATCACCGCCCCTCACCGTATCCTTGCCGCCCCCCGCCAGGACGATGTCATCTCCGTCGCCGGCGCTGATGACATCGTTGCCGTCGAGGAGGCTCGGCGTCACCTGCAGGACGGTCTTTCCGTCCGGGTCGTCCTTGCCCGGAAGAACTATGCGGGCGCCATCGCCGAAGATCCAGTCATCGCCCCCGCGCCCGTCGATCGTATCCGCTCCCTTGCCGCCGATGATGTGATCGGCGCCATCGCTGCCGATGATCTCATCGTTGCCCGCTCCCCCGTCGAGGGTGGACACCCTGCCGAACGTTCCACCCTTACCGGCGATGATGACGTCGTTCCCCGGTCCGCCCTCGATCTCGAAGGTGATGTTCTGCTGTACCCTCGAGAGGTCGAATCTGTCTCTCCCCTCGCCGCCGAGCGCGACGATGTGAGTGATCGGGATGTCTCCGCCGTATCTCTGAGCGTTGGCCTCGTCGATCCCGAAAGGAGGCGACCAGACGAGCACCTCCCCCGGGCGGCTCCCGTCCTTGACATGGAACACCTCGGCGACGTCCTCGGTAAACGTGTTGAGCCGTTTCTCGGCCAGTCCGCCCATGTTGAGCTGAAGCACGCCCTGGCCGAGCTCGTCGGCCAGCTTCGGAGGCCGGAAGAAGTTGCTCGAGAACGTCAAGAGGGGATCGGGGAATCCGTATTCGAAGTCCTGGCGGATGCCGAGGATCTCGATGAAGGCGGTGAGTTTCGCGGTGAGCTCGCCAGCGATATCGAAGATGGCGAGCGGCGCCAGAGCGGGCTCGCCGAAGTTGATCTCGTTCAGAATGTTGCTGATCTGCTCGGAGGTGCGGACTCGGCGGTCGTGGTTCGGATCGAAGAGGTCGAAGATGATGTTCGCGAAGACGCCTCCGCCGACACCCGCCCTCGCGAGCCCCGCGACGTTCAGCTCGAGGCCCGCCGCCAGACTGATGTCGAGCACCACCTCCGGTGTGTCGGGCGTGTCCTCGGTCGGAGAGGGGACCTTGCCGTTGTCGCTGATGTAGAGGCCGTCCAGGATCAGGAGGGGATTGCGGAAACCGGTCCTGACGAATTCCTGCACGCCGAAGGTGTCGAACCCGAACGCGAGGTCGATCTCTGCCTCGATCCCGCCGCTGACGTTGACCCCGAGCACGCTGATGATCGGAAAGAACTGGTCAAACGAGAACTGGTCGAACGACAGGGTGGCCATGTCGTACGTGAAGATCGTCGCCGGCCGCCCCATCAGCATGCCGAAGATCTGTCCCGGATCCTCGAAGAGGGTGAACTCGAATTTTCCGACCTCCGCCTTTTCCTTCACCTGATCGATGATGTTCGTCGCGATCTCGCCCACGCCCGCATTGTTGAGCTCCCTGAACGCGTCGTTGACGAAATCGGCGACATCGCCCAGACCGAGCTTATCGAGGTTCTCCGTGATGACTTGCTCCGCCACCGCCAGGAGGTCGAAACCGGGGCTCGTGGGATCGAAGTTCGCCCTCTCGGCGTCATAGACGACGAAGTCGAGATCGAGGGGAAGAAACACGTTTCGGTCCGCGTCCACGTTGGCGCCGATCTTGTTGATCACGGTGATCACGTTTGCGACGGCGTGGACGAATCGGCGGTCCACGTCGACGAAGTCGGCGGCGATGTCGAGAAGGGTCAGGGGCGGCCCGAGATCGGAAATCACCGGGATCGGCTCCGTCAACACATCGACGATCGGCTGGATCGGACCGATGACCTTGTGGATCTCGCCGAAGACCGGCCGCAGGAGGTCGCTGACGAAGGAGCCGAGATCGAGTCCGACGCCGTTGAACTCGACACGCTTGAGGCCCTCCCCGAATGCGTCGAGGAAGTTGCCGATCGGCTCGCGCTGGATCTGGCTGCCGTCCTCGCTGAACGTGCCGATTCCCCAGTCGAGGAGGAAGTTCGCCCGCAGTGTGGGGAAGGCGGTCTCGGCATCGTCCACAAGCTCGCTGTTGAGAGCCAGCGTCAGGCCCAGATTGACGCCGGCCTCGGCCGCGATCCCGGCGTCGAGGCCGATACTGCTCAGCTCGGAAAGCGTCAGGCGCTGATCAGTCACGGCGCGAATGCTGTCGCCGAGCCCCGCTGACGACAGGGCGCTGTTCACATCGCCGATGAGCTGAGCCAGGGTCGAGTTGTCGTCGGTGTTTCCGACCGTGACCTGGACGGGGATGCCGCCGTCGATGAGAACCTCAAAGGTCGCCGTCGCGCCGTCCGGAAGCCTGCCGTTTCGCGGCGCGGCACGACCGGTGGCGACCAGTTGACCGGACTTCTCGACCGCCGCCTGGATGCTGTCGAAACCGAGCTCGACGAGCGCCCCCCCGACGGGCCTCAGCTCGAAGGCCCCGATCGATTCGTCGACCGCGACCAGCCGGATGCGCCGGTCTTGCCGATTGAAGACATCGACGCCGAAGTTTGCGCGAAGGCGCGTGCCACCCCTTGTCACGTCGCCGCCGTCCTCGGCGCTGAACTGGAGGAATCCGAGCCGGCCGGTCAGCTCGGCGCCAGGGATGCCGACGTCGAGGAACACCTCGAGCTCGGTGCCGGTCGGATCCTCGGGATCGGCGATGACGACGTAGAACCCTTCCTCCTTGCTGATCCCGAAGCCGACCTCGAGCTCCCAGCCGAGCTGCAGATCGAGCGAGCCCGTGCTCTCCAGGCCGAGCCAGTCGAGTCCGATGTCGAAATCGATGTCGGTGTCGAGATCCACGAGATCCGGCTGGCCGAGCCGGAGGTTCCACTGGATGAAGTCATCGCCGGTCGTGGCCTGTATCTGACTGGCTTCCGTGACGGGCTCCCCGTCGGCGTCGAGCAGGAGTCCGAGACCGGTGGGACCGAGGAGCTGGAAGAGCAGCTCGGAGACGATATCGGGCTCGTCCGGATTGTTGAAGTTCTCGACCCCCTCCCGCAGAGGCGCGACGAAGTCGTCGCGGATATCCTCAATGAACCTCGCGCCATCGGCGAGCTTGTCTCCGACGAGCGGCAACCGGATACCGAAGACCTCGCCGTCGAGCACGTCCTGAATGCCGGCGAGGAACAGGTCGAGGCCGTCGACCGCCAGCAGGATGCTGTCGATGAGAGACAGGTTCTGAAACTGGTCGGCAATCTTCGAGAAGTCGGGCAACTGGAGCACGTCGCCCAGCGTGAAATCGCCCTCGAAGAACTCCTCCAGAGTATCGACGGCGGGGTTGTCGGGATTCGGAATCCTCAGGGAGAATGCGCCGAGCGGCTCCGATCTGAAGAAGGTCGGGAGGTTGACGTCGATGGAGCCGTCAATATCGAAGCCGACATGATCCAGGACGAGGTCGATGGGGATATATGACGGGCCGCCCGGATCGGAGTTGACGCCGAGATCGAAGCTTCCCTCGATACTCGCCTGCCCCTCCCTGATCGAGAGCCTGAGTAGTCCGAGGCCGGCCTCGAAGATCAGGTCATTGCCGCTTGCCGATATGCTGCCGGAGACTCCCGTGTCGTCGAAGACATAGAGTGACAGGGGATTATCGAGATCGATGCCCAGCGCGAGGTTGGCGTCGAACGAGCCCGAAACGCGCAGGTCCGCCCTGCCGGAGAGGTCGAGGATCTCGCCCAGATCCTGCAGGAGGTCGATCTCGGGAATGGTGAGATTGAGGGCCTCGTTGAAGCTGTCTCCGATTCCGAGATCGAGGCGGAGGATCTTGACGTCGTCGGTCGGGTCGGTGTTGCCGAGGTCATCGGTGAAGAGACTCAGGTCCACGAGGTCGCTGTCGGCCGGAAGCCCGAAGGCTTCCTTGAGTTTCTCCTCGAGGACCTGAATCGTGCCGGCCGGGTTGCGTTCGAGGTCGTCGAGGATCGCATCGAACTGGTCGGCAACGCTCAGGAGATCGTTGAGGCTCAAGTTGATGATCGGGATCGGCTCATCGAGGAAGCCGAACTCCTCGAACTGCCCGAGGAAGTCCGAGAGCGCGCGCAGCGCGTCGATGATGACGCCGAAGTCGAGCTTGTCGAAGCTGAAGAGGTCGCCGAAGTCCGGGAACTCGAACTCGATGAGCGTCGTGAAGAAGCGCGCCTCGCTCACGGTCGCGCCATCCTCGATGATCGGCTCGAGGAGGGTGACGGTCGTCGTATCCGACAGCGCGTCGTGGCTGACCGCCTTCACTCTGGTGCCCCGCTCCTCCGCCACTTGCTCGACGGTCATGACGAGCGTCACCGTGTCCCCCCTCCCGACGAGCGCCGACAGGTCGCCCGGCAGG
>JBFFXF010000039.1:0-35764 GCA_041569895.1 Planctomycetota bacterium | reverse complement strand
CTTGTCGTTATGAATAACCTCCAAGGCCGAACCAAGAATCTCCGATTGTGTTGGTCGGCGGCCGACAATTGCGCACTCGGCACCCGATTCGAGCGCCGCCAGCCGCGGGTGAGCAATTTTCACCCACCGCCAACAGTGTCAACCGGCCAGAAGCTTTTGGTTACGCGTGGTCTTTCGAGCGATAAGAGCAAGGATCTCGAAGGTGTGGGTGCTGGTGACGCTCTACGAGTACCAGCTCCCGTACGTCGCCGTCGGCCAGCGTGGCGTGATGACGCTCCCCTACATTCCCGGCCAGACGTTCGAGGGCAAGGTCGTCTACGTCTACCCCTTCCTCGAGAAGATGACGCGCGAGGTGCAGGTGCGGCTCGAGTTCGACAACCCCGGGCTGCTGCTGAAGCCGGGGATGTTCGCCAACGTCGAGCTCAAGAGCACCCTCGCCCAGGAACGCGTGCTCGCTCCGAGGGCCGCCGTCATCGATACCGGCGAGCGCCAGGTCGCGTTCGTCAGTCTCGGCGAGGGACGCTTCGAGCCCCGGGACGTGCGCACGGGGATTCTCACCGAGAAGGGCATGGTCGAGATTCTCGACGGCCTCCGCCCCGGCGAGCTCGTGGTGACGAGCGCGCAGTTCCTGCTCGACAGCGAGGCGAAGATCCGCGAGGCGCTCGCGAAGATGGTCACCGGCAGCATGGCGAGCGAGCAGAAGGGCGCCGCCACGGTGGCCGGCAAGCCCGAGCTCGCCAGCCTGCCCGGAGCGGCCGCCGGAGCGCTCCGGGGGCTCCTCGAGCGTTACTTCGAGATCGGCGAGCGACTGGCCGCCGACTCGACGACCGGCCTCCGGGAGCCGGCGCGCGAGATCGCCTCCGCCGTCGACACGATGCTGGCGACGCCGATTCCAGAGAGCCCCCACTTCTGGCACGAGCACACCGAGGCCGCGACGGTGCGCGGCAAGGCGCTCGAGCTCGCGGGCGGGGGTGACATCGAGAAGGCGCGACTCGCGTACGCGGATCTGAGCGTCGCCCTGGCGAAGCTCGCGAAGGCGACCGGCGTCCCCGCGGCGATCGACCGCAGCGTCGAGGAGCTCCACTGCCCGATGTACCGCGAGGGGCAGGGCGGCAGCTCGTGGCTGCAGCCCGCGGGCCAGGTGCGCAATCCGTACTTCGGCTCGACGATGCTGCGGTGCTTCGACAGCCGCGTGGCGTTGCCGGTCACCGGCGCGCAGGAAGGCGCCGGGGAGTGATCGGATGATCGCGAAGCTGATCGACCTCTGCATCCGAAACCGCCTGATGGTCCTCCTGCTGACGGCGGTCGTCGTCGTGGGCGGAGTCTGGGCGATCGCCAACATCAAGGTGGACGCCATCCCCGACCTCTCCGACGTCCAGGTCATC
Source organism: Planctomycetota bacterium (assembly GCA_041569895.1). Classification (GTDB taxonomy): domain Bacteria; phylum Planctomycetota; class UBA8108; order UBA8108; family JACQVS01; genus JBFFXF01. The sequence continues at coordinate 34,379 of JBFFXF010000039.1, read as the reverse complement.
ATCCGCACCGAGTTCCCCGGCCAGGCGCCCCAGATCGTCGAGGACCAGGTGACCTACCCGCTGACGACCGCCATGCTCGCGGTGCCCCACGCCAAGGTCGTCCGCGGCTACAGCATGTTCGGCACGAGCTTCGTGTACGTCATCTTCGAGGACGGCACCGACATGTACTGGGCGCGGAGCCGCGTGCTCGAGCAACTGAACTTCGTCGCCGGAAAGCTGCCGCAGGGGATCAGTCCGCAGCTCGGTCCGGACGCGACCGGCGTCGGGTGGATCTACGAGTACGTGCTCGTCACCGGCAAGCACTGTCCCGATCACCCGAACGGTCTCTGGCACGACCCGGAGACGGGGACGTGGTACGCGGACGTCGAGGAGCTCCCCGACGATCCGCGCGCGCGGCAGCGCATCGAGCGGCACCGCGTGTTCCGCGACGGCCGCAAGCGCTGCCCGATCGGTGACACGCCGCTGCGGCGCAGCGAGCTGGACCTCTCCGACCTGCGGGGACTGCAGGACTGGTACCTGCGCTACGAGCTGACGGCGGTCGACGGCGTCAGCGAGGTCGCCTCGCTCGGGGGCTTCGTCAAGCAGTACCAGGTGGTCGTCGACCCGGTGAAGCTCCTCGCCCACAAGATCCCGCTGCAGAAGGTCAAGATGGCGATCCAGCGCTCGAACATCGACGTCGGCGGGCGCCTCGTCGAGATGAGCGAGACCGAGTACATGGTGCGAGGCGTGGGTTACCTCGGCAGCCTGACCGAGGAGGAGGCCGCGCAGGCGCGGAGCTCCGGACGCCCCCTCGAGGAGGTGCGCAGCGAGCGCGTCGTCGACGAGCTGCGCAAGGTCGCGCTCGGGGCGACGGCGGACGGCTCGCCGATCTACCTCGCGGACGTCGCGGACGTGCGCCTCGGGCCGGAGATCCGTCGCGGCATCGCCGACTGGAACGGCGAGGGCGAGGTGGTCGGCGCCATCATCGTCATGCGCTACGGCGAGAACGCGCGGCGAACGATCGACGCCGTGCGGGCGAAGCTCGACGATCTCGAGAAGGGACTGCCTCCTGGAGTGGCGATCGAGGTCGGATACGACCGCAGCGATTTGATCGAGCGCGCCATCGGGACGCTGACGAGGACGCTGATCGAGGAGCTCACGGTGGTCTCGCTGGTGACCATCCTCTTCCTGCTGCACGCCCGCAGCGCGCTGGTGGCGATCTTCGTGCTGCCGACCGGCGTGCTCGTCAGCCTGGCGATCATGTACCTCCTCGACATCAACGCCAACATCATGAGCCTCGGCGGCATCGCGATCGCCATCGGCGTCATGGTCGACAGCTCGGTGATCATGGTCGAGAACGCCCACAAGCACCTGGAGCGCGACCGCGAGCGGACGGGGCGCGGCGAGGAGCCGACGCCTCGTGGAACGCTCATCGCCGAGGCGGCGAGGGAGGTCGGCCCGAGCCTGTTCTTCAGTCTGTTGATCATCACGGTGAGCTTCCTCCCCGTCTTCGCGCTGGGAGAGCAGTCCGGGAGGCTGTTCAAGCCGCTCGCCTACACGAAGACGTTCGCCATGGCCGCCGCCGCCGTGCTCGCCGTGACGGTGATCCCGGTGCTCATGGTGTACTTCGTCTCGGAGCGCGTCCTGCCGGCGTCGCTCTCTCGCCGAACGCGAATCACCACCGCTCTCTGCGCCATCATCGCGCCGGCGGTCGTGTTGCTCTTCATTCCGCTCGAGCGGCTCGCCGCGTACCGGATCCCGCTCGCGGTCGGCTGGGTGGTCCTCGCGGCGCTCGTCGTGCTCCCGCAGAGGATCCTCCCCGAGGATCGCAACCCGATCAGCCGCCTTCTGGAGTGGATCTATGATCCTCTCTTCGCGCTCGTCATGCGTTTCCGCTGGCCGGTGATCATCGGCGCCGGCGTGGTGGTGATCCTCACGGCGTGGCCGCTGAGCCGGCTCGGCAGCGAGTTCATGCCGCCGCTCGAGGAGGGTGACCTCCTCTACATGCCGACGACCGATCCCGGCATCAGCATGACGAAGGCGCGCGAGCTCCTGCAGCAGACCGACAAGATCATCGCCGCGATTCCGGAGGCGTTGAGCGTCCTCGGAAAGATCGGTCGCGCGGAGACCGCGACGGATCCCGCGCCGCCGAGCATGATCGAGACGACCATCATGCTGCACCGGGACAAGACGAAGTGGCGACACGTCCCGGTGCCGCGCTTCTTCAGCGAGTGGCCGGCCGTGCTCCGCCGCCCGCTCGGCAGCGTCCTCCCGGAATCACGTCCGATCACGGTCGACGAGATCGTCTACGGGTACGACCTCCCCGGAGGCATCCACGTCCCCGGTCTCAACGAGGCGCTGCAGATCCCGGGACTGACAAACGCGTGGACGATGCCGATCAAGACGCGCATCGACATGCTCTCGACCGGCATCCGCACGCCGGTCGGCATCAAGGTGATGGGGTCGAATCTCGAGACGCTCTCCGACCTCGCGGGCCGCATCGCGCAGGTGGTCAAGACCGCTGACGGGACCGGCGCCTACACGGTGAGCGCATTCGCGGAGAAATCGGTCGGCGGCAATTACCTCGACATCCGCATCGATCGCGACGAGATCGCCCGCTACGGCCTCACCGTCGGTCAGGTGCAGGACGTCATCATGAGCGCCATGGGCGGGATGAACGTCACGCAGACGGTCGAGGGTCTCGAGCGCTACCCGGTGAATGTGCGCTACCCGCACGAGCTGCGCGACAACATGGAGGCTCTCGGTCAGACGCTCGTCGAGACGCCCGCGGGCGCCCAGGTGCCGCTCGAGCAGATCGCGCGCTTCGAGGTCCACAAGGGCCCGCCGATGGTCAAGAGCGAGAACGCCCGTCTGACGAGCTGGGTCTTCGTCGACATCGCGGGAATCGACGTCGGCACCTACGTCCGCAACGCGCAGCGGGTGGTCTCCGCCGCGGTGACGCTGCCGCCCGGCTACTCGATCGTCTGGTCCGGGCAGTACGAGTACATGCAGGCGGCGAGAGAGCGGCTGATGGTGGTGATCCCGCTCGCGGGAGTGGCGATCGTCCTTCTCCTCTATCTCGCCACCCGAAGCTGGCTGCGCGTGTCGATCGTGCTCCTCGCCGTGCCGTTCAGCCTCGTCGGCGCCATCTGGCTCGTTTATCTCCTCGACTACAACCTCTCGCTCGCGGTCTGGGTCGGCATCATCGCCCTCGCCGGGCTGGACGCGGAGACCGGTCTCGTCATGCTGCTCTACCTCGACAACAGCTTCGACCGCTTCCGCCGCGAGGGTCGCATGCGCGACGTCAACGACCTCTGGCACGCCGTCCACGACGGCGCGGTGAAGCGCATCCGACCGAAGACGATGACCGTGATGACCACCTTCACGGGCCTCGTCCCCCTGATGTGGGCCTCGGGAGCAGGAGCGGACACCATGAGACGCCTGGCCGCCCCGATGATCGGAGGCCTGGCGACGAGCTTCATCATGGAGCTCCTGCTCTACCCGGTGCTCTTCTTCCTGGCCCGGCGCGTTGCACTGGCGAGGGAGAGCACGCGGGCGTCGAGTTGACCGTCCCCGGTCCCGGCCCCGGTCCCGTGCCCGGCCCCGTGCCCGAAAGGCTGCTCGACTTCGCTCGCGAGACTCTGCGACGCATCTATAAGGAAGGCAGGAAACTCAGGAAGGCAGGAAACGGAAGAACTGATGGGGCTCGAGCTTCGTGAGCCTCGCTCGTTTCTTCGAACGGAGTCGAGAAGAAGGTCTTTGCTGATTCCCCTGCGCACAGAAAAAAACTCCTCTGTGCGTCTCTGTGCTCTCACGCGGCGCTGCGCGGGCGCAGCGACGCCCCTCTGTGGTTCAAATCGTAACCCACTCTCGCTTCTCGACGGCGTTTCGAGACCGACAGAGCTCGCAAGCCACGGCCAGGCGCGTTTCCTGCCTTCCTCTTCTTCCTGCCTTCCTCATGAATAGTCTGACAGCAAGCCCCCGGAGTCCACTCTCCCTACCCGAACGCGAACACCGGCAGCACCGTACCCACCGAGATCAGGTTGTAGACCACGCTCAGCAGAAGCTGCTGCCGCGTCATCCGTCCCGTCCACGCCGCTTCGCTCGCACGGGCGAGGAGGCACGGCACGACGACGCAGCTTCCCGAGAAGACCACGAGCACCGGCGGGGAGAGGAGCGAGAAGACGTGCATGACTTCCCGGAGGTCGCGAAGGTCGAAGGGAAAAACCACGATCGCGCAGAAGACCGCCCAGCCGGCGCTCGCCCAGACGATCCTCCTCGACTCCATCGCGCTCGCCATGCTGCCAGCGGTCCCTTCGTGTTGATCGGAGTTCGAGCGTGGAGTGTATCGCCCTCGCCGGGCGCCCTCAACACCGGTCGCATCGCACGCCCCCCTGGACGCGCTTTCCCCCGAAACGGTATCATCCACCCCACCACCATCCACGGAGCCCGCTCACCATGACACGATCGATCACCCTGGCGCTCATCTTCCTCGCCGTCCTGGCCGTGCCGTTGCACGCGGAGCAGAGGCGTCCGAACATCGTCTTTGCCTTCGCCGACGACTGGGGACGATTCGCCGGCGCGTACGCCGCACTCGATGGTCCGGGCGGCCTCAATGACGTCGTGCGCACGCCGAGCTTCGATCGTGTCGCCCGCCGCGGCGTGCTCTTCCGCAACGCCTTCGTCAACGCGCCGTCCTGCACGCCGTGTCGCAGCTCGCTGCTCTCCGGGCAGCATTTCTGGCGCACCGGTCGCGCCGCGATCCTCCAGGGCGCGGTGTGGGACCCGAAGATCCCGACCTGGCCGCTGCTCCTGCGCGAGAACGGGTACCACATCGGAAAGAGCTGGAAGGTCTGGAGCCCCGGCACGCCGAGGGACGCGCCGTACGGCGAGCAGAAGCACGCGTACGAGCGCGTCGGCCGGCGCATCAACGGGTTCTCTCAGGTCGCGACGCGCATGATCGCGGGCGGCAAGTCCGTCGACGAGACGAAGGCGGAGCTGCTCGGCGAGGTGCGCGCGAACTTCGCGGACTTCCTCGGCGACCGCAAGGAAGGGCAGCCCTTCTGCTACTGGTTCGGCCCGACGAACGTCCACCGCAAGTGGATCCGCGGATCGGGCAAGCGGCTCTGGGGCATCGACCCCGACTCCCTGAAGGGGAAGCTGCCGCCGTTCTTGCCCGACGTTCCGGCGGTGCGCGAGGACCTGGCGGACTACTTCGGCGAGATCGCGGCCTTCGACGCATCGCTCGGCGTGCTGCTCGACGCGCTCGAGAAGGCCGGCGAGCTGGAGCGGACCCTGGTCGTCGTCAGCGGCGATCACGGGCCGCCCGGATTCCCGCACGGCAAGTGCAACCTGTACGACTTCGGCGTCCACGTCGCGCTGGCGATCGCCGGTCCTGGCGTTCGGGGCGGTCGCGTCGTCGATGACTTCGTCGGCCTGCCGGATCTCGCGCCGACCTTCCTCGAGGCCGGCGGCGTCGACGTGCCCGACGTGATGACCGCGCGAAGCCTGCGGCCGGTGCTCGAATCGGAACGCCAGGGTCTCGTCGACCCGGCCCGCACGTTCGTGCTCGTCGGTCGTGAGCGCCACGTGGCCCTGGCGCGAGCCGGCCACCTGCCGTATCCGCAGCGCGCCATCCGAACCGCGGACCACCTCTTCGTCATCAACTTCCGTCCCGACCGCTACCCGCTCGGCGACCCGTACCGCCTGGATGGCGACGACCCGCCGACGACCGAGCAGCTCACCGAGAACACCTTCGTGACGCTGCCCGACGAGGACGCCGGCCCGACAAAGGCGTGGCTGGTCGACCATCGCGACGACGAGAAGTGGAAGCGGTTCTTCGACCACGCCTACGGAAAGCGCCCGCGCGAGGAGCTCTTCGATCTGAAGAAGGACCCCCATCAGATGCGGAACGTCGCGGCGGATCCGGCCCACGCCGCGGTGGTCGCTCGACTGCGCGCGCAGTTGATGGCAGAGCTCGAGCGCACCGGCGATCCCCGGCTCGTCAACGACGGCGCGTTCTTCGAGATGCCGCCGATGGCCGGGCCGTTTCGCAGGCAGCCGCGGCGCGGGGCACGGAAGAACTGAGCGCGTCCCTGCGTCAGCGAAGTCGTTCGACTGTGCGGCCGATGGCGTCGTGACCGCCGTCCTCGCTGAAGCCGATCGAGAAGCGCTGCGGCACGCGATCGAGATACTTCTCGAGCCCCCGGCGGCCGAATCCGAAGACCGTCATCTTCTCCTGCATCTGATAGAAGAAGTCGGGGTGCTCGTCGTCCTCGTGGTGCAGGAGAAACAGCGCCCTCTCGAGCCGCGCGTCGCCGATGGCGATCCACTCCGGCGCCGGGATGTCGCCCTCGTGTCGCTCGGTGAGCGGCCGTCGCTCGCCGGACGCCGACGTCATCCACCAGTCCTCCGCGTCGTACTCGCCGCCGGGCGTGCCCTCGTAGAGGACCCAGAACTTCCTGTCCGGCGGCATCCGCGTCATGGTGTACGTGCAGTGCGTCGGGTGAAAATCGTAGCGGCACGCCCAGAGCCCGTTGCTCGACACCGCCGAGATGGTGACGCGATCGGGACCGACGTGCTCGACCGTCGTCGTCGACGGGTCGGTGCCGCTGTTGCGCGCGTGGAAGTAGCTGCCCGACTGCTTGTGGACGGCGTTCGGAAACCCACGGTACTCCCCGCCGGCGCCGGTGCCGCGTTTCGGGTGGAAGCCGAGCCAGTCGTTGCCGTCGCGGTCGATCATGCTCGAGAGGCCCGCGCCGGACTTCTCGAGGTAGTACGTCGCCGTCGGTGTCTCGATTCGGTAGCTCGGCAAGTTCCCCGCCGACTCGTCGACCGCGTCCTCGGTGAGCTGCACGCGGCCCCCGCCGGTGTGGCGCACGCGCAGCAGGCTTCCGGTGCCGCCCTCGAACTTGTCGTCGATCACCCAGGCGTTGCGGACGAGCACCCAGAGGTCGCCGTCGCGCGCGAAGCGCAGGTCGACCGGGCGGCGGAGATTCGAGAGGAACACGCGCGCGGCTTTCGGGCGCTCCGGATCGAGCGTCTTGATCCAGCCGTGGACGAAATCGGCGAAGAAATAACGTCCGCGGAAGTCGTCGGGCCAGCTCGAGCCCGGCGGCGGGAAATCGCCGCCCGAGATCGACGCCTGCGGATAGATGTGCTCGGGACCGCGGAAGCGCGGGTCGTCGGTCGGCCCGTGGTCGACCACCGGCCAGCCGAAGTTGGCCCCGCGGGCGCCGCGGTTGATCTCCTCGAACTTGCCGCCGACGTCGTTGATCAGCATCAGGCCGTCGGAATCCCGGATCGCGAACGTGAACGGATTGCGACAGCCCCGCGCCCAGATCGCCCGGTACGTGCCGCGAGTCTCGTCGACGAACGGGTTGTCGGCGGGGACGCTGCCGTCGGGATCGAGTCGCAGGATCTTGCCGAGCAGCGATTCGAGGTCCTGCGCGGGTTTCCCCGCGGTCTGCTCGCCGATGGCGGCGTAGAGCTTGCCGTCGAGCCCGAAGTGCAGCGCCCCGCCCTGGTGCCCCGCCGGAACGTTGCCGCCGAGCTGGCGCTGATCATCACCCTCGAGCAGGACCTCCTCGCTTCCCGGCACGGCGACGTCGCCGTCGGCGGTGAAGCGACTGATGCGGTGATGCGGATACGGCTCCGCGGCGACGTAGCAGACGTAGACGTGCGGCGTCTCCGGAAAATCGGGGGCGACCGTCACGCCGATGAGCCCTCGCTCCCAGGTGCGGTCGACGGGGACCACCAGAAGGGGCTTCTCGAGGAGCTGCCCGTCGCGGACCACGCGGAGCGAGCCGGTCTGCTCGCAGATCAAGACGCGCCCGTCGGGGGTCGTCTCGAGCGCGGTGCAGCCCGTGAGTCCGGTCGCGACGGTCTCGATCTCGAACCCGGGGCGCAGCTTCACCGGCCCGACGACGCCCGCGCCGAACTTCGGCTTGCCGCCGGGACGCAGCGTCTCGAGGTAGGCGACGAGATCGGTGAGCTCGGCCGGGCTCAGCGTGTCCGTGAGCCCGTCGGGCATCAGCGAGACGGGACTCACCTGGCGACTGACGATCCGGGCCGCCGGAATCACGTGGTGCTTCGCGTCGACGTCCGCGATGGTGACGCTCTGCGCGGACTCCTCGGTGACGACGCCGGTCGTGACGTTCCCGTCGGCGGTGACGACGACGCTCGCCCGGAACCCCTCGACGATCTGGCGCGAGGGCTCGAGCAGCGACTCGATCAGGTGCGGCCGATCGAACTTGCCGCCGATCCGCGACAGATCCGGCCCGACGGCGCCACCCTCGCCGTTGACGCGGTGACACGTGACGCAGGCGGTCCGCTCCCGATCGAAAAACAGCGCCAGGCCGGCCCGCGCATCGCCGGCGTGAGTCAGGGCATGGGCCTCGTAGACCGCCTTCTTCGCCGCCACCCCGTCAAAAGGGGACTGCGGCGCCGCGAGCGCGAGCGAGGCGGCCAGCGAGAAGAGCACCGGGGTCACGATCAGCATGAGGGTCGCGCGGGGGAATCGACGATCGGGTGGCATGGGGTCTCATCATAAGCGGGAAGGCGGGCCTCGCAAACGTGAGACCCCTGCACGACCTCCGTGTCCCGCCTGGCGATTCGATCGACAGCAGCTACCATCTCGCGTGTCGCCACCCTGCCCCCCTCCCGCGCGCGCTCGGCGCGATCTCCTCGAGGTAAAACGAGAGAGTGACACTGTGAGAATCGTCGTCGATGCGAACGAGTCGTGCTGTGGCCTCGCCGACCTTCTGTCGAGACTTTGGGCAGACGTCCACGTGGAAAGGCTTCGCGCCGGAGACGTGGCCGTCGGCGACCGAGTGGGTATCGAACGAAAGACCGTGGACGACTACGTCGAGTCGCTGGTCGACGGCCGTCTGTTCCGTCAGGCTGCGCGTCTCGCCGCGTCGGTGGCCCGACCGGTGCTCATCCTGGAGGGCGACCCGTCCGTTCTGTCCGAGAGAATCCGACCCGGCCCGCTCCGCGGGGCGCAGCTTGCGCTCGCCGTCGGCTTCCGGATCCCGGTCCTGGTGACAGAGGACTTGCCCGATACCGCTTCCTTGATTCGCCACCTCGCCGCTCAGGAGGCCCGACGGGAGTCCCGGCGCCGTCGAGCGTTCGAGCGCTCTACCGGAGAGGGTCACGGGCAGCCCACGGAGCGGCTACCCCGCGACGCGCTGAATGTCCTGCTGGAGCTTCCCGGTGTCGGCCGCGAGCGAGCGTTCGCCATCGCGGAGAAAATCGGGTCGCTCAGCGAGCTGAGCCGACTCGGAGTCCGCGACCTGATGAAGGTCTCGGGAGTCGGCCCCGAGACGGCGGCGAGGATCGTCGAGACGTTCCGCGGCTGGGCGCGGTGAGGTCTTCGCAGCGAAAGAAGGCCGTATTACCATCCGGAGTCCACCTCGTGGCGCGACAACTGACGGGCGCGACGGCCGGGGTTTTCGCCGTTGCATCATGTGCCCTCGCTGAGATCCAGCGCCGCCTTGATCCCCTCCTCCAGACGCGTCATTTCATCGGAGTTGAGAGAGCCGATGCGCTGAGTGAGCTTCGCCCTGTCGAGGGTGGTCACCTGATGGCACAGCGCCACGCTGTCCTTGCGGAGGCCCCCGGTACCCTTGACGAGCGGCACCGCCGTGGGCCCGCGAGCAGCCTGCTTTCCCGAGGTAGAAACGGGAACCACGATCACGGAACGCCAACCCGGCGTCGTGTTGAAGCCGTCATGTGAAACCACGATGACCGGGCGAACGCCCCGCTGCTCTGCACCCGAGCGGGGCCGAAGGTCCGCGAGCCAAAGCTCACCCCGCTTCATTCTCCGCGTCCACTTCGATCAGGTGCTCGGCCGAGGCCTCTTCGAGCGCCGGATCGAGATCGTCCACACCGGCTACCGTCGCGGCGTAGGCGGCGATGTCGCGGTGGATGCAGTCGCGCTTGCGCTTCCTGAGAAGCGCCCGGATCGCCTCGCGAGCCAGCTCGGTCAACGGCTGGCCAGATCGCTCCGACTCCGCCCGAAGCTCCGAGTGAAGATCCGCGGGCAGCGGGACGTGCAGGTTTTGATGGTTCATGGCTGCAAAAAGTATGACACATTCCATGGCAGGATTCAATGGCAGATTTCAGCCCTCCCCTGGCCGGTTGGGGCCGGGACCGGGACAGTGGTCGGGGCATATCAAGGATGGCCGCACGTCGCTGCGCTGACGCAGCCCAGGTTGCTGACTGCTGCGCGCGGGTCGGGGCCGCAGTCCGTGGGGCCCGGGGGTGGTGGCGCGGGGCCTCCCAGGACGAGGAAGTTGAGGATCGCGATGGCGTCCGTGATGTTGATGCGGCCGTCGTCGTTCGCGTTGGCGGCCTCCCTGCACGGCAGCCCGGGGGCGCCGCGGAAGAGGTGATCGAGGATGCGGAGCGCGTCCGAGAGGTCGACCATGCCGTCGTCGTTCGCATCGCCGCGGCGGAAGACGGCGAAGCACTCGTCGGGGACGGAGTCGCCGTTCTCGTCGGCGCTGAAGGCGCTCGCGCTGAGGTTGAATCGCAGCGACAGCACGGTGCCGGTCGCCGTGGCCAGGTCGGCGTCGCCGTCGCCGTCGAGATCGGCGGCGAAGGTCGAGAACGCGTTGCCGCCGAGCGTGAAGGAGAGCGGATCCTCGTACGTGCCGTCCCCCTCGTTCAGGAAGACGCGCAGGCTGCCGGTGGCCAGGTCGAGGTCGTCATCGCCGTCCACATCGAGGGCCTCGATCGAGGCGCCCGAGCCGTCGTGTCGCCCGGCCTCCTCGAGGCTGCCGTCACCGCGGTTGAGCAGCACGGTGATGATGCCTGCGGCCGCGTCCGCGACCGCGAGGTCGGGGAAACCGTCACCGTCGAGGTCGCCGGCGCGCACGTCGGTCGGCGCGGCGCCCGCCTCGTGGTTCTCGGGCTCGCCGAATCGGCCCCGGCCGTCGTTGAGAAAGACGGAGAGCTCGCCCGAGAGCTCGTTGGTGACGGCGAGGTCCGCGGCCCCGTCCCGATCGAAATCGGCGGCGACCAGCGAGCTCGGCAGCGAGCCCTCGGCGATCAGGAGCGGCTCGGAGAACGCCCCGGCGCCGAGTCCCGTCAGCAGCCAGACGCCCGAGCTGCCCCCGAAGACCGAGCCGCCCGCGACGATGAGGTCGACGCGCCGGTCCCCGTCGACGTCGGCGGCGGCGATCGCGGTGGGCTCCTCGCCGGCCGGGACCGTGCGCGCCCCGGCGAACGAGCCGTCCCGTCTCTGAAAGAAGAGCGACAGCGTGCCGGTCTCCGCGTCCGCGGCCGCCAGGTCGACGCGCCGATCGCCGTCGAGGTCTCCGGCGTGCACGGCCGTTGGCCGCGCGCCGATCGCCAGACCCGGTCCGGCGCGGAACGCGCCGCGCCCGTTGTTCAGCAAGACGAGCATCGAGCCGGCGGCCCGCTGCACGACGACGAGGTCGATGTCGCCGTCGGGCTCGAGGTCCGCGCCGCGCACGAAGGACGGGTTGCCCGGGATGGGCACCATGACGTCCGAGAAGAAGCGCCCGCCGCCGATGTTTTCGAGCACCGAGACGTTGTTGGCGAGCTCGTTCGAGGTCACCAGGTCGAGGTCGCCGTCGAGATCGACGTCGGTCGCCGACACGGCGTTGGCGTCGATGGCGCCGACCGAGTACCCCCGCGCCTCGTCGAACACGCCGTCACCGCGGTTGAGAAGCACGGAGACGTTGTTCGAGAACTCGTTCGAGGTGACGAGGTCGAGGTCCCGGTCGCCGTCGAGATCACCGGCGATGACCGTCGACGGCGTGTCGCCGACGTCGTAGTCCCTGCGCTGACCGAACGACAGCATTCCCCGCCCGTCGCTGATGAGCGTCGTCACCGTGTTGGCGCCGTGCGACGTCACCGCGAGGTCGAGAACGCCGTCGCCGTCGAGGTCGGCGGCGGTGACGCTGAACGGCTCGTCGCTGATGCGCATGTCCCACGCCGGCGTGAAACCCGCCTGCCCGTCGCCCGCGAGCACGGCGACCTTGCCGCTCGACTGGACGGTGACGATCATGTCCAGGTCCCGGTCGCCGTCGAGGTCGAAGAGCGTCACGGTGATCGGCTCGGCGTCGACGGCGAGCGCCGGCGGCGTGTCGAAGCTTCGCTCCCCGCGGTTGAGGAAGATCGAGATGCTCGCCGAGCCCCAGTTGGCGATGGCGAGATCGACGTCGCCGTCTCCGTCGATGTCGCCCCCCGCGACGGAGATCGGCGACGAGCCGGTCTGGAGCGAGACGGCGTCCTCGAAGGTGCCGTCGCCCCGGTTGTAGAGGATCGAAGCATCGTCCGAGGTGCGGTTGCCCACCACGACGTCGACCGCGCGGTCGCCATCGACGTCGATGGCCTGCATCGCCTGCGGCGCGCTGCCGACGGGATAGCTCACCGGGGTGTTGAAGCTTCCGTCGCCGCGGTTGGAGAGCACGGAGATGCTCCCCGAGCCCCGGTTCGCCGTGGCGAGATCGACGTCGCCGTCCCCGTCGAAATCGGCGACCGGGATCGAGAAGGGGCTCTGCTCGACCGCGTACGTCACCGGCGCGGGGAACACCGCGACGGTGTGGACGTCACACTCGTCCGGAACACCGTTCTCGTTGCAGTCGGGGCTCGAGCCGGTCAGCAGGTCGCAGACGTCGAGGATGCCGTTGCGGTTGCAGTCGCGATTCTCGGTCTGGCACTCGTCGGGGATGCCGTCGTCGTTGCAGTCCGCGCTCGTTCCGCTGGCGATCTCCTCCAGGTCGATGATCGCGTTCCCGTTGCAGTCGGCGGCGGAAGCGGTCGCCGCGGGGACAACCGGGGCGGCCAGCGCCACGCCGAGCAGGAAACAGGAAAGGGCGGGACGCCGGTCCACCGCGTTGCCTCACTTTATTCCGGGCAGCCAGATTCGCAGCCGAGCCCGTCCTCGGTCGTGTCCTCGCCGCACTCCGCCGGTCCGGGCGGCGGCAGCGCGCTCGCGCCCAGGAAGAGGTGCGACAGGATGGCGATCGGGTCGGTGATCTTGACGCTGCCGTCGTCGTCGGCGTCCGCGGCGTCGTCACAGCCGAGCGCCGCTCCACCGAGGAAGAGGAACTGCAGGACGACGATGGCGTCGTTGATGGCGAGCGCTCCGTCCCCGCTGACGTCACCGCGGCGGAAGCGCGGCTCCGGGGAGTCGTCGACGCGCCCGGAAAGCACCGTCGCGGAAGTGGCCGAGAAGGCGACCAGATCCATCGCCCCGTCGCCGTCGAGGTCGACGACGCGATGCGCCACCGGGACGATGCCGAGCCCGTAGACCGCGCTGCGGAACTCGAGGCCTCCCCGGTTGAGGAGGACCGCCGCGGATCTGCCGCTCGGGCTCGAGATGGTGAGGTCGAGCCGGCCGTCCTCGTCGAGGTCCGCGGGAACGACGCTGCCGGGCTCGCCGCGCAGCTTGATCGACACCGGCTCGCCGAACTCGCGGTTGCCGAGGCCGCCGAGGAAGAGGACGCTCAGCGTGCTCGACTCGGTGACCAGGACGTCGAGGCGCCCGTCGCCGTCGAGATCGCCGGCGGCGACGTCCCTGAACGCCTTCGTCGTGTCGCTCGCGATGACGACCGCGGGCCCGAAGTCTCCGCCGCCGCGGCCGAAGTGCACCGCGACCTCGGTGTCCGCAATGACGGCGAGGTCGGCGCGCTGGTCTCCATCGAAGTCTCCGATGGCGGCGGCGTTCGGCCTGCGCACCGTCGGCACGATCCGCGCCCGCCCGTACACCCCGGGCTCCCCCGCCACGAAGACGGCGATATGGCTCGACCCCTTGCACGGCACCGCGATGTCCGGCGTCGAGCCCTCATCGAGGGCGCCGACCTCCACGGACGACGGCGCGATGCCGGCCTCGAGAGCGACCTCGCCGCGGACAGCGCCCTCACCATCGAGGAGGGCGACGAGCGCCTTGCCGGTGATCGGATCGGCGCCCGCCAGATCGGGCGTGCCGTCGCCGTCGAGGTCCACGGTCTCGAGAAGCGTGAAGGTGTTCTCGGTGCGGATGACGCGCGAGGGCGCCGACGGGACGGCCTTGCCCGGCCCGAGGTAGACCTGGATCTCCGGCCGATCGGACCGCGGGAAGAAGAGATCCGGCGACAGGTCTCCATCGAGATCGGCCGTCGCCATCGACTTCGCGGCGTCGTATCCCGAGATCGTCGTCGTCGACTCGAGAAAGCGATCGCCGTCACTCCCCCAGAAGATGGTCAGGGTCGAGGAGAGGTTGTCGGCTGAGACGACGTCGAGGAACCCGTCGCCGTCGAGGTCGCGCACGACCAGAAAGACCGGCGTGTTCCCCGTCGGCGCGAACTCCACCGGCTCCGGCTCGAAATGCCCGTCGCCCTTTCCGAGGTGCACCAGCAGCGTCGTCGAGCCCTTCGAGGCGATGGCGAGGTCGGGGTTTCCATCGCGGCTCAGGTCGGCGATCGCCGTCGAGTCGACGCCAGGCCCGGCGAGCGTCTCGAGCGTCTCCTCGAAGGTCGCGTCGCCGAGACTGATCCCCGCCGAGACGCTGGTGGTCTCGACGCAGGTCGGCGAGAGGTCGCCCCTGCCGTCGTTGTTGAGGTCGCCGTGCAGGATGTACTCCCCGTCGGCGAAGTGACCGACCTCGGCGAGGTACTCCACGCAGCCCATGTGCTCGAACTGATTCCGCAGTTCGAAGGTGCCATCGCCGAGGCCCTGGTACGCCCAGATCCCCGTGAGCCCGGTGCCCAGGAAGAGGTCCATGTTGCCGTCGGCGTCGTAGTCGAGCGATTCGAGCGTGTGCTCGCGCGAGCCCGGGAGCCTCTGGCTGAACTCGAATCCGCCGGCGCCGTCGCCGAGGAAGACCGTCAGATCGGCCGCCGAGATGTTCGCGGTGGCGAAGTCGAGATTGCCGTCGTTGTTCCAGTCGCCGATCGCCGACCACCGCGCTCCGCGGGCCTCCGGAATCGCCTTCGGCCGGTTGAAGCGGTCCCCCGGCAAGCTCTCGATGAAGAAGGCCGTGGCGCTGATGTCCGAGGCGATGATGTCGTCGAGCCCGTCGCCGTTGAAATCGGCCGCGCGCACGAACCAGACCTGCGAGCCGACCGGCAGCGGGAGCTGTCTCCATTCCTCGCGACTCGACGGGCTCTGGAAGTAGACCAGGATCCTCGGCGAGCCATTCGCGGTGACGAGGTCGAGCTTGCCGTCGTCGTTCAGGTCGCCGGCGTGGACGGTCGCGGGGCCGGGCCGTCCCGCGTTGGTGATGACGAACGGCGAGACGAACGTGCCGTCACCGCGCGCAAGCAGGGGACCGGACAGACACACGAGACACCACAGCACGAGACCGGGACGCTGGATGGTCATGGTTTCTCTCTCACCGGGGAAACTGATCGGATGACCGGAGGGTAGCGCTTACGCCTCCGCCGGTCCAGCAAATCCCCCGTCACGCCCGTCACGACGGCGGGCAGCGTCCCGGAGCGGGGCCGCTGCGAAACAGGTAATTGAGGAGGAAGATCGCATCGGCGACGCTGCGCGCGCCGTCCCGGTCCGCGTCCGACCGACAGCCCTCATCGCAGTCGCCGCCGCGAAAGAGACAGACGAGGAGCACGACGGCGTCCGTGACGTTGCGCTTTCCATCGCCGTCGACGTCGCCGCGCAGACCGCCGCGCTCGAGCGTCATCGCCCAGAGCTCGCGTCCGTCGACCGGGTGATCGGCCGCGACGTACAGCGTGTCTCCGACGACGGCGAGCGGTGCCGGCCGGGAGCCAGCGGGACCGGAGGCGAGGTCCTGCACCAGCTCGGTTCCGCCCGCGGCGTCGACCGTGGTCCAGAGCTCGGCGCCGTTGACGCCATCGTCGGCGCTGAAGAAGAGCCTGCCGTCGACCGCGAGGAGCGCCTCGGGAAACGAGCCGAGGAAGCCGGGAGCGATGTCCGCGTGGAGCGCGGTTCCGCCGGGGGTGCCGTCGGTGCGCCAGAGCTCGACGCCGCGGTCCTCGTCACCCGCGCTGAAGTAGATCGTCGAACCCGCCGCGACGGGAAGCCCGGGAAACGAGCTCCCCGGTCCCGGAAAGACGTCCGCGAGGAGAACCGTGCCGCTCTCGGTTCCATCGCTGCGCCAGATCTCCGCGCCGTGGACGCCGTCGTCGGCGCTGAAGTAGAGCGCGTCACCGGCGGCGGCCAGCGCGTCCGGGATCGAGCCGTCGGGACCGGGGAAGATGTCCCTGACGAGGACCGTTCCATCCGCGGTGCCGTCGCTGCGCCACAGCTCGGCCCCGTGCTCGCCGTCGTCGGCGCTGAAGAACACGACGTCACCGACCACCGTCAGCGAGCTCGGCACGGAACCCTCGGCGCCCGGGAAGATGTCGCGAACGAGACTCGCGCCGTCGTCGTCGCCGATCCAGAGCTCCTGGCCGCGCTCGCCGTCGTCGGCACTGAAGAGGACGCTGTCTCCGAGCGCGGTCAGGAAGACCGGCGCGGAGGAGACCGGACCGGGGAGGATGTCCTCGACGAGCCGCGTGCCGCCCGGAGTGCCGTCGCTGCGCCAGAGCTCCTGCCCCACCGTGCCGTTGTCGGCCCTGAAGAAAACGGTGCGTCCCGCCAGCACGGCCTCGGAGGCGTTCGAGCTCGACGGTCCGGGGAAGATGTCCTTCACCATCATCGTGCCCTCGGTCGTGCCGTCGCTCGACCAGAGCTCGAAGCCCTCCTGCGGCGTCTGCGCGCCGAGGAGCAGCATGCCGTCGACGCGGAGGATGAAGCCGGTGAAGCCTCCGGCGCCGCCGCCGAAGAAGAGCTCGCGCAGCTTGACCGTGCCCGCGGACGTCCCGTCGGTGCGCCACAGCCCGTCGAAGACGCCGAAGTGAAGGTCGCCGTCGAGCTCGACCGGCGAACGCGGATTCGACGACTGCGTCGGAATCCCCGGAGCGACGCGCACGCGCGCCGTGCCCTCCTCGGTGCCGTCGCTGATCCATGGCTGACGGCCGTTGATGCCGTCCTCCGCGATCAGGAAGAGGCGCTCTCCCAGCGCCAGCAGATTCGTCGGAGCGGAGCCGAGGCGACCCGGACGCAGGTCCTTGACGAGCCGCGTGCCCCCGGGCGTGTCATCGGAGACCCACAACTCGGCGCCGCGGGTCTCGTCGCGAGCCTGGAAGAAGACGCGCGTCCCGAGAGGCGTGATCGACGACGGTGACGAGCCGGTCGGGCCCGGGAGGATGTCGGTGACGAGCCGCGCGAGCGCGCCCCCGGTGCCGGTCGACCAGAGCTCGCGACCGCTCATGCCGTCGTCGGCGCTGAAGAAGAGCACGCCGTCGACGGCCGCCAGGTCGGCGGGAGCGGAGCTCTCCGGACCCGGCGCGATGTCGATGAAGACCGCGGCCTCACCGAGCCCGGTTCGCCGCCAGAGCTCGCGCCCGTCGGCGTCGGTCTCGGCGGTGAAGAAGAGCGTGTCGTGGACGAGCGTCAGCTCGCGCGGGTCCGAGCCCGAGGGCCCCTCGCGGAGATCCTCGAGTCGAGGCGGGGCGCCGTTCCCGATCTCGAGCACCCACAGCTCGCGCCCCGCGACGCCGTCGTCCGCGCTGACCATGAGCTGCCCCGCCGACGCGACGAGATCCGCCGGATCGGACCCCGCGGCGCCGGGTCGGAGGTCCGCGAGCAGCGCCGTGCCCTCCGGCGTGCCGTCGCTCACCCAGACCTCGCGGCCCCGTGCGCCATCGTCGGCGGAGAAGTAGAGCAGTCCATCGTGAACCGCGAGATGGGCCGGCCCGGATCCCGCCGCGCCCTCGCGGATGTCCTTCACGAGCGCGGTCCCGTCGGCGGTGCCGTCACTCTTCCAGAGCTCCTCGCCGCGCTCGCCGTCGTCGGCGGCGAAGTAAAAGACGTCACCCGATGTGATGAGCTCCGCCGGAGCGGAGCCGGCCGGGCCGGCGCGCAGCTCGATGAACGGCCTGATTGCGGGTGGCTCGCCCTCGACCACCCAGAGCTCCGAGCCGGTGGCGCCATCATTGGCGGCGACGAACACGCGATCGCCGAGCGCGGTCGAGTCGCCGAGAGTGAGGAAGCGGCCGAAGGGATTGATGTCCTCCACCACGGCGGCGCGTTGCTGGGCCACCGCGATCGCGTCGGCAGCCAGGAGCAGGACGCAGACCATCCCGAGCAGCGCGGCGCTCCCGATCGGTCCCGGGCGCGACGCGACGTGCACGGTCATTCCGGATCCGGGTCCGACTCGCGGCTCAACACCTCTCGTACGACCTGCAGCCAAGGTTGTTCGTGGACTCTGCGGGGTCGCGACCGCATTCCATGGCCCCGGGGGCCGGAAGCGACGCGCCACCGAGGAAGAGAAAATTGAGCAGGAACACCGCGTCCGTGACGTTGACCGCCCGGTCGTCGTTCGCGTTGGCCGCCTCCATGCACGCGGGCGGCGGGCCGGTCTTGAAGATGAATCGCAGCGACTCCAGCGCGTCGGCGATGTCGACCGCGCCATCCGCGTTCGAGTCGCCGCGCCGGAAGTCGCGCTGGCAGTTGTCGGGGACGCCGTCGCGGTCGAGATCGGGGTTGAAGCTGCGCTGCGTGAGGTTGAACCGCACCGAGAGGACGGCCTCGGTCGCCGTCGCCACGTCGAGGGCGCGGTCGCCGTCGAAATCGGCCACCACGGAGGAGACCGCGTTGCCGAGCAGCGGGAAATCGATCGGCGCGGCGAACGTGCCGTCGCCCTCGTTGAGGAACACGGTCATGCTGCCGGTGGCGAGGTCGAGGTCACCGTCTTTGTCGAGGTCGACGGCGACGATCGCCCGCCCCTCGCCGGCGTCCTCGTAGTTGACCGCGTCGGCGAAGGTGCCGTCCCCGCGGTTGATGAGCACCGACACGGAGGCCACCAGGGTGTTCATCACCGCGAGATCGGGGAAGCCGTCCCCGTCGAGGTCGCTCGCGGTGATGCCGCCGGGATCCTCGCCGACGGCGTGCGTCGCCGAGGTCGGAAACGCGCCCGAGCCGTCGTTCAGCAGCACGGTGACCAGGTTGGGCCGCTCGTTCGTCACGGCGAGGTCGAGATCGCCATCGGCATCGAGGTCGGAGGCGACCACGTCGCTCGGGACCTCCGCCACCGGCACGTCGACGGCCGCGGCGAACGTCCCGCCTCCCCGGTTCGCGAGGATCGAGAGGCTCGGCTCCCCGCCGAAGATCGCCGCGTTGGTGACGACGATGTCGGGGAGCGCGTCGCCGTCGATCGGCGCCAGGACCACGGCGGACGGGTCCGCCCCGGCGGGAATCGAGACCGCGTCGGCGAACTCGCCGTTCGCCTGCTGGAAGAACACCGAGACGTCCCCCGAGGCGGCGTTGGTCACCACGAGGTCGATGTCACGGTCCCGGTCGAGGTCGCGCGCGGCGACGTCGGTCGGCGTCTCGCCGGTCGCGAGACTCGGCCCCACCGTGAACTGGCCGCGACCGTTGCCGAGCAGGATCGCCACCTGGTTCGAGAGGTTCTTGGCGGCGATGAGGTCGAGGTCGCCGTCCCTGTCCAGATCGGCGCCCGCCAGCGCCGAGAGGGAACGGTTGGCCGGCGGCGGCAGCTCCTGGAACACCGGCAGCTGGTAATCCGTGAACCACTGCCCGGGACCGCGGCCGAAGATGATCGAGATGTTGTTGGCGCGCTCGTTCGAGGTGGCGATGTCGAGGTGGCCGTCGCCATTGAGGTCGGAGACACTCACGGTGTTCGGGTCGATGGCCCCGACCGACAGCCCGATGGCGGGCTCGAGCGTGCCGTCGCCGCGGTTGTAGAGGATCGACACGTTGCAGTTGCGCTCGTTCGACGTGATGACGTCGACGTCGCCATCCAGATCGAGATCGAGCACCAGCGCCATCGACGGGAAGTCCCCCGTCGGATAGACGATCTGGTCGGCGTAGTCCCCCTTGCCCCTGTTCTCGAGGACCGAGAGCGTGTCCGCGCGCTCGTTCGTCACCACGAGGTCGAGATCCCCGTCCTCGTCGAGATCGACGGGCACGACCGCCGAGGGGTTCTCGCCGACGGGCAGTCGCCGCGTGATCGAGAAGTTGAGGTCGCCCTCGTTGGCGAGCAGCACCACATCGGAGTTCGCGCCGACCGTGACCGCCATGTCCGGATCGCCGTCCTCGTCGAAGTCGAACGACGCCGCCCCGAGTGTCCTGACGCCGAGCGGGATGTTGAAATCCTTCTTGGTGAAGACGCCCGTGCCGTCGTTCTCGAGGACCGTGAAGTCGCCCTCGATGACGTCCTGCCCCTCGGGCCCGCGATTCGCCACGCCGAGGTCGAGATCGCCGTCGTCGTCGAGATCGACGGGAACGACCGTGCGCGGCGCGCAGTCTTCCGAGGCCGGGTCCGGACTGGTCCGGTAGTTCACCGTCTCCTCGAACGTCCCGTCCCCCTTCCCGAAAACGACCGACACCTCCCCCGACCCGCGGTTGCCGACCGCGAGGTCGAGGTTGCCGTCGTCGTTCAGGTCGGCGACGGCGATGTGGTGCGGCCTCCGGCCGACAGCGTGCGGGAAGGGCGCGTCGAACACGCCGTCGCCGCGATTGATGAACACCGACAGGAAACCGGCGCCGCGGTTGGCGGTGACGAGGTCGAGGTCGCCGTCCTTGTCGAGGTCGATCGCCGGGATCGAGAACGGGCTGACGTCGACCGCGTAGGTCGTCGGCGCTCCGAAGGTGACGACGTGTTGAATGTCGCACTCGTCGGGCTGACCGTTCTCGTTGCAGTCGAGGCTCGTACCGGTCTCGATGTCACAGTCGTCGGGCACGCCGTTGCGGTTGCAGTCGCGGCCGACGAGCAGGCACTCGTCGGGAACGCCGTTCGAATCGCAGTCCCGACTCGTGCCGGCGGCGATGTCGTCGGTGTCGTCGATGCCGTTGAGGTTGCAGTCCTCCCCGCGAAGCGCCGGTCCGGCGCAGAGCAACCATGTGCATGCGACGATGCATGAAACGGTCGTGGCAATGGTGAAGCGCGACGCTGCTCGGCGCATGGAAGCTCCCTTTCTCAGACCAAAACCAGATCCCCTGAGAGGCCGAGTGTACAGGTCCCGCGACCGACGGTCAAGACGAGCAGCGGCGGCGCACGTTGTATATATAGCCCGACACGATGGTGGGAGGAACGAATTCGCTGTGGCAGAATGGAATGGCACTGCGTTCGATCACCGCATCGGTGCCCGGGAGGAGGGTCGTGACGTCCCGTTGTCGTTCGTTACTCTCGTGGAGCTCTTCGCCGGCTCTCGCGCTGGTTCTCGCCCTCGGCGCCGAGGCGCCGGCGCAGGAGGGTGTCGGCTACACCAGACGCATCAACACGGCCGAGGAGTTCGAGCGCTTCTCGATCCCGGAACGCTCGCTCCCTGGCGTCGATCGCATCACCAAGTTCCTGGTGCCGGCCAGCGACGATCCCGATCTCCTGCCGCCGCTCTTCCAGAACGTCGACGTCTACAAGTTCCACCAGGAGTTCCTCGCCGCGGAGTTTCCCGATCGCTTTCCCGGGCTCGGGGGCGACGAGTACCTCGAGCTCGTGACGGGGGAGACGCGCAGCTACTTCGCCGGCACCATCTTTCGCTTCGATAGACGGGACGGCCCCGAGTACGGCTTCGACATCTTCACGCCGCTGCTCGACGCGGACGAGCTGCCGGGTCCCGAGGACGTCGCCTCCGTGTTCCGACGGCTGACGCCGGTGTTCGCGCTCGGCGCCCTCTCGTACGCTCCGCGCGATCCGGAAGCGATCCGGCGCGCGCGCGACTGGGAGGACACCGAGTTCGAGATCGACTTCTCGTTCGGCGACCTCGGAGACGTGACGTACCTGCCCTACACGCTCGCGACCAACTTCGGCCGCGTCAGGGTCTTCACGCCGGAAGAGTTCCTCGCGGCGAACGAGAGCGGCGGATTCGGCTCGCAGGACATCGTCGTTCTCGGCCAGGCCCCGGCGGACATCGAGGGCGTCATCGCCGGCGTCATCACCGGGAGCATCCAGAGTGAGCTCGGCCACCTCGCCATCCGCACAGCGAGGCGAGGCACGCCGAACGCGTTCGTGAAGGACGCCGTCGAGAGGTTCGCGCCGTACGACGGCAAGCTCGTGCGGCTGCAGGTCGACGTCGCCGGATTCGAGGTCGACGACCAGGTGACGCTGGCCGAGGCCGAGGAATGGTGGGCGGCGCACCGCCCCGACCTGGGCGCGCCGCCTGCAGTCGATCGCGACTACCGCCGCCTCGACGCGGTCGACTCCGTCGATCCCGACGGCGCCGTCGATCCGGTGACGCGCTACGGCGGCAAGGGCGCGAACTTCGTCCGCCTCTTTCACCTGCTGCCGGCGGAGCACCGCGTGCCCGGCCTCCTGGTGCCCTTCGCGTACTACGTGCAGTTCATCGAGGAGAATCGCACTCCGTCGCGCACCGATCCCGGGCGGCTCGTCAGCATTCGCGAGTACATCGCCGCGATGCTCGGGGACGCCGAGTTCCGCAGCGACTCCAGACGTCGCTTCGTCGAGCTCGCCCGCCTGCGGGACATCATCGAGGACGGCGACGTCGACGCGGGCGTCGTCCGATCGATCGCCGTGAGGATCGTCAGCGTATTCGGCACCGGCACGAAGAAGGTGCGCTTCCGCTCGTCCTCGAACGCGGAGGACCAGCTCGAGTTCAACGGTGCCGGACTCTACCGCTCGGTCTCGGGCTGCGCCGCGGATGACCTCGACGTCGGGGACGGCGGCCCGTCGCGCTGCGATCCGAGCGATCCGCGCGAGGACGGCGTCGGCAGATCGCTGAAGGCGGTGTGGGCCAGCCTGTGGAACTTCCGCGCGTACGAGGAGCGCGACTTCTTCCAGATCCCACACGGGGAGACCGCGATGGCGATCCTCGTCTCGGAGGCGTTCCCGGACGAGCTCGCCAACGGCGTGTCGTTCACCGGCAATCCGGCCGTGCGCGGCGACCGCCGCTTCGTCGTCAACGCCCAGGTGGGAGACACGCCGGTGGTGTTCACCGATCCCGGAGTGGTGGCCGAGAAGAGCGTCCTCGAGATGGCCGGTGGTCAGGTGGAGCGCATCATACGGGCTCGCGCCTCGTCGCTCGTGCCCGAGGGGACGCTCGTTCTGGGCGACGACCACCTGCGCGAGCTCGGCGCGCTGATGGCGCTCGTCGAGAGCCGGTTCCCGATCGACCTCGGCATGCACGAGCCCGACGAGGTGCTCCTCGACTTCGAGTTCAAGCTCGACCGCACCACCGAGAGGATCCGCTTCAAGCAGGTGCGGCCGTTCCTGATCTCCGATTCCGGCGGTGGCCAGCCGCTCGACTTCCGGCTGGTGGTCGCCAGCGGCACGGTCGCCTGCGCGAGCTTCATGGAAAGCAGGCCGAGCCGCGCCGTGCTCGATTCCAAGGCCCGCGTCGGACTGAGAGCGGGCGAGACGACGGTCCGCCCCGACGGCACCAGCCCGGCCGACGTCTTCGAGTGGCTCGAGCTCGCCCCCGGCGGTCCGCGTCTCGCTCCGCTCGGGCCGGGAGTCTGGCGGGCGGAGCGGGTGGAGAACCCGGAGGTCGGGTTTCGCTACTCCGCGCACCAGGACTTCCGCGTCGGCGAGCAGCTCGCGCGTGTCGCCGTGCGAGGGCTCTTCGTGGCCAACGAGGGCGCGCGCGAGATCGTTCTCGATCCGCCGGCGCTGACCTGGGCGACCGGCGAGCACTTCCTTCGGCTCGAGTACACCTTCCCGGCGGACGGCGCGGACCCCGTGACCACGTGGATCCTGCCGTGCGATCTCGATCACCTGCCGCGCGTCGGCATCGACGTCGAGTTCGCGAGCGGCGACCGGGTCCGCTTCGAGGAGCGCTTCCAGGAGGTCACCGTCGGCACCGGGCCGGCCGAGCTCGTCCATGCGCGGGTGACCCTCGGAGGCGAGACGCAGGAGATCGACGACTACTGGCGACTCGTCTACACCGCAGGGCACCACAACAACACGCCGTTTCCCGAGCTCTGGGCGATCCTGGATCCGCCGATCGCTCTGGCCGGCGTCGGATGGGTGAAGGTCGTCGCGGTGGCGCAGAACCAGATCGGGGAAGAGCCGACGGCCGCGCTCCTCGGCGAGGATTTCTCGGTGCTCGATCGCCCCGCGATCGTTCTCTTTCGCCGCCAGCTCGTCGGCGGCGAGGAGGTGCGGCTCTTCCGGCGCGGCGACGCCGATTCATCCGGCCGCGTCAACGTCGCGGACGCCGTCGGCATCCTGCGTCATGTCTTCCTGGGCGACTCGCTCGCCTGCGAGGACGCGGCGGACGTGGATGACATCGGCACGGTGAACTTCGGCGATGCCGTCCTGCTGTTGCACTACCTCTTTCTCGGCCTCGACCCGCCGGCCGCGCCGGGTCCGGCCCGCTGCGGCGAGGACGCGACCCCCGACGACCTCCGTCCGTGCGCGGACGCGGCGTGTCGCTAAATAGCGCGGCCGGCCCGGGCGACCGCTCAGCAACTCGACGTGCACTCCGGCAGCGAGTCCGGCGTCGGATCCTCGCCGCAGTCGTTCGGTCCGGGCGCAGCGGGCGGCCGGGCTCCCTGGAAGAGATAGTTCAGGACCGACACCGGATCGGTGAGGTTGACGTCGCCGTCGTCGTTCGCGTCCGCCGCATCGGGGCACGACGGCGCGGCGGTGCCCTGAAACAGGAAGTTCAATGTCGACACGGCGTCGGTGATCGCCACCTTCCCGTCACCGTCGGCATCGCCGCGGTGGAACGTCGGCTCGGGCGGCGGTGGCGGCCCATCCGAGACACCGAGGCTGACACCGGTGCTCGACCGGCCGAACGCGACGATGTCGTTGACGCGATCGCCGTCGACGTCGACGAGGCGAAGCTTGGCGACCGGGACACCGGCGCGCTCGAGCCGCGGCTCGGAGAACTCATCCGCCCCGAGGTTGTAGAGCAGGGCGACCACCTGCAGCGGCGCGTTCCCCACGGCGATGTCCAGGCGACCGTCGCGGTCGATGTCGACGATCTCCAACGGGCCCGGCGGCACGTCGCCGAGGCTGATGGCTCGCGGCTCCTCGAAGGCCCGCGGCCCCTTGCCCTTGTACAACAGCACGGATCTGGATCGAGACTCGGTCACCAGCACGTCGACTCTGCCGTCCCCGT
This sequence comes from Planctomycetota bacterium, assembly GCA_041569895.1. Lineage (GTDB taxonomy): Bacteria > Planctomycetota > UBA8108 > UBA8108 > JACQVS01 > JBFFXF01. The sequence continues at coordinate 9,324 of JBFFXF010000039.1, read as the reverse complement.
CGAGATCGGACAGCTTGACCTCCTTGAATCGTTCACTCTCCTCCGCCGGCAATGCTTCTGCCGCCGCGAGGCCGCCGCCCTCGAGACCGTAGTGAATCGCGACTGACGCGGACCCGACGACGGCGACGTCGGAGCGCCCGTCGCGGTCGATGTCACCGACGTGGAAACCCTTCGGATTCTCCGCCGTCGCAATGGTCTGCCCGGCGACGAAGGTACCGTCGCCGCGACCGAGGAACGTCGCGAGCTCATCGGCAGTGCTGCAGATGGTGGCGATGTCCATCGTCGGACCGTCATCGAAGTGCCCGGCGGCGACCGCCTTCGGATTGCCCGCGATCTGCATCGATTGCTCGCTGCGCGCGTTCCCCTCGATGTCGAGGAGCGCCGTGACGACCGTGTCGTCGGTCGTGTTGCCGCCGAGGAGATCGAGGATGCCGTCGCCGTTCAGGTCGACGACTTCCAGCAGCGAGTACCGCGACGCCGTCGAGATGGTGAAGCTCGGCCGGTTCGCGGACGACACCCCCGGCTTGAGATACACGTTCACCGACGATCTCGTCGAGTCGGCGTAGAAGAAGTCCGGCAGACCGTCCTTGTCGAAGTCCTCGAGAGCGTAGTCCTTCGCCGTCCCGTAACCGCTGACGGTCTGGCTCGACTCCAGGAACTGCTCGCCCTCGCGCCCGTAGAACACCGTCAGGCCGGAGGAGCCGTTGTCCGCGGAGACGAGATCGAGATGGCCGTCGGCGTCGAGGTCCTCGGCGATGAGGAAGACCGGCTTATTTCCGGTGTTTCCGAAGTGGACGGGACTGTCGAAGGTGCCGTCGCCCTTGCCGAGGTAGATCCTCACCAGCGTGCTGCCGTTCGAGACCAGGGCCAGGTCGTCGTTGCCGTCGCCGTTCATGTCGCCGACCGCCGACGACTCCGTGCCGGGTGCGAACGGATCCCTGAGGATTCGCCTGTACCTGGCGTTCCCCAGGCTGATGCCGGCGTAGGCGGTCTGGTCGTCGATGCACGTCGGCGCCATGTCGTCCATGCCGTCGTTGTTGAAGTCGCCGACGGCGATGTACTCCACGCACCCGAGGAGCTGGTTGTGGCCGGGAACCGTTCCCCGGAACCTGAAGGTGCCGTCCCCCTGCCCCTGGTGGAGCTGGATGCCGGGCAAGCCGGTGCCCATGGCGAGGTCGAGGTTGCCGTCGCCGTCGTAGTCGAGCGCCTCGAGGGTGTGCTCGCGGTGGCTCGGCGGGCTCCCGGTGAGCCTGAAGTTGCCCTCGCCGTCGTGGACGAAGATCGTCAGCGTGCCGCTCGAGAGGTTCGAGGAGGCGAGGTCCAGGATGCCGTCCTTGTTCCAGTCGCCGACCGCGATCCAGCGAGCGCCTCGCGCCTGGCGCAGCGAGACCGGGGCGTCGAACGTGCCGTCGCCGCGGCTGCGGACGTAGTACGTCGTCGAGCCGCTGTCCGCCACGGCGAGGTCGTCGAAGCCGTCGCCGTCGAAGTCACCCGCGCGCGTGAAGAAGCACGACGCGCCGACCCGCACGGGGACCGACGTCCAGACCTTGCGGTTCTCCGTGTCCTGGAGGAACACCAGGACCGTGCCGCTGCCGTTCGAGGCGATCAGGTCGAGCTTGCCGTTGCCGTCGACGTCGCCGGCGTGCACGGTGACGACTCTCGGCGTGTTCGGTATGCCGAACGGACCGCGGAAACGCAGTTCCGCCGCCGTGGCGTGAAGAGAAAGGAGAAGGAGCGCGCAGAGCACGCGAAAGGCCGATCGGACCGAGCTCTCAAGAGTCCCCATGGTCACGCCTCGCACTCAGAGTGACAGTGGTACGTTCGGGACGAACCCCCAACGACGTCCGGAATGACTTCCAAAACCCGGCTTCTGTGGCCTACACTATACCCTCGGGGGAGCGCAAAGGGACGCGGTTTTTTCGGATATCTTTCCCGTACGCGGAAGGAAGGTGGCCCGTGATCGGTCTCGCATGGAACGGTTTCCTGACGGTCGCCATGACGCTCACCGGCGCGCCGCGGGGCGAGGGCGAGGGATGGCTGACGAGGATCGGCACCGTCGACGAGCTGACGCGTTTTTCGAAGCCCAGCCTGCTGCCGATCGTCGCGCGCCAGACGAAGTTCACGGTCCCGGTGCCCGACGGCGGCGCTGACCTCTTGCCGACGCTCTTCCAGAACGTCAACCACTACCCGCTGCACGCGGATTTCTTCAGGAGCGAGTTCCCGGACCAGTTCAGCGGCCTCTCCGACGCGGAATACCTCGCACTCGTCGAGCGCCGCGAGGGGCGGCAGTACTTCGCCGGCAGGCTGTTCGTCTTCGAGGGCGACCCCGTGACCTACGGGTTCGAGATCTTCACCGTCCCCGAGGAGCCGCCGACCCTCGAGGAGGCGCGGTGGGTCCACGATCAGCTTCGCGAGGTGTTCGCGCTCGGTCCGGTCGCGTACTCCCCCAAGGAGCGTCCGGCGATTCGCGAAGCCGAGAGCTGGGAGGATCCCGGTTTCGAGGTCAACTTCGCCTTCGGGAGCAACACGTTCACGTACGTGCCGTACACCCGCGCCGAGAACTTCGGGCGGGTCAAGGTGCTCACCCTGCGCGATTTCGACCGGCTCAACGAGCGCGGCGCGTTCAGCTTCCAGGACATCCTCGTCATCGAGGAGGCGCCTCGCGACATCGAGGGTGTCGTCGCGGGAGTCATCACCGGCACCATCCAGACCGAGCTCGACCACCTCGCGGTGCGCACGGCGCGACGGGGCACGCCGAACGCTTACGTCAAGGACGCGCTCGACGCGTTCGCGCCCTTCGACGGCAAGCTGGTCCGGCTGACCGTCGGGACCACCGGATACGAGGTGGACGATCAAGTGACGCTCGCCGACGCGGAGGCCTGGTGGGAATCCCACCGGCCCAACCTCGGCGCGCCGCCGGCCGTCGACGCGGACTACCGAAGGCTCGACGCGATGGAGGACATCCCGGTCGACGGCTCCATCGACCTGGTGACTCGCTACGGCGGCAAGGGCGGCAACTTCGCCGTCCTCTTCCATCTGCTGCCCGAGGAGCATCGGGTGCCGGGCTTCGTCGTGCCGTTCTCGTACTACTTGCAGTTCATCGACGAGAACCGCGTGCCGTCGCGCTCCGACCCCGCGCGATCGGTGAGCATCCGCGAGTACGTCGCCGAGCTCCTCGAGGAGCCGGAGTTCAAGGGTGACTCGACGTATCGCTTCGTCGAGCTCGCCAGGCTGAGAGAGATCATCGAGGATGGCGCGGTCGACCCGGGCGTCGTGCGAGCCATCGCGCTGAAGGTGGTGCGCGTCTTCGGAACGGCGAAGAGGAAGGTGCGCTTCCGATCGTCGTCCAACGCCGAGGACCAGCTCGAGTTCAACGGGGCCGGGCTGTACCGCTCGGTGTCGGGGTGCGCCGCGGACGACCTCGACAGCGGCGACAACGGACCGTCGCAGTGCGACCCGACCGACCCGCGGGAGGACGGCATCGCCAGGTCGCTGAAGGCGGTGTGGGCGAGCCTCTGGAACTACCGGGCGTTCGAGGAGCGCGAGTTCTTCCGCATCCCGCACGCCGACGTGCACATGGCGGTGCTGGTCTCGGAGGCCTTCCCCGATGAGCTCGCCAACGGCGTCGCGTTCACGGGCAATCCGGACGTCGTCGGCGACCGCAACTTCCTGATCAACGTCCAGCTCGGGGACACGCCGGTGGTGTTCACCGACCCGGGCGTCATCGCGGAGAAGGACATACTGGTCTTCGAGGACGGCGTCATCACGAACATCCTCCGCGTCCGCCGGAGCAGCCTCGTGCCGCCGGACACCTACATCCTGAGCGACGAGCAACTGCTTCTGATGGGCGAGGTGATGGCGAGCGTCGAGGCGCGCTATCCATTCGAGCTCGGCGAGCACCGGCGCGACGAGGTGCTGCTCGACTTCGAGTTCAAGATCGATCGGGACGGCCGCCTGCGCTTCAAGCAGGTGCGTCCGTTCCTCATCTCCACCACCGACGAGCCGCCGCCCGAGTTCCGCGTCACCGTTCCCGAGGGCCTGACCGCGTGCGGCGGGTTCGCCGAGAACAAGGACCCGCGCGCGATCCTGGAGCAGAAAATCATCGTCGGATTCCGGCCGGGCGTGCACGTGCTCGAGACCTCCGGGACGACTCCGGCGAACATCCTCGAATGGGCGCAGTTCGAGCTCGACGGCCCGCGAGTTCCCCCCGTGGGGCCCGGCACCTGGACGGCGATCTTCCAGGACCGCGGTTTCGGGCAGGGCGAGGGCTACGCGTTTCTCACCACGCAAGAGTTCGAGGCCGCCCCCGGAGAGATCGTCGAGGTGTCGATCCACAACCTCTTCATTCCGCTCGCCGCGCCGCAGGTGGAGCTCGATCCGCTCGCCATCACCCCCGCCATCAATCCGTACCTGTTCTACAGCGAGGCGCTCTTCTGCGACTTCCCGCTCAACTGCCACGCGCCGTTCAATCCGTGTGACATGAGCCACCTCCCGTCCTACACCGTCGACGTCGAGTTCGAGGACGGCAGCACGGCGCACTTCGAGGAGCGATTCCAGATCCTCGAGGAGGGCACCGGACCGGCCGAGCTGATGAGCGCCCGGGTGACGCTCGGCGACGAGACGCGGGTCATCGACGATTACTTCCACCTCGCCTACACCGCGGGACACCACAACGACCAGCCGCCGCCCGAGCACTGGGCGGTCTTCGACCCGCCGATCGACTACGACGGCGTCCTGGTCGGCGCACTCGTCGTCGTGCAGGGCTGGGAGGAAGACGGCCCGAGCGCGCGGCTGCTCGACGAGAACCTGGAGGAGATCGAGCCGCTCGAGGTGGTCAGTTTCGTGCGCCTGCGAGAGGGGATCGACCCGTCGATCTTCCGCCGCGGAGACGTCGACTTCTCCGGCTCGGTCAACATCGCCGACGCGGTGAAGATCCTCCACTCCCTTTTTCTCAGCGGCACGCCGCTACTGTGCCCGGACGCCGCCGACGTCGACGACCACGGCACCATCGACATCAGCGACGCCACGATCATCCTCGCCTACCTCTTCCTGCGCGACGAGCCACCCGCCGCCCCCGGCCCCGCCAACTGCGGGCGTGACGTCGAGCCGGACACGCTGGCGATCTGCAACGGGTCGGGGTGCGAGTGAGGAGATACCGCCCCATCCCGAAGAGACGATTCACAAGGAAGCAAGGAAACCCGGGAAAGCAGGAAACGGAAGCCTGATGGGGCTCAGATTCGTGAGCTTCGCTGGAGCCATCGATTGGGCCTTCCTGGCTTCGTAAGTTTTCCTGTGTTCCTCATGAGTCGTGGTCGGAAACCGACCGGGACCGGGGACGGAGACGGCAGGATTACTCGGCGCCCCGGTCGGTGACGCGGTAGAGCGCCAGCGTCTTGTGATAGCCGACGCCGGCCTTCCCCGAGCCATCGATGGTCACCACGTTCTCCGACTCGAATCGGTACGGCAGTGGCACGGTCGCCCTGGCCTCGACGGGATGGGGATCCGCGAAGAAACGACTCCACGCGCTCAGCGCGGAGAGATCCGGGTCGCGGGTCACTGACTCACAGTGAACGCGACATCGTCCCAGTAGACATCCTGGCTGTTGCCGTCGATCCAGGAGGTGACGATGCCGAAGCGGTCGAGGCGCGTGCCGCTCGCCCTCGTTCCCTCCTCGAGGTCGAGAGTCGCCGTGCGGCCGTCGAGCGTGACGGTGATCTGTCCCCTCCCGCCGGCGCCGGCGGGATCGTACCGCAGGCTCCACTCGTGCGATGCCCCGTCGGGGAAGATGCGCGGCGAGTCGTCGGCGCGGGCGGCCCGTCCGTTGCCGCCGCGAGCGCGGAAGACCGGATAGAAGCAGAACCCCTCGCGGCTCGGTCCCTCGATGTGAATGCCGACCACGCTGTCGGGGATCGCGTCTGACTGGGAATCGTTTCGCCGCATGCTCGCCGCGGAGTTGAAGAATCCGAAGAGCGTCGTGCTGTCCGTGACGCCGCGCGTCATCGCGAGCTTGCCGGAGGCACGTAAGGGCTTCTCGAGGGTCAACGGCCCGATGGCGCCGCCGAAGGACGCCATGCGCTCGGGGTAGCGACAGTCGCCGCGGAAGATCGTGCCGCCGATCTCGCCCGACTCCTTGCCGCCGGCAAAACGCGTCGGAGTGAACCCGAAGTCGAAACGGGGACGCACGAGGCGCGACCGGTACGTCTCGCGGTTCCGCCGGCCCTCCCAGCGGGGATCGTCATCGAAGTCCTCGAGCTCCCCGCAGACGGTGACGTCATCGACGAAGACCTCGCCGCCGGTGTCGGCGCTCTTGACGACGGTCATGATGCCGAAGCGGTTGAAGACCGCCCCGTCCGCCCTGTGACCGTCTTCGAGGAGACAGACCGCCGTCTCGCCACCGAGGGTCGCCGTGACCACTCCCTTCCCCTCGTTGCCGTCCGGATCGTACCGCAGGCTCCAGCGGTGAACGCGACCGCCGCTCGGGAATCCGATCAGCGCGCGCCGTCCGGTCCCGGGGTCCTCCCTGGTCGGGAACGGAGTGGTGTCGCCCCCGGCGCGCCACCTCGACGTGCAGTACTCGACGTGGGCGTGGAAGAACGTGCCGCGGCCGTTCAGGCGCAGGGCGATGGAGCTCGGCGTGCGCCACTCGTTGACCGTCTCCGCGTTGAAGAAACCGAGCAGGACGTGGAACGCGCCGTCGGGGCAGGCGAGCGATCCGGACGCCTCGAGCGGCGTGTCGAAGGACTTCGGCTCGATGACCTTCGCGTAGTACGCCGCCTCGCCCGCCGGTGTGATGAAGCCGCCGAGCTCTCCGGGCTCGCCGCCCGCGCGGGCGGAGCGCGACCATCCGAAGTCCTGGCGAATCGTCACCGGCTCGGCCTCGCGCGCCGAGCGATTGTTGACGCCGATCCAGCGCGGATCGCGATCGAAGGTCTCGGTGCGCGTCACTTCCTGCGCGTCAAGCGGCGGAGACGGCGCCGCTCCGACGCCGAGAGCCAGCGCCCACAGAACGGCCACCGTGATCCGGCCACGCAGCTTCATGCCACGTCTCATATCCTCGAGATCTCCCCGCCAACGGGCGCGATAGTCGGCGGCCCGTCTCTGCTCGCATGCTATCATCCCGTCATGACAAGGGAAGCTCGCGTGCCGCGCCAATCCCGAAAATCGCGAGCGCAGCTCGCCGTCGTCGCGGCGCTGCTTCTCGTCGCCACGGCCGTCTCCGCCCTGGCGGTGCTTTCCGTCTGGAAGACGCCCCGCGCGCAATCGCTCGGCCTCGCGGGCCGATGGACGGGTGGTGGCGGCTGGGGAGTCGTGGTTCTCGAGCGACGGCCGTCGGGCGGCTTCGAGGGGACGTACTCGAGCACTTACGGCCGGGACGTCGGTCGAATCACGCTCCAGTGGATCCCGGAACGCGGGCACTACGAGGGCGAGTGGAGTGAGGGGACGTATCGCTTCGGCAAGGTGATCGTCGAACCGCCCGGCGACGGCACCGCTCGCGGCGAGTACAGCGCCGACGCCGGCTGCGAGCTCAACCCCGGCATCCCCGCTTCGGAGGAGTTTCGCTGGGAGAGGCAAGGAGAGCAGTGAGGAGCCGAGCTCCTTTGCTCGATCACGGCACCGGCTGGCCATCGAACAGGACGGCCTTCCCGGGGTGCCTCTCTCGATACTCGAGGACGGCGCGCCGTCTCGACTCCGCGGATGGTCGCCTCGGCCGCAAACGGCGAGCGTGCTGCCGCGGCGAGAGGTTCTGGCCGCCCGCCGGCGCGTGGAGCTTCCCGTCGCTCCCGTACCACCAGGAGCGGATGTCGATCACCGAGATCGCGGCGGCGCGGGCCGGATCGGCGAGGATGGCATCCTGGACGTCCTTCGTGCAGCTCAGGCTGACGAGGGCGGGCTTTCCGGTCTCGCGCTTCCACTCGGCGATGGTGTCGATCCAGAACTCGACGAACTCGAGCGGACCCGTGAACTCGGCGCCGATCGAGTGGATGACGTTCGCGTTGTCCGCAAAGTTCTCCAGGCACTGCCGGACGTACCTCCGGTGCAGATCGCGGCGTCGCGGGTGGGTGACGTCGTAGAAGAGGTGCGCCTGAAAGATGCGCTTGTCGCCGGCGTAGGGTGGCGGCTCGGGGAAGCCCGTGTCGTTGATGTTGTTCGCCGAGCGCCAGGGGAAGTCGGCCCAGTGCGCCCCGGCCTCGAGGAGGTTGTGCTGGAAGTAGTGCTGGTTGAGGAGGACGAGTCCCTTCCGGTCGCAGAGATCGGCGCAACGGCGCAGCCGGCTCCAGTACCAGGGGTTGAACCTCGTCAGGTCGTACTTGCTGAGCCCGTCCCACGCGGTTCCCTCGCCGCTGCGCGCGAACGGCTGCTCGTAGAACGGCGGCGTGACGTTGCCGTTCGCGCGGCGGACGCGCGTGTGGTCGTCCCGCCTGCGGTCGTACCAGAGGCCGTGGTGGTGCTCGAGGATGGCGACGCCCGCGGCAATCATGTCATCGGTGAGCACGTCGAGGTCATCGGTGAAGCCGCGGCCGACCCGTCCCGGAACGAATCGCGTGACCGCCGCGCCGAAGGAGGGCGCCTCGCCGGGCCGGATGTTCCCGCGCCACCAGATCGGCGTGAACCGCTCGCCTCGAAGCGGACGGTCGCCGACGAGGAGCCGCCCGCCAGTCAACGTCAGCCGGTTTTCTGACGGGGACGAGCGGTCGCGCGAGGCCGCGGCGGGTGTCGGAGCTTCGGGAACGCCGTTCCCGTCGACGGGAATCGGCTCCCGCTCGCCGGCGCTCTCGATCACCTCACGGAGCGTCGTGGCAGCACGGTTCGACGCATCGACGAGGGCTTTCGCGCGCGCGACGCCCGGGTTCGTCGCGCCGAAGTGGCGTCGGCCGATCGGCCCGAGGTGAGCGGCGGCTGCCTCGCTTCCGAGCCGCGCGGCGAGCTGCGAGCGGAAGAGAGAGACCGGCTCGGCGAACTCGTTCACCTGATCGAACACGCCGTCGCCGGTGCACGCGCCCCAGACGCCGGTCGCGCGATTCGCGGCGCCCGGCGGACTGAGGCACCGGATCTCGGCGGCGGTCGCCTGCCAGATGACGCCGTTGGCGGCGCACCACCCAGCTCCCTGGTCGGCGCCCCATCGGTTCTCCAGATGGAGCCCCGAGCCGTCGATGTGGACGTTGTCGTACAGCACACCGGAGGCCCAGCTCTCGATCGGGCCGCTGAAGTCGAGCGCGCCCGAGCTTTCGCAGGCGACGAAGGCGTTCGGGCCAGCGGCGCAATGACCGACGGAGAAGTCGTGCCTGCCGCCCTCGGACCAGCAGCGGAGAAACAGCGTCTGCT